>NZ_PEJT01000030.1:0-301 GCF_002750935.1 Stenotrophomonas sp. LMG 10879
GCCAGTAGATCCGCGCCATGCGTGGATGGATCTCTTTCAGATATCGAATGAAATTCTGGGGTCAGATCCGTGTCGACCAAGGTCGACACCGACCAAAGGCAGGCCGTGCCATTCCAACAGATCGCGGGAAACTGTCGAAGGCGGGGTGGGTCCGGTTGCGGGGGTGTAAGCGCCATGGATGGCGCGACCGAGCTTACATGGACGTACTTGCAGCGTCCCCCGCAACCGGGCCCACCCCGCCATCCCACGGAATGCTCGCTGTTGCTGTTGCTTCGGCTGTTGCTCCAGCCTCTGCGGGTGC
>NZ_PEJT01000031.1:0-289 GCF_002750935.1 Stenotrophomonas sp. LMG 10879
AAGCGCTTCGGTTCCGAACATGGCCACACCTACGTCAACGGCGCGCTTGATGGTGCCGCCGTGTAATGGCGCACGGTCGAATCGGGTCACTGACCAGATTCCTGTAGAGCCGAGCCATGCTCGGCTCACCGTGGAGCGCACGGTCGCGTCCGGCAGTGCGGCGCGTGATCCAACTGCAGCCGAGCATCGCCCGGCTCTACAAGAAAGCAGAACGCCCCCATGTCCCTGGCCGAATTCACCCTCATCGACCGCATCCGCGCCCGCACCGTCGAGCGCGACGACATCGTGC
>NZ_PEJT01000032.1:0-281 GCF_002750935.1 Stenotrophomonas sp. LMG 10879
CTTGCCCGGAGATAGGGATGTTGTTCCCGTAAAGCATCGCGGCTCTTGCGATGTCCGGGGCACTTCCGTCGACCCTTGAAAATCCGAGGGAGACATGGTGACTTTCGTGCCAGACCGTACCCATATCCGCAGCAGGTCTCCAAGGTGCACAGCCTCTAGTCGATAGAACAATGTAGGTAAGGTAAGTCGGCAAATTAGATCCGTAACTTCGGGAAAAGGAGTGGCTCTAAGGGCTGGGCCGGTCGGGCTGGAGTACGAAGCGAGAATGGGACGGGCAGTGG
>NZ_PEJT01000003.1:0-417302 GCF_002750935.1 Stenotrophomonas sp. LMG 10879
ACCGCTCCCTGCGGGCGCGCGGCAAGGAGGCCAAAGTAGCCATCGTGGCGGTGATGCGGAAGATGCTGGTGATCCTCAACGCCCGCATGCGTGACGCCCAGAGCGGACCGATCCCCGCCTGACGTCAGTGCGTGCGTACATCCAGAGGCTGCCGGCCAGCGGCCGGCACTACCGTGCCCGTCTGCAGGAAGGGCCGAAGCTCCTCCTGCAAACACAGTTGCTACAAGGACGTACTTGCGGCGTCCCCGCACTCCGACACCGCCTCGCCATCCCCCGGAATACCGCTTCGGCCATTGCTTCGGCAGTTGCCTTTGCCGGTAGCAGGTGCAGGGCGCAGCCCTGCCGAACCTACCTCAGTCCTTGACCGGGAAGTCCTCTATCGGCTTCAGTACATCGTAGTGCTCGCGATGCAGCTTGCCCTTCAGCTTCGGCAGCTCCGGCAACGGTGCATCGACCCGCGTGTCCGGCAGCCGGTCCAGCAGGTTGCGGGCAAGGGTCAGGCGGCCCAGCCGCTGGTCGTTGAAATCCACCAGCGTCCACGGCGCACCGTCGCGATGGGTGGCGCGCAACATCGCCTCGCGCGCTTCGGTGTACGCGCTGTACTTGCTGCGTGACTTCAGGTCCACCGGTGACAGCTTCCAGCCCTTCAGCGGATCGACATGGCGTTCGGCAAAGCGCTTTTCCTGCTGCTCCTGGTCCACGCACAACCAGTACTTGAACAGCAGGATGCCGTCATCCACCAGCAGCTGTTCGAACACCGGCGCCTGGCGCAGGAACTGCTGGTACTCGGTCTCGCTGCAGTAGCCCATCACCCGTTCAACGCCGGCGCGGTTGTACCAGCTGCGGTCCATCAGCACGATCTCGCCGGCAGCCGGAAGATGCGAGGCGTAGCGCTGGAAGTACCACTGCGTGGCTTCGCGGTCGGTGGGTTTGGGTAGCGCCACTACCCTGCATTGGCGTGGGTTGAGGTGCTCGCTGATGGTCTGGATCGCGCCACCCTTGCCGGCGGTATCGCGTCCTTCAAACAGCACCAGCAGGCGTTGTCCGCTGTGCTGCACCCAGCGTGCCATCGCCGCCAGTTCCAGCTGCAGCGGCTGCAGCAGTTCGTCGTATTCCTTGCGCTTGAGCTTGGCCATCGTCATACCACGCGGGAAGGAAGCCCGAGCGTAGCGCAGGGCGAGGTCAGGGCGTGTCGAGGCCCTGCCAGCCCTGTTCGCGGGCCAGCTGCTGCAGCAGTGCGGACAGATCACGCGCGAAAGCTGCCATGTCGAACAGGCCACTGCGCTCGCGTGCCTGCGCCAGTTCGGCGCGCACTGCGGCCAAGGCGGTCGGATCGTTGCCGAGTGCGCTTGCGGTGGCGACGAACGCCGCGTCGTCGGCGACGTTCATGTGCTCTAGACCCAGCTGATGGTTCAGGCTGCCGGCCACGCGCGCGGCGAAGGTGGCGCCGGGGCAGGTCAGTACCGGGCAGCCCGCCCACAGTGCATCCGACGCGGTGGTGTGCGCGTTGTACGGGTTCGTATCCAGGAACAGGTCGGCCAACTGATAGCGGGCCAGATACTGCGGATGCGGCAGCTTGGCCATGAACACCAGACGCGCCGGATCGAGTCCTGCTGCCTGCGCGGCGGCACGCAGCCGCGCATCGGCCTGGCCGGGGCCGGACAACAGCCACAGCACGCTGCCGGGTACGGCCTGCAGCACCGCGAACGCGCGGCCGATGCTGCGCGGGTTGAGCTTGTAACTGTTGTTGAAGCAGCAGAATACCGTGCCCTGCGCAGGCAGCCCGCACGCCGCGCGGTCCGGTGCCGGCTCCAGCACGCGGGTGTTGTCCGACGGCTGGAACGCACGCGGCAGGCGCAGCACACGTTCGCTGTAGTGCGCTTCCAGCGAGGGCGGCAGCGCGAAGCTGTCACCGATCACTGCCTCCAGCCACGGCGCACCGGAGGTGCCGGGGTAGGCCAGCCAGTTGAGCTGCAGCGGGGCAGGGCGCATCGCCAGTACTTCCGGTGTGCCGCCGCCGCCCCAGCCGCGCAGGTCGAACAGCAGGTCGATGCCCTGTGCACGGATGCGCGCGGCGGTATCGGCATGGCGCAATCCCGCCACGTCATGCAGCCGGGTGGCGCTCTGCAGGCGTTGGCGGATGCGGCTGCCATCGTCGGCGTTGAGCGCGAACAGATGCAGCTGCAGGGACGGGTCCTGGCCCATGTGCTCCAGCAGCGCCACCGTCAGCAATCCGGTGGGATGAGCGCCGAACCCGTTGGACAGGAAGCCCACGCGCAGTGGACCCCGTTCGCGCAGCTTCACCAGCGGCAGTGGCCGCACCGCAGCAGCGACAGCGGCCGCGCGCGCACGCGCACAAGCCAGCTGTTCGGCCGCGCTGGCGTCTTCGCTGAGGAACGCGAAGGGCTCAACCACGCCCTGGCCCGATGCAAGCGCGCCACGCACCTGGCTGGCCAGCGCATCCACGTCCTGCCAATCGCACAGGCGACGCTGCCAGGCGAGGCGCTGTGCGGCGATGTACGGCTCTTCGGGCATCAGTGCATGCGCACGGCGATAGGCTGCCGATGCACCTTCTGCATCGTTGGCATCTTCCAGCGCGTGCCCCAGCCACAACGCGATGCCCGGGTGCTCCGGCGCCAGCGCGGAGGCCTGGCCCAGCAGCGTGGCGGCATCAGCATGCGCTCCTGCCATCCACGCTACCCGGCCCAGCCGGGCCAGTGCTTCAGGATGATTGGGTCGCAGCTGCAGCGCGCGTCGCGCGGCCTGCTCGCCGGCCGCAATGTCGCCGGCTTCCAGTTCCAGGTCGGCGAGCATCACCCAGGCAACGAAGTCGCCGGGCTGGCGCGTGATCGCCTGCTGCAGTTGCTGCCGCTGCTGCCAGGCCGACATGCGGGTCAGCCGGCCGAAAGCTGGGCCAGGGCGTCGACCTGGTGCTCGTGGCTCAATCGCTGCAGCAGCGGGTCCAGGTCGCCGGCCAACACGTTGGGCAGGTCGTACAGGGTCAGCCCTTCCACGCGGTGGTCGGTGATGCGGCCCTGCGGGAAGTTGTAGGTGCGGATGCGCTGGCTGCGGTCGCCGCTGCCGACCTGCAGGCGCCGTGATTCGGCCTGCGCCGCGTCATGGCGCTGGCGCTCGGCATCGAGCAGCTGCGCCTTCAGGCGTTTCATCGCCTTGTCCCGGTTGGCGTGCTGGCTGCGCTCGGTCTGGCATTCGACCACCACGCCGCTGGGCACGTGGGTGATGCGGATCGCCGATTCGGTCTTGTTGACGTGCTGGCCGCCGGCGCCGGAAGAACGGTAGGTGTCGACTCTCAGGTCAGCCGGGTTGATGACGATCTCATCGACTTCGTCGGCTTCCGGAATGATCGCCACGGTGGCCGCCGAGGTGTGGATGCGGCCCTGCGATTCGGTGGCCGGCACGCGCTGCACGCGGTGCGTGCCCGATTCGAATTTCAGGCGCGAGAACGCGCCACGGCCAACCACGCGTGCCACCACTTCCTTGTAGCCGCCATGTTCGCCGGGATTGTCCGATTCGATCTCGACCTTCCAGCCCTGTCGCTCGGCGTAGCGGGCGTACATGCGGAACAGGTCGCCAGCGAAGATCGCCGCCTCGTCGCCGCCGGTGCCGGCGCGCACTTCCAGGAACAGGTTGCCTTCATCGCGCGGGTCGCGCGGCACCAGCAGCAGTGCCAACTCCTGCTCCAGTTCCTGCAGGCGGGCTTGCGCGGCGGCGATTTCCTCGTCGGCCAGCTCGCGCAGGTCCGGGTCCGCACGCATGCTTTCGGCCGCAGCCAGGTCGGCCTTGGCGCGTGCTTCATCGGCCAGTGCGGTGGCGATCGGTTCGAGCTGGGAAAATTCGCGCGACAGATCGCGGAAGCGCGCGTTGTTGGCGACCACCTCCGGTTCGGCGAGCAGACGTTCCAGTTCTTCGCGGCGCTCGGCCAGCGCTTCCAACTTACGGCGCAGGGTCGGCGTCATCGGTTCTCACAGGTGGGTGGCGGTAACCCGGCGTCGCCGGGAACAGGCGCTCGGCGGCGCGGGTCAGGTCGGCATCGCCGCTGAGCGCGGCCGCGCGCAGGGCGGCGGTCGGCGGGTGCAGCAGGCGGTTGGTCAAGCCGTGGGCAAGCAGTTCCAGCACTTCGTCGGCCGGCTTGCCGTTGGCCAGCTGCTGGCGCGCGCGTTCCAGCAGTTCGGCACGGGTGGCCTCGCCGAAGGCACGCAGCTGTCGCAGCGGTGCCTGGTGGGCACTGGCCTGCAGGGTTTCGACGAAGCGCGAGACCTGCAGGTCGATGATCGTCTCCGCTTCGGCGGCGGCCTCGCGGCGGCTGCGGCGGTTGTCTTCCACCGCGCGCTCGAGATCGTCCACGGTGTACAGGAACGCATCGTTGAGACTGGCAACGTCGGCCTCGATGTCGCGCGGCACGGCCAGGTCGAACAGCAGCATGGGCTTGTGCCGGCGCGCGCGCAGGGCGTTGGCCACCGCGGCACGGTGGATCACCGGTTCGCGGGCGGCGGTGGCCGAGAACACCACGTCGGCCTCGGCCAGGTGGCGCTCCAGTTCGGTCAGCGGCAGCGCCACGCCGCCATGGCGGCTGGCCAGTTCCTGCGCGTGGGCGAGGGTGCGGTTGGCGATCAGCAGACGCCGCACCTTGCCTTCGCTGAGGTGGCGCGCGGCCAGTTCGATGGTCTCGCCAGCGCCGACCAGCAGCACGGTGGAATCATCCAGGCGGGCAAAGGCGTTCTGCGCCAGGCGCACCGCCGCCGAGGCCACCGATACCGGGTTGGCGCCGACCTGGGTATCGGTACGCGCGCGCTTGGCCACCGAGAACGTCTGCTGGAACAGCCGGTCCAGGCGCTGGCCGAGCAGGCCGTGGTCGCGCGCGGTCGACCACGCGTCCTTCACCTGGCCGAGGATCTGCGGCTCGCCCAGCACCATCGA
This sequence comes from Stenotrophomonas sp. LMG 10879, assembly GCF_002750935.1. Lineage (NCBI taxonomy): Bacteria > Pseudomonadati > Pseudomonadota > Gammaproteobacteria > Lysobacterales > Lysobacteraceae > Stenotrophomonas > Stenotrophomonas sp. LMG 10879. The sequence continues at coordinate 4,939 of NZ_PEJT01000003.1, forward strand.
ATCCAGCCCCGTCGCCACCCGGAACAGGTGGCGCACGGCATCGGCGTCGGCGTGCTGGTACAGATAGCCCTGCAGGTCGCCGGCCTGGGCGTGCAGCCACTGGTCCAGTGCCTGCGCGGATTCGGCCACGGCATACAGCTCGGTGCGGTTGCAGGTGGACAGCAGCACCGCCTCGGCGATCTGCGGGGTATCGCGCAGCGAACCGAGCGCGCGCGGCAACGCGTCACCGGCGAAGGCTGCGCGTTCGCGCAGTTCCACCGGTGCGGTCTGGTGATTCAGTCCGAGCACCCACAGGGTCATTGTTCAGTTGCTTGCGATAAGCTGCTGGCCATTGGACGACATTTTAAGGCCCCGATGCCGACGATGCCCGCATTGATTCGCATCCCCAGTGTTCTGCTGCTGTCTCTGGCCTGTGCCCAGGCCCTTGCGGCGGTGCCCGCCAAGGCGCCCGCACGGCCCGCGGTGACTGAGGAACTGGCGCTGGAGCCGGTCCTGGCTGGTGAGTTCGCCCTGCAGGCGGGCAAGCTGGCCGAGGCCGCGCGCTGGTATCTGCAGGCCGCCCAGCAGACCGACGGCGACGCCGGCCTGGCTGAGCGGGCGACCCGCATCGCCATGCTGGCCAACGAAGATGATGCCGCGGCCAAGGGCCTGGCCCTGTGGCAGCAGCGTGCGCCGCGCTCATTGGCGATGCGCAGCGCCGCCGGTGCGCTGGCGATGCGCCAGGGCGATGTGAAGACTGCGCGCAGCGAGCTTCAGGCCTTGTTGCAGGATCCGGGCGACGAGGGCTGGAAGTTCGCCCTGGGCGCCCTGATCGGCGGCGGCCGCGATCCGGCCGTGCCGGCCCAGGTGCTGGGCGAGCTGGTCGATGCGAACGCCATTCCCCAGAAGATCGAGGCCTGGCAGGAGTTTGGACGCCTGGCGTTGCGCATGGAAAAGCCCGAGCTGGCGCGGCGCATGATCGACGAGGTGGTCAAGCGCTTCCCCGAGGAGCCGCGCGTCGCTTTGCTGAGGGCCAGCCAGCTGCAGCAGGCCGGACAGACCGAGCAGGCGCTGTCGCTGCTGCGTGGGGTGGAACCGAAGACCCGTCAGGATCCGGAACTGCGCAATGCGGTGGCCATCGCCTACGACAGCCTCGGCCAGCCGGCGGCGGCCGAGCGCGTGCTGGCGGTCGGTCCGCAGAATGTGCAGACCTGGGGCATGCGCGCTTCGCTGCTGGCCAAGCAGGGCGACAAGGCCGCGCTGTCCAACCTGTACAACGAACTGTCGCGGCAGGCGGCCAAGCCGGACCCGGCGCAGCGCCTGCTGCTGGGCAAGATCGCCGAGTACCTCAAGCGCTACCCGGAGGCGGTCAACTGGTATCACAGCGTGCCCGGCGGCGATGAGCTGAATGAAGCGCGCCTGCGTGCGGCCAATGCGCAGGGGCTGGCAGGCCGGCAGTCGCTGGCGCTGGATGAAGTGCATGCGATCCAGTCCGATGCCGGCGTCGATGACGATGTGCGGCGCGACGCGTATCTGCTGGAAGCCGAGCTGCGCCAGCGCGCCGACGACCTTCCCGGCGAGATCGATGCACTGGCCCGTGGCTTGGCTGCGTATCCGGACGAGAACGGCCTGTTGTATGCCCGTGCGCTGGCCTGGGAGCGCCGCGATGACATCGCCCGCGCCGAGGCCGATCTGCGCAAGATCCTGGTGACCGAGCCGGAGAACGTGCCAGCACTGAACGCACTGGGTTACACCCTGGCCGACCGTACTGGCCGCTACCAGGAAGCGCTCGAACTGATCGACCGCGCGCGCGTGGCCGAACCGGACAACGCGGCCATCGTCGACAGCTATGGCTGGGTGCTGTATCGGCTGGGACGCAACGCCGACGCGCTGGTGCAGCTGCGCCGCGCCTGGACGCTGGCCAAGGACCCGGAAATCGCCGCCCACGTGGGCGAGGTGCTGTGGGTGCTGGGCAAGCACGATGAAGCCCGTCACTTCTTCGAGGAAGCGGCCAGGCTCGACCCTGAAAACCGCGCGCTGCTGCGCGCCCGCGAGAAATTCAATCCATGAGTGTTTCCACGATCCGGCCGTTGTTGCTGGTGGCCGTGACCCTGGCCCTGAGTGCCTGCACCACCGTTGGCCGGCAGAAAACGCCGGCGCCGGCCGTGGTCACCACCGTTTCCGCCGAAGCGGCCGCCGCCGAGGCGGCGCGCGTGGATGCCGTGCGTTCGGCAGCGGACTGGAATTTCCAGGGCCGGGTGGCGGTCAGCAAGGGCAAGGACGGTGGCAGCGGCCGCATTGACTGGAAACAGGAAGGCCAGCGCTATGTCGTCGAACTGAGCGCCCCGGTGACCCGCCAGAGCTGGAAGTTGAGCGGTGATACCCACCATGAAGCCGGGCGCCTGGAAGGACTGGCCGGTGGTCCGCGCGAGGGTGAAGACGCACAGGCACTGCTGCTGGAGGCGACCGGCTGGGATATTCCGGTCAATCAGCTGCCGGACTGGGTACGCGGGCTGGTCGCCGGCGACAGCGCGGGGCCGGGAAAGATCGATCGTGATGCGGATGGCCGTCCGCGGCGCATGCAGCAGATGGGCTGGGTGATCCAGTATCTGGACTGGTACCCGGCCGAAGCCGGTCGGCCGGCCCTGCCGCGCAGGGTCGAAGCGGTCAATGGCGACGCCAAGGTGCGCCTGCTGGTTGACCAATGGGGCCAGGGCGCACCATGAACGCGCGGGGGGATGACGCGGGCTGGTCCTGGTGGCCGGCCCCGGCCAAGCTGAACCTGTTCCTGCATATCACCGGCCGCCGTGCCGACGGCTACCACGAGCTGCAGACGGTGTTCCGCCTGCTCGACTGGGGCGACCGGATCGGCCTGCGCCTGCGTGAAGACGGCCAGGTGCGACGGCAGGGCGAGGGCCTGGCCGGCGTCGCCGAGGCCGATGATCTGGCCGTTCGTGCAGCGCGGATGCTCAAAGAAGCGGCGAATGTCGATAAAGGTGTCGACATCATCGTCGAAAAGCACGTTCCTGCGGGCGGCGGTTTCGGCGGCGGTTCGTCCGACGCGGCCACCGTGCTAGTGGTGTTGAACCGCCTCTGGGGTGCAGGGCTGGACGAAGATGCGCTGGCCGCGCTGGGGTTGCGCCTCGGCGCCGACGTGCCGGTGTTCGTGCGTGGTCACAACGCCTGGGCCGAAGGGGTGGGCGAGCGGCTGCGGCCGATCACCCTGCCGCAGGCCTGGTATGTGGTGGTCGAACCGGGCGTTCATGTGCCCACGCCCCTCCTGTTCGCTGATCCGGATTTGACGCGCGACAGTCCACAGGCGAAAATAGAGGACTTCGCTTCCGGCTCGCTGGTCGGGAACGTGTTCGAACCGGTGCTGCGCCGCCGTGAGCCTGCCGTCGAGGCGGTGCTTGCTGCGTTGAGCGACATCGGCACGGCACGTCTGACCGGTTCGGGAAGTGGTTGTTTCGTCGAGTTCGATTCGCAGGCTGCCGCCGAGCAGGGACGAGCGAAGTTGTCGAAGGAGTTGCGGGCAAGGGTGGCTGCGGGCGTTGCACGTTCGCCACTGCTGGATGCACTCGAGCAACACTGATTCATCAATGCAGGGGCGTCGCCAAGAGGCCCAAGGCACCAGGTTTTGATCCTGGCATTCGGAGGTTCGAATCCTCCCGCCCCTGCCAATGCGGCTGCGTCCGCGCCTTCCAGCGCATCATCTGCGCGGGACGTGGGAACAGCCGCGGTGTTGTCAGCAGCAGGGGCCGACGTGGTCCTTGCCGCTACCGGATCCCCGCCACTCGTCCCCGCCCGAGACAATCATGATGCAAGAGTCCCCGAACCTGCTGGTCTTTTCCGGCAACGCCAACAAACGTCTGGCGCAGAACATCTGCAAGGAACTGGGAGTGCGCCCCGGCAAGGCGCTGGTCTCGCACTTCTCCGATGGCGAAGTGCAGGTGGAGATCGAAGAGAACGTCCGCAAGCAGGACGTGTTCGTGATCCAGCCGACCTCGGCGCCGAGCGCGGAAAACCTGATGGAACTGCTGGTGCTGATCGACGCGCTCAAGCGCGCATCGGTGGCCAGCGTGACCGCCGTGGTGCCGTACTTCGGCTATTCGCGCCAGGATCGCCGCATGCGTTCCTCGCGCGTGCCGATCACCGCCAAGCTGGCGGCGAAGATGTTCAGCACCGCCGGCGCCGATCGCGTGCTGACGGTCGACCTGCACGCCGACCAGATCCAGGGTTTCTTCGATATTCCGGTCGACAACGTGTATGCCTCTCCGCTGCTGCTGGCCGACATCTGGCGCGCCTACGGCACCGAGAACCTGATCGTGGTGTCGCCGGACGTGGGCGGCGTGGTCCGCGCCCGTGCGGTGGCCAAGCGCCTGGATGACGCCGACCTGGCGATCATCGACAAGCGCCGTCCGCGCGCCAACGTCTCCACCGTGATGAACATCATCGGTGACGTCGAAGGCAAGACCTGCGTGATGGTCGATGACATCGTCGATACCGCCGGCACCCTGTGCGCCGCTGCCGCTGCCCTGAAGGCGCGCGGTGCGCTCAAGGTCGCCGCCTACTGCACCCACGCGGTGCTGTCGGGCCCGGCGGTGGACAACATCACCAACTCCCAGCTCGACGAGCTGGTGGTGACCGACACCATCCCGCTGAAGGACGCCGCGCGGGTGTGCAGCAAGATCCGCCAGCTGAGCGTGGCGGAAATGCTGGCCGAAACGATGCGCCGCATCGCCTTCGGCGAGTCGGTCAGCTCGCTGTACGTCGATTGATTTTTTCGTCCCCGCCGGCAACGGCAGGGACACGCTGGGCACTTCTGGTCGCGGAAGTGCCTTCAACCGCCAAGCCGCAAGGCAAGGCAACAACCGAGTAGTCGAAAATGTCGAAGACCCATGAAATCAAGGTCACCAAGCGTGAACTGCAGCGTAAGGGTGCGAGCCGCCGCCTGCGTACCGCTGGTGTGATCCCGGCGATCGTGTACGGCGGCAACGCCGAACCGGTCGCCATCAGCCTGGACCACAACGAAATCTGGCTGGCCCAGCAGAACGAGTGGTTCTATGCCTCGATCCTGGACCTGAACCTGGACGGCCAGGTGCAGAAGGTGCTGCTGCGTGACATGCAGCGCCATCCGTTCAAGCAGCTGATCATGCACCTGGACTTCCTGCGCGTGAACGAGAACGAGAAGCTGACCGCTTCGGTTCCGCTGCACTTCATCAACGAAGACACCTCGCCGGCTGGCAAGGCTGCCGACGTCGTGGTCGCCCACGAACTGAAGGAAGTGGCCATCAGCTGCCTGCCGAAGGACCTGCCGGAGTCGATCGAAGTCGACCTGGGCGAGCTGAAGGCTGGCGACGTTGTGTACCTGTCGGACATCAAGCTGCCGAAGGGCGTGGAAATCCCGGCGCTGGCGCTGGGCAAGGACCACGACGACGCGATCGTCACTGCCAAGCACGGCAAGCAGGACGCTGCCGACGCTGAAGAAGCAGCGGCCGAGTAATACCCCGCGGCGCCTGTCCTTCGGGGCAGGCGCCGTATCTGGATGGAACGATGGCAGGATTGCGACTGATCGTCGGTCTGGGCAACCCCGGATCGGAGCACGCCCGGACCCGGCACAATGCCGGGTTTCATTTCGTTGAGGCCCTGGCCGAAAAGGCCGGTGCACGCTGGAACGTGGACAGCAAGTTGTTTGGCGAGACCGCCAAGGTCGACATCGCCGGACAGACGGTGTGGCTGCTCAAGCCCGCCACCTTCATGAACCTCAGCGGCAAGTCGGTCACCGCCGCGCAGCGGTTCTGGAAGATCGAGCCGGAGGAAACCCTGCTGGCCCACGACGAACTGGACCTGGCGCCCGGTGTGGCGCGGCTGAAGTTCGACGGTGGCCACGGTGGCCAGAACGGCCTGCGCGACACCATCCGGTTGCTCGGCCACGGCAAGTTCCATCGCCTGCGCGTGGGCATCGGCCATCCCGGCCACAAGGACCGCGTGGTGGGCTGGGTGCTGGGACGCCCCTCCAAGGACGATGAAGTACTGATCTCGCGCGCCATCGACGATGCGATCGACGTGCTGCCGTTGGCGGTGCAGGGCGATTTCAGCGAAGCGATGAAGCGGCTGCACACCCCGAAATAATTGTACCGGTAGGTACCGACCGTTGGTCGGTACGGAGAATGATTGGAAAAGCAGCGCCCACGCCGCTGTTTCCCCAATCACTTTCACCCCAGAGAGCTGTCACCCATGGGTATCAAATGCGGCATCGTCGGCCTGCCCAACGTCGGCAAGTCGACCCTGTTCAACGCGCTGACCAAGGCGGGCATCGCCGCGGCGAACTTCCCGTTCTGCACCATCGAACCGAACGTCGGCATCGTGCCGGTGCCGGATCCGCGTCTGAACGAACTGGCAGCGATCATCAACCCGCAGAAGGTCATCCCGACTGCGGTCGAGTTCGTCGACATCGCCGGCCTGGTGGCCGGTGCCGCCAGCGGCGAAGGGCTGGGCAACAAGTTCCTCGCCCACATCCGCGAAGTGGATGCGATCACCCACGTGGTGCGCTGCTTCGAGAACGCTGACGTCATCCACGTCAACAACAAGGTCGACCCGATCTCGGACATCGACACCATCGATACCGAACTGGCCCTGGCCGACCTGGACAGCGTCGAGAAGGCACTGAACCGCGCCGAGCGTGCGGCCAAGGGCGGCGACAAGGACGCAGCGGCACGCAAGCCGGTGCTGGCCAAGCTGCAGGCCGCGCTGGCCGACGGCAAGGCCGGCCGTTCGGCGGGCCTGGACGAGGAAGAGAAGGCGCTGGTGCGCGATCTGTTCCTGCTGACCCTGAAGCCGGTGATGTACATCGCCAACGTGCTGGAAGACGGTTTCGAGAACAACCCGCACCTGGATGCGGTGCGCGCCCGTGCCGCCGAAGAAGGCGCACAGGTGGTACCGGTGTCGGCAGCGATCGAAGAAGAGCTGTCGCAGCTGGACGACGAAGACCGCGATACGTTCCTGGCCGACCTCGGCCTGACCGAGCCGGGCCTGAACCGCGTGATCAACGCAGCCTACAGCCTGCTCGGCCTGCAGACCTACTTCACCGCAGGCGTGAAGGAAGTCCGTGCGTGGACCGTGCGCAAGGGCGCCACCGCGCCGCAGGCTGCCGCGGTCATCCACACCGACTTCGAGAAGGGCTTCATCCGCGCCGAAACCATCGCGTATGACGACTTCATCAAGTACAAGGGCGAAGCCGGCGCGAAGGAAGCGGGTCGCCTGCGCCTGGAAGGCAAGGAATACCGCGTGCAGGAAGGCGACATCCTGCATTTCCGCTTCAACGTCTGATCGACGACGCAGCGCAGTGATTGCCAACAGGACCCCGCAATGCGGGGTCTTGTTGTATCGGGCGCCTGTCGGAAGGCGCACACGCTGGCGGTGTCATTGCGCATTTGCGCTGCGGAAGCGCCAGCCCGGTGTTGCGGGTGGCAGTGGACATAAATTCACCACGCGTTGAAACGCTTGGCCTGCATGGCTCGCGGCGACTTGTCCACATCAAACCCCCACGGCTCTCCACGTCGCGTGTGGAAAACCGATGAGGCGCCTGGACAAAATATCGCCATGCCTTGAAACGCTTGCGGCACAACGTTCAAGGCGGGTTGTCCACATCAAGTCCGCATTGCTTTCCACCTGCTGTGTGGAAAACACGCAGCTGTTTGCACCGCCGATGGGCTGGACAAAAAATCACCAGCCTCGAAAACCCTTGCCGTGCGCGGCTTACGGCCACTTGTCCACATCCAACCCCCATCGATTTCCACGCGTGGTGTGGAAAACAACAAGGGGTCCGACGACGCATCGCCGGACCCCTCTCTGGGCTCACCCGTGGCAGCGCTTACCAGCGGTAAGAGACGCCCAGCTGACCGCTGGTATCGCGGAAGCCCATGCCGCCGGTCTGCCGGCTGATCTCGCCCCAGCCGCGCCAGCCGCCCGACAGATTCACCTGCACGCCGGCCTTGGCTTCGTAGATGTCACGCGGCAACTGCCGGCGCAGGCGTTCGCCGTCCACGGCGATGGCCGCGTCGTTGCCACCGGACCACCAGTTCACCGCGACGAACGGCTGTACCTGCCCCTGGCGCTGCGTCAGCGAACGGGTGTACAGACGCAGGCCCACACGGGTGGTGGTGCTGTCCTTGTCGTAACCCTCAACCACCGTGCCGTTGGCCTCGACCACGCGATCGGCATCGTAGCGGCTGTGGATCACCTGCAGCTGTGGCTCCAGGTAGACACCGCGCTGCGCCGTGCGCTGCACGGGCAGCACATAGCCTGCCTCGGCCGAACCGGTCCAGCTGTGCGAGCGGTAGTGCTCCTTCTGCAGCCCTTCACCCTGCACGCTGTTGCGGAACCGCCCGTACTGCAACCAGCCGTCAACATACGCACCGCTGTCCATCCGTGCGTCCTGCAACCAGGTGGCATACACGCCCAGGCTGGTGCCGTTGACCACACCGCGCGCGGTGTAACCGGTCACCTGCGAACGGCTGTCGTTGCGCGCCCGGCCCTGGCCGGCCATCACACCTGCCTGCAGCTGGCCACCGGCATTGGCTTCGAAGCGACGACCGACACCCAGCAGCACGCTGTTGAGTTCGCTGTCCACATCGACCTGGCTGCCGCGGCTGCCGGGCTGGCTGCTGCGCACCTGTGCCCAGGCAATGGCGTCGCTGCCGCCGTCGGCTGCATCGGCAGGATCGCCACTGCGGTCGTACAGGCTGTGCCGGAACATGCGCAGCGCGCTGCTCTGGTTGGCCATGTACACGGCTGGCTCCGGGCGCTCCACGCGCGGCGGCGCTGGCGGCAGCGGCGGATCGATCGGCGGATCAATCGGCGGAGCAGGGGGATCAATCGGCGGAGTCGGCGGATCAATCGGCGGTTCCGGCGGATCGGGCGGTTCCGGCGGATCGACCGGTGGTACGTATTCCGAGCGCAGGTACCAGTTGCCGTCGTCCGGGGTGGCGACGCCACCCTTGTACAGGAAGTAGTCGTAAGCGCCGGCCACCGCGCGTCCCTGCAGCGAGAACTGCGCATCGGACTGGCCAGCCACGCTGATCAGGCGGATGCCTTCGCTGGTCAGGGCGCCGGCGCCCCCCGCGTTGCGCACGCTGACAGAGGCCGTGCCACTGCTGTTGCCCTGGATCACCAGCTGGTCACCCAGCGAGGCATCGTCGCCCAGCGCGCGGTTGAACAGCCAATGGCCATCGTTGCCGACATAGTCGCCGGTGACGGTCAGGGTCTTGAAGTCGTCGGTGGTGGGCGCGACGAAGGCGATGGTGCCGGCATGGTCCAGCGAGCCGACGCTGGAACTGCCACGCACGTTCCACTGGCTGCTGCCGTCCATCGCCAGCTGCGCGACCTGGTAGCCGGAGTCGTTGCGCAGCGCGCCGTTGAACACGGTGCCGTTGCGCAGCGTCATCTGCACGTTGGCGGTGGCGCTGTCGACCACGACGTCGCCGGTCAGGCGGCTGTTGTCGGCGGTGAAAAGAATGTCCGCGGTGGCGACCGAGCTTCCATCGGTGAACACCGTATCGCTCACCCGCAGCAGGCGGCCACCGTCGACGTTGCCCTGCTGGCGCGCGACGACGTCGGTGTTGTTGAGCGTCAGCTCATGGTTGCTGCCCTGCAGCCACAGCGCAGGACCGTCCTGGGTCTGCAGGCTGCTGTTGTTGAATACCAGACGGTCCCAGTACGGCCCGAACACCGTGATGTAGGAACGATAGGCACCCGAATTCGTCCCCTGTGCCTGGATGCTCAGGTTGTCGGCGGTGAGCTTGGCGGTATTCATCTGCACGATGCCGAACGAGGAGGCACCCCGCGTGGTGATCGAGCCGCCGTCCAGCTGCGCATCGGCCGTGCTGCCACCGAGGAAGACGCCGCCGCCACCGGTGCCGTAGGTGGTGATATCCAGATCCTTGGCACGGATGCGCGAATAGGGCGTCGGTGGATTGCTGCCCGAGGCGCGCAGGCCATAGACCCCATCGCCGTGGGTATCGATGCTGCCGCCGGTGATCGTGGCAGTGCCACCCCAGACGTCCACGCCGTGGCCGTAGCCGTTGTCGCCATGGGTGCTGATCGTGGTATCGGTGAGGTCGGCCAGCGAGTCCGCGCCGGACAGCCAGATGCCGGAGTAGCCATCACGCACGGTGAAGTGGGCGCCGTTGGTGGTCAGCTTCGCCCAGCTGTTGACGTTGACCCCGTAGCCGCCGACGGTCTCGAAGCGGCCGCCGCTGACATCGGCGGTGGAGTACACCCGGTTGCCACTGTTGCCGAGCAGATGGATGCTGCCGCCTTTGGTGCTGGCGCTGCCCCCCACGATCCGCAGCGTGCCACCGTTGTTGATGTCGAAGTAGCCGTTGACCACGTCCACATCGCGCAGCGACAGCACGCTGCCGCTGCCGTTGGAGGACACGCGCCCGCTGTAGCCACTGCTGGCGTCGGCGAAGGTCATCGTCAGCGATTCCAGTGACAGCAGAGCGCCGCCATCGGCGTACACCGCGCTGTTGGCACCGTTGTTGACCGTGGTCCCCGATACATGCAGCTCGCTGCCGACGCCAGTGGAGTACAGGGCGTGGCCGGCGCTGCTCACACTGCCGCCATTCAACCAGACCTTGCCACCGCCGGTGGCATTGACCGTGCCGTAGCCGGAGCCATTGCGATAGGCATTGATGACCAGGTTGTTGGCCCGGATCACGCTGCCCGCACCGCTGGCGTTCAGCGCATAGCCGACGGGGGTGCTGTCGCCGCCGACCTGCAGGATGCCGCCCTCGATCAGGACGCTGCCGCCGGCGCTGGCAAGGATGCCGCTGCCGCCACCGGTGCTGGAGATCCAGCTGCCATTGACGGTAATGGTGCTGCCGACACCATTGGCCTCCAGGGCGTAGCCGCCGGCACTGTGCGACAGCATGTCGTCGGCGCCCAACTGCAGGCTGCCGCCATCGGTAACCTTCAGCGGCCCCTGCAGTTCGGCCGCGTGCACGGGCAGGGCGGCCCACAGTGCGCTGGCCAGCAGGCTGGGAATCAAGGGGAGGCGCGAAGCGCGCGCGCAGGCGGACGCACGGCGGCGCCGTGGGGGAGAGGCGTTCATGCTGGTGGATTCCTGTGGCAGGGCGCAGCGCGGCTGCGCGATCTGGCGCGGCAGGGCCGCGTCGCTGTGGAAACCGGGTGCGATGGCCACTGCAGGCGCCATCCGGTTTCCCTCCCGCCGGCAAGGCGATGACGAGGGGGAGTCGTCACCGTGGCGGGATGCGTACAGACTAGAAATCAGCCGAGTCCGATGGAATCAGGCGTTTCCTAAAGCCCTTCGAGTCCCGCGCGCGGCGGGGTTCGGTTCAGCGATGTGGAGGCCTCAGCCGAACATCGACGACTGCAGGCAGTACTCGATCAGTGCCTGGTCGCTGTCCACGCCCAGTTTGCGCATCGCGTTGATTTTCTGCGTGCTGACCGTCTTCGCACTGCGCTGCAGCTGGCGGGCGATGTCGCCCACGCTCATGCCGCCGGTGAACAGACGGATGACTTCGAGTTCACGCGGCGAGAGGCGCGCCAGCACCACCTCGGCATCGGCCGGTTCCGCGGCGGCGACCGGCAGCAGACCGGGAGGGCGGTAGACGCGGTCGGCCAGCACCGTGCGCAGCGCCTGCACCAGGCTGCCCAGGCCGTGGCTCTTGAGCACCACGCCGCTGGCACCGGCTGCATACATGGCCGCCACCAGCGAGGGGTTGGAGACCATCGTCAACACCAGCAGACGCACATCGGGGAAGCTGCGGCGCAGGAACGAGATCAGCTTGATGCCATCGCCGAAGCTGTCCCCCCCGGGCATGCTGTAGTCGGTGATCACCGCATGGGGCAGGGTGCTCGTCATCAGCTCGACCAAGGTCGCCGGATCGGCGGCCTCGCCGACCACGTCCAGGTCCAGTTCGCCGGCCAGGACATCGCGGATGCCGGCAAGCACGATCGGGTGGTCGTCAGCGATGAGGATGCGGGTGGTCATGGTGGTGTCGGCTTGCTGGGGGATGAGGGGGCGGCGACGTGCACCAGGGGTTGCAGCAGCCGCCGCAGGCGCCGTTGGAAATGCGCGAGCGCCGAGGCGAGGGCAGGCAACGCGTCGCCGTCGCCGATCTGCTGTTCGATCTGCTGGCCGTGCGCCACCAGTGCCGGTGCGCCAACGATCACCAGTGCGCCGCGGATGCGGTGCAGCACCTGTGCCACGCGTTCCGGCGCGGCATCGTCGATCGCCCGCTGCAGGCTGTCCAGGTCGGCCTGCATGGTCTGCACGAACAGCGCCTGCATGGTTTCCGGAACCTGCAGGGGAGCATCGGCTTGGGCGTCGATGGGGCCGCTGTGCGGCTGGGCCGCAACCTGGGTCAGCAGGCGCTGCAGTGCTGCCAGGGTGATCGGCTTGACCAGTACGCCCTGCATTCCCGCCTCGTGGCAGCGTTGCCGTTCGGCGGGGTCGGCGTTGGCGGTGGCGCCGTGGATCGGTACGTCAACCCCACGCGCGCGCAGTGCACGGGCCAGTCCGTAACCATCCAGTCCAGGCATGTTGAGGTCGGTCAACACCAGGGTGAAGGGACGCTGCGGCCAATAGTGCAGGGCTTCATTGCCGTCACTGGCGACCACGGCGTGGCAGCCGAGCTGCTCCAGCTGGCCACGCAGGATCGCCTGGTTGATCGGGTTGTCTTCGGCGACAAGAACCTGCAGCCCGAACCTGCGTGGCGCCGGCAGACGTCCGTTGACCTCGGCGGGCACTGCTCGCCCGGCCGCAGCCGCCAGCGCGAGCACGATCGCATCCAGACGATGCACGCCGACCTGCCAATGTCCCCGCACCTGCTGTGGCTGCATTCCGCCTTCGCGGCACGCCACCACCTGCGGTCCACTCCACGTGGGCGTGCCCTCGTCCAGCACCAGGTCGAGCATCACCGCGCCGGGATCGGCAAGCTCCGGCGCATCGTCGCGATGCACGCTGGCCTGTGCGCCGCGCTGCTGCAACCGCTCGCATATCGATTGTGCGAACTCGCGGACGCTGCCGCGCACGTGCACCGGCAACGCTGGCGGCAATCGCGGTGAAGCCGCCTGCAGCGGATCGGGTGTTGCCTCGGGCAGCGGCAGCTCGACCGAGAAACTGCTGCCCAGGCCGCTTTCGCTGACCACCCGCAGCTGGCCGTCCATCATCGTGGTCAGGTGCGCACAGATCGCCAGGCCCAATCCGGTGCCGCGCATCGCATCGGTGCCGGGGTTGGCCTGGAAGAAAGGTTCGAACAGATGTGCCTGGTGCTCGCTGGCAATGCCGATGCCGGTATCGGCCACCTGCCAGCGCAGCCAGCAGCGGTCATCAATACGCTGTGCACCCAGGCGCACCACGACCCGGCCGCTGTCGGTGAACTTCAGCGCATTGCTGATCAGATTGTTGAGGATCTGGCGTATGCGCGCGGCATCACCGTTGACCGCAGCCGGCACGTCCGGATCGATGCAGGCATAGAACTGCAGGCCCTTGTGGGCGGCGGCAGCGGCGTAGGAGTCCAGCGCGTCCTCGGTCAACCGCACTGGATCGAACGCGCCGGGCTCCAGGCTCAGCTGGTCGGCCTCGGCCTTGCTGACATCCAGGATGTCGCTGATCAGCTGCATCAATGTCGATGAGGAGCGCTGGATCGTGTCCAGGTAGTCCTGCTGGCGCGCATCCAGCGGGGTCAAGCCCAGCAGCTCCAGCGTGCCGAGCACGCCGTACAGCGGGGTGCGTATCTCATGGCTCATGGTGGCCAGGAACTGGCTCTTGGCGCGGTTGGCCTGGTCGGCTGCACGGCGTGCCTGCTGCAGCACCTGTTCGGCCTCGTGCTGGCTGCTGAGGTCGATGAACAGGCACAGCACAGCGGGTGCGCCGCGATAGCGCGCGGGCGTCGCGGTGATCAGCAGGTGGCGGTTGTCCGGCGTGGTGTAGGCCAGGCCATCGCCTGCCGTGGTGCCGCCAGCGGCCAACACGCTGCGTCGCCAGGGCCCGTGCCAGCCACCGTCGTCGTGGTCTTCCCCCAGCCACTGACGTGCCAGCGCGTTGTCCAGCAACACGCGGCCATCGGTACGGCGCAGCAGGCACAACCCGATCGGCGCGTTGTCGAGGATGGTGCGGCTGAAGGCCTCGCTTTCCAGCAACCGCGCATGGTTGCGGCGCAGTGGTTCGATCACCGAGCGCCGGTAGGCACGCAGGATCAGCACGCCACCGGTGGCCAGCAGCAACGCCACCACCATGCTGCCCAGCAGTGGCCCGCGCGGGTGCTGGAACACCTGTTGCCAGCCCACGTGATACACCGCCAGCCAGCCGTGTTCGCTGCGCATGCGGAACAGCAGGCCGTCCAGGCCCGCGCGCCATGAAGTGCCGGCGCGGCTGGCATCGTTGGCATCACCGAGCAGCAGGCGGCCGTTGCCATCGAACAGCGACATCCGTTCGAACACCGGTGTCCCCATCACCTGGCGGTAGTCATCAACGCGGCCGGGATCCAGCAGGCAGGCCACTGCGGCCAGCGACTCGTCCTCGCTCTCGCCCCACAGGCGGGCATCCTGCGGCGCGTGCGCGATGGCAAGCAGCCGGGTCTGTCCCTCGCGCCAGGCCACCGGCGTCCACACCACGTTGCCGCGACGCAGCGCCGGCCGTTCGCGCAGGACCTGGTGGATGGCGGTCAGCGCCGGTTGCAGGTGATGCGGACTGCTCTGGCCCGGGTCACCACGCACTGTCTGGATCGGTGCAAGCAGGCCACGGCGGCCCTGGCCATCGACCAGCAGGCACTGCGGCGGTGGAAACCGCGAGGCCGCCCAGAAAGCACCGTAGAAGCGCAGGAAGCGGTCGCCCAGTTCGGCCGTTGCCTGTGTCGAAGCGCCGCCGTCGGCACCGATCCGCGCGAAACTGGCGAACAGCGGGCTGGGCTGTGTACCTGAGGCGGCCTCGTCCACAGGCTGCCCGCGATTGCCCACGTCATGCAGGCGCCATTGCCGCAGGAAGCGTTCCTGTTCCTGCAGCGTGCCGTCCAGGCGACGGAAGTGATAGCGGATCTTGCCCTCTTCTTCGTTGAACAGCTGGCTGCCTGTGGACAGCAGCAGGCCGGCCTGCAGGGTGGCCAGCACCACCACGCCAATCAACAGGGCATGTACACGCAGGGAGCGGCGGGCGAGTCGGCGTACGGGAGCGGCCTCGGCCGGCATGGACAGGTCTCGGAGCAGTAGGCGGTCGATGGCGGCCCGAAGGGCCCAGGGCACGGCCGGTACCGCCGCGCAGAGAGGATCGTCAAAGACTCTTGATGGGATTGTGAAGCCTTTCAGCCACGCCTGTCAGCGCGACGCTGCACGGCTGCCGCGCGCGCCCTCATCAGGAGCATCTTCGTCCAGCAGACGGGTGAAGTCGTCGGAGGGCAGCGCCTGCGAAATCAGGAAACCCTGTACCTGGTTGCAGCCGAGCTGGCGCAGCGCGGCCAGATCGGCATCGCTCTCCACGCCTTCGGCAACGATGGTCAGGCCGAGCTGGTTGGCCAGCGCGATTACTGTGGTCAGGGTCAGGTGCAGGGCGGGATCGCGCGCGCAACCGCTGACCAGCGCACGATCGATCTTGACCTCGGTGAAGGGGGTGTTGACCAGGTTGTGCACCGAGCTCAGCCCTTGGCCGAAATCGTCCTGGGCCAGGCCGAAGCCCTTCATCCGCAACCGGCACGCGCCAGCATAGAAGTCGCTGACGTGGCGGGTGGTGCTGTTCTCCATCAGTTCAAAGCACAGATCCGCCGGAGTGCCGCCCGCGGCCAGGGTCAGCGCCAGCAGTTCATCCGGAAGATCGGACTGCTCCAGCAGGTGCGGTGGCAGGTTGATCGATACCGGCACGCGGAATCCCTGCGCGCGCCAGCGCGCCTGTGCCCGGATGCTGGCGGTGAGCATCGCCCGCAGCAGTTCGCCCTCCAGGCCATGACGGCACAGCGCCGGCAGGAAACTGCCGGGTGCCAGCGTCCCCAGCTGCGGGTGGCGCCAGCGCACCAGTGCCTCGGCGGCAACCACGTGCCCGGACTGCAACGACTTCTTCGGCTGGAACCAGGCGGTCAGGCTGCCGTCGGCCAGCGCCTGTCGCAGCTGCGCCGCATCCGGCTCGGGCGTCAGCGCCGCCGGGCTGGTGCGCACCGCTGGCCGCGCCTGCGCCAGTGCATCGAGCAGCGCATCGACATCGCTGGCGGCGACCGGCTTGGCCAACAGGCCGACCACGTCCAGGCCCAGTGATTCGGCCATCAACCGTGCCGAACTCATCATCCGCCGCGAGGCTGCGCTGACCACGGCAAGCCGCGGCGGGCGCGGCTGCGCGGCCAGTGCCTGGATGAACTGGATGCCATCCTGGCCCGGCATCAACAGATCGCTCACCACCAGGTCATAGGCCTGGCAGGCACACAGGGCGATCGCCGCCTCCACGTCTTCGCAGGCGTCGACCTGCACGCCGGCACGCGCGCTGAACAGATTGACGAGGTAACCACGTTGGAACGGCTGGTCTTCCAGGATCAGGACACGGCGGGTCATGCGGGATCTCCTTGGCGAACGGCGGAAAGCGCCTGACGCAGGCGTGCGATGTCGATGGGTTTGCTCAGATAGCCCTGCATGCCGCTGGCCAGGCAGCGCTCGCGCTCCTCGGCGGTGGCGTTGGCAGTGGCGCCGATCACGGGCAGCAGAGTGCCCTCCGCCCGCAGCCGGCGCGCCAGGGTGTGGCCGTCCATGCGCGGCATGTTGATGTCGGTGACCACCAGGTCGAAGTCATGGGTCTGGCACAGCTGCAACGCCTCGACGCCATCCTGGGCAAGCTCCACCTCGCAGCCCAGGGCCTGCAGCTGTTCGGCCAGGATCACCCGGTTGATGGGATTGTCTTCCACGGCCAGCACCCGCAGTCCCAGCGGGCCCGGTTGCACATCGCGCGCTGCGGTCGGCAGCGTTGCGCACTGCCGCTGCTGGCGTGCAACCGCCAGGGCGATCGAAGACATGCCGTGCAGGGTGACCAGCAGCGCGCCATCGGCAGCGGGTGCGGGTTGGTCGCCACCATCGATCGAGGCCAGCACCCGCGGTCCCTGCCAGGCCAGCGGCTGTTCCGCCTCGCCATCCATCAGGATCGCACCGGCGTGGTCGAGCAGGGCAGGATCGCCCTGCAGCGGCTGCGCATTGGCACCCCAGCGGCGCAGCCAGCCACAGGCACTGTCGACCAGCTCGCGATCGCGGCCGCGCACGTAGACCGGCGGTTCGGCCAGCAACGCCGGGCCGTCCTCGGTCGCGGCCAGCACCGGCAAGGGCAGGCGCACGGTGAAACTGCTGCCCAGTCCCGGTTCGCTGACCACGCGCAGTTCGCCACTCATCAACCGCACCAGGCGGTCGCTGATCGACAGGCCCAGCCCAGTACCCTGAGCGCTGGCGGCGCCACGGACCTGGCGGAAGGGCTCGAACAGGCGCGCCTGTTCCTCGGTGGCGATGCCCACGCCGGTATCGGTGACCTGCCAGGCCAGCACGCTCGACTCGCCTTCGCGCTGCACCAGGCGCACGCGCAGCACTACCCGGCCATGCTCGGTGAACTTGATGGCGTTGCTGAGCAGGTTGCCCAGCACCTGGCGGATCCGGTCGGCATCGCCGAGCACCCGTGTCGGCAACCGTGGATCGGTGCAGACCAGTACCTGCAGGCCCTTGCGCGTGGCCGCAGCAGCGAAGCTGCGCAGCACGCTTTCGGTCAGCTCGCGCGGCGAGAACGATGCCGGTTCCAGGCTCAGCTGGCCCGACTCGATCTTGGACACATCCAGCACGTCGCTGATCAGCTGCAGCAGCACCGACGAGGAACTTTCGATGGTGCGCAGGTACTGCGACTGGCGCGCATCCAGCGGCGTGCGGCCGAGCAGCTCCAGCGTGCCAAGCACCCCGTACAGCGGCGTGCGGATTTCATGGCTCATGGTCGCCAGGAACGCACTCTTGGCCTGGTTGGCGGCGTCGGCCGCCTGCCGCGCCGAGGACAGTGCCGCCTGCGCCTGCCGATGGCGTGAGATGTCATGGAACACGCACAGCAGCACGTCATCATCCTGGTAACGGCAGGCCGCATGCAGCACCTGCAGCTGGCGACCGTCGCGTGCGGTGAACTCCAGCCCGCGGCCGCGTTCGCCGGCATGCCCGCGCCACGGTGCCTGCCAATCGCTGTCGGTGCCGTCCTCGCCCAGCCAGTCGCGCAGCAGCTGGTTGGACAGCAGCAACTGGCGGTCGCTGCGACGCAGGACGCAGATGCCGACCGGCGCCAGGTCGATCACCGTGGAACTGAAGTCCAGGCTTTCCAGCAAGCGCCGATGCTGCAGCAGGGCTGGCTGGATCAACTGGCGGTCGACGCGGTGCCGCAGCAGGCGCAGGGCAATGCCAGCCAGCAGCAGCAAGGCACTGCCGATCAGCAGCGAAGTCGCCATGTCGCCGAGCAGCAGGCGCGGAGGCAGGTGATAGACCAGCCGCCAGCCGTCATTGCCCACGCCCTTCACCAGGGCCACGCCGCGCGGCAGACCCGTGCTCCAGAGCACGCCGAAACTGTCGTCCTGGCGCTGCTGCAGTGCTTTCCAGCCTGCGCTGTCCAGCCGCGGTGCCAGGCTCGACAGCGCGGGCTGCCCGTCGCGGTCCAGCAGGGCGTAGCCGCCGATGCCCTGGCCATCGATCATGTCCGCGGCGGCCGCACTGTCCAGCAGCAGCATCAGCCACTGGCTCGGCTGCGGTCCGGCCTGCACCGGCTGTGCCAGGGCGACCCCGGCATCGCCCGCGCGCAGCCAGTACACCGGATCGGTACCGGCAAGCGTGCCGCTGCGCTGCCGCAGCACCTGCAACGTGGGCAGGCCGGCGATGTCAACGTCGGCCTGGCCGCCAGCCAGCCAATGCGTTCCCTGCGCATCGACCAGCAGCAGATGGGTCTGCAGGGTCTGCAGCGTGTGCTCCGCGCGCGGCGACAGCAGCAGGCGCTGGCCCGGCTTGCCACCCGGTCCGTCCAATGGCAGCTGGCGTACGCCCTCGCTGGACGGCACCGACGGATCACCCACCACTACCGAATCGCCCAGGTAGCGCAGCAGGGCTTCGCGCTGGTCGAAATAGATCTGCGCCTTGTACGCGGCAGCATTCATGTCGCGGCGGTGGCTGGAGATGTCTTCGGTCAACGCGGTCAGCAGGTAGAAGCCGGTGGCGGCCGCCAGGCACAGGAACACGCACACCGTCAGCCAGCGCAGCAGCACCGAAGCGGTGGTCGGCGGTGCGACCAGGGGCAGGGAAGGGCGAGGGAATCGGAACATGCACCGATCCTAGGGAGGACGGTCACCCGCCCGGAATCAGCCATGTCCTAAAAAGCGGCCTGCATCCCGTGCAGGAGACCACCGGCGGGGAACCGTTCAGGCTGGCGCTGGGCCGGCGCTCAAAAAAAGACCCCCGCCGAAGCGGGGGTCCGAGGCGTGCAGCCAGCAGGGGCGCCTTTACAGCGCGCTGCCGCCGAACCTGTGCGTGTACTGCAGGTTGATGGTGCGGCCGACGCTGTCGAACCAGGACACGTCGTAGTACGGGTACGCGGTGTAGGTCCTGTCCTTCGGCGGCATCTTGTTGAACACATTGACCACCGACAGCGACAACCGCGAGTGATCGTCGAAGCGGTACTGCAGCGAAGCGTTGTAGCGGTAGGTCGCCTTGATCCACGGGCTGTCGCCGCTTTCCTCATCGAACACCTGGTCGTAGCTGTCCGAGGTCGGCAGCTTGCCCAGGCGCGAGCCGTACACGGTGGCAGACCAGGCATCCTTCTCCCAGGTCACGCTGACACTGGTCTTGGTGCGGGGAATATCGAAACCGCTGTTGATCGCGAACTGGTCCTGGGTCACATCACCGGCATAACGCTGGAAGTCATGCTTCTTCACCCAGGTGTGGGTGCCATTGAAGATGAAGTCGCCGATGCCGGTCTGCAGGCGGTAACGCAGGCCGACGTCGATGCCGGAGGTGGACTCGCGCGCAACGTTGATCGGGTTCACATGCACGCCGTACAGACGGCCATCGGCAGTGCGGGTGATGCGGGCCAGGGCGTCCACGCAGGTCGGCGAGGCGGGGTCGGCGCTGCCCAGCCGGCAGTTCGCCTCGTTGGCCAGGATCGTGCGTACGTCCATGTCCTGCACCTGGTCGCGCATGTCGATGTTGAACCAGTCGGCCGACAGGTCCAGGCCGATAGCCGGCGACCACACGAAGCCAGCGCTCCAGGAGGTGCTGGTTTCCGGCTCCAGCTCGCGGTTGCCACTGCGGCTGCGGATCACGTTGCGCTCGTAATCAGCGCAGTCATCGGCGGCATCGGCGCGGCAGTTGTACAGATCTTCCGCGCTGGTCTCGTCGTTGCCCGGGCCGGCGAAGACATAATGCAGGTCCGGCGCGCGGAACGCGGTGCCGTACGAACCGCGCACCAGCAGCGTGTCGATCGGACGCCATTCCAGGCCACCGCTCCAGGTGGCCTTGCCGATGGTGTGGCCCGAATAGCGGTACTGGTCGTAACGGCCGGCAACGCTCAGGTTGACCGTTTCATGCAGCGGCATGCGCAGCTCGGCAGCAGTCGCCCAGCGGTTGCGCGAGCCCTTGCCGTCCGAATCCTTCCAGCTGTAGTAGTAATAGCCGGTCGCCAGCGGGTCCGGGTTGAGTGCATAGGCCTGCTGGCCCACCTCCACCGTCGCGGCAAAGCCGGCATCGCCACCGGGCAGGGTGAACAGCGAACCATTGGTCAGCGTCAACGCCGCTGTCTCGGTGCGCGACTTCGGCGTATAGGTGGTGCGTGCGGCGATCGAATCGTACTCGGCACGGGTCAGCGGCCGGTACAGGCGCGACGGATCGGCGTTGTAGATCGGGAAGCCGTCATCGTCCTCGCCCAGCTGCGGGCCCAGGAACAGGTCGTTGGCCTTGGACGCGATGATCTGCGCCCAGCTGATCCGCGACTGGTACTGCGAATGGCTCAATGCCGCTTCGTAGTCCCAGCTGCCGGTCAGGTTGCCCTTGAAGCCGGTGGTCACGCTGAAGGTCTTCTGCGTGCTGCGTACCATCGCATTGTCCAGCCCGCCCATTTCCTCGGGCGAGAACTGGCGCTGCCAGAACTCGATCTCGCCGGTCGCTTCATTGTTGAAGTAGCCCGACTCGTCGCCGTCGGCGGCCATGCGGCCCCACTTGGTGACATCGCGCATCAGCGACATCGTGTGGTAGCCCAGCTGCACGTCGGCGAACCACTGCTGGCCGTTGTCGAAGTCGTAGCTGAGCGAGGCATAGCCGTTGGCGCCGCGGCGCTTGCTGAGGATCGTGCCGTAACCGATCGCGCTGTCGCTGCCGCAGTAGTAGCCGTAGCGGGGGCGGAAGGCGCGGTAGGTGCTGCCCTGGTTCTGCCCGGCCAGCGCCTCGCAGGTCGCCGCGCCCGGGTCCAGGTAGTCATCGTTGTAATCGGTGCGCAGATAGGAGCGACGGGCGATGCGCGCGCCTTCGGTCGGGCCGTCCTGGGTCGAGTCCTGGATGTCGCGGTCGTAGGCCCACAGCGGCGTCTGCGACTGCAGTTCGACGCTGTATACCGCGTTGAAGTTGCCACTGCTGAAGCCGCTGGCCAGGCTCATGTCGAACGACTCACCACCGCCTTCGGTGGTGGTGCCCATGCGCATGTCGATGGTGGTGCCATCGGCCTTCTTCTTCAGGATGAAATTGACCACGCCGGCGATCGCATCCGAGCCGTAGATCGCCGACGCGCTGCCGGTCAGCACTTCAATGCGGTCGATCATGCCCAGCGGAATGTTGGACACATCGGTGAAGTTGCTGCGGCCCTTGAACGGCATCGGGAAGTCGGCGATGCGGCGGCCGTTGACCAGCACCAGGGTGTGGTTCGGCCCCAGCCCACGCAGGTCGACCTGCTGCGCGCCCGGCGAGAAGTCGGCGCCGCCGGAGGACTGCTGGCTCTGCGTCTCACCGCCGTTCTGGGTCATCGCGCGCAGCACGTCCGGTACGGTGGTGAAGCCGCTGGAGCGGATCTGCTCTGCGTTGATGACAGTGATCGGCGCCGGTCCTTCCACCTGGGCGCGCGGGATGCGCGAGCCGGTCACCTGCACCGCATCCAGCTGTTGTACCGAAGAGGAAGCGGGAGTCTGTGCTGCCGCCGAAGCAGCAACGCCCATCAACGCCAGCTGGATCGACCACGCCATCGCCTGTCTACGCATGAGAAATTCTCGGAAGTAATGCCGGCCCACAGAGGAGGGGCCCTGTCCCCCATTCACATTTCAGGAATGGGCGCGCGCATTTAACGCCTTTTTTATGTCCTTGACTACTGGGGATATGTCTGGCAAAGAGTGAAAACGGTTGCAGGTCGTTTTTGTTCAGGGAGATCAAGATGCGACGCCTTCGCTACGGGCTGCGTGGCCCGCTCATCGCCTTGCTGCTGTCGGTGCTCTGCTGGTCCTCGCCAGCAGCTGCACAGGAGCTGATGGAGCCGGGCTTCGCCTACTACGAAGTGGGTGATCTGGATGCGCCGCGGCCCGGTCCGCGCGCCCCCGCGATGATGCTGATGGGCGGCGGCGAATGGGTCCCCGAGGCCTTCCAGTGGTGGCTGCGCCAGGCCGGCAATGGTCGCGTGCTGATCCTGCGCGCCTCCGGCACCGATGAGCTGCAGGACCGCCTGTACCGCGAGATCGGCGGCACCACCGCCGTGCAGACCCTGGTGTTCGACAGCCGCCGCGGCGCCGACGACCCGGCCGTGCTGCGGGTCGTGGCTGCGGCCGATGCGATCTTCATCGCCGGCGGCGATCAGTCCCGCTACATCCGCTTCTGGAAGGGCACTGCGCTCAACCGCGCACTGAATGCCCACGTACGCGCCGGCAAGCCGATTGCCGGTACCAGCGCCGGCCTGGCCATCCTCGGCGGCTACGCCTATGGCGCGCTGGATGGCGGCAGCATCGATTCGGCCAGCGCCATGGCCGACCCGATGGGCGAGGCCGTCACTCTGGATCGCGGCTTCCTGCAGCTGCCCTATCTGCAGCGGGTGGTCACCGACACCCACTTCGACAAGCGCGACCGTCTCGGCCGCCTGATCGTGTTCGTGGCCCGCGCCGCGCATGACAGTGGTGACCCGGACATGGTCGGCATCGGCGTCGACGAAGATACGGCCCTGTGCGTGGAGCCTGACGGCCAGGCCCAGGTCTACAGCGCCGACGGCGAAGGCAAGGTCTGGGTGGTCAGCCCCGGACGCGATGCCGACCGGCTGGTGGAAGGTGAACCCCTGCGCTTCCACGCGGTGCCGGTCACCGTGGTTGCCAGCGGCAGTCGCATGCGCCTGGACGACCTGCAGGCCGACGCGGCCTACCAGGCCTTGGCTGACATCAGCGACGGCGAGATTGAAGTCGTCCGCCAATGATCCGGTAGCGCCGGGCCATGCCCGGCGGATGCCGCCGCGCGGTGCCTTCCACCGCGCATGGCCCGGCGCTACCGTGCAATCCAATCCCTTTCCTGCTGGAGATCTGCTTCCATGAAACTGCGCCTGGCGCTGTCCGCGCTGTTGTCCCTGCCACTGCTGGCCCAGGCCGCACCCTCCGCATCACCGCTGCTGGTCATCCACGGCGGTGCCGGCGTGGAGCGCAAGGATCTCTCCGCGGCGGAAGAACAGGCCGCGCGCGCTGCGCTGAAGGCGGCATTGCTGAAGGGCCATGCCGAACTGGCAGCCGGGCGTCCGGCATTGGCGGCGGTCACCGCGGCCATCACCGTGCTCGAGGATGATCCGACCTTCAACGCGGGCAAGGGCGCGGTGTTCACCCACGAAGGCCGCAATGAACTGGACGCGGCGGTGATGGACGGGGCCACCCAGGCAGCCGGCGCAGTGGCCGGCGTGCAGCGCGTGCGCAACCCGATCCTGCTCGCGCAGACGGTGATGCAGAAGTCCAGGCACGTGATGATGGTGGGGCAGGGCGCCGAAGCCTTCGCCACCGAGCAGGGCGTGACCCTGGTCGACCCCTCCTACTTCCGCACCGACAAGCGCTGGCAGCAGCTGCAGCGTGCATTGAAGGAAGAAGCGAGCGGGCAGGCGCATGCCGACCTGGAAACCGCAAAGCACTTCGGCACGGTCGGTGCGGTCGCCCTGGATGCGCAGGGCCATCTTGCTGCGGGCACTTCCACCGGCGGCATGACCAACAAGCGCTATGGCCGTGTCGGCGACTCGCCGATCATCGGTGCCGGCACCTGGGCCGATGCGCGTTGTGCGGTATCGGGTACCGGTTGGGGCGAGTACTACATCCGCACCGCCGCCGCCCATGAGATCTGCGCGCGCATGCGTTACCTCGGTCAATCGCCGGAACAGGCGGGCAAGGGCGTGATCAACGACGCGATTCCGCAGATGGGCGGCGACGGCGGCGCAATCGTGCTCTCCGCAGACGGAAAAGCCGCAGCGCCGTTCAACACCCAGGGCATGTATCGGGGCTGGATCGGGGCCGATGGCGTTGCCCACGTGGCCATCTTTGCCGACGAGACAATCGCACTGCCCTGAGCAGACCCTTGCGTATCAAGGGGTTTGCGACGCGTGTGAAAAAAAGTGAAAAAAAGCGTTGACAGACCCCCGCTTCATCTCCAGAATTGCGGGCTCACCACCACACACCGCAACGCTTCGGCGGCACGGGACGGGGTGGTAAAAGGAGGGATACCCAAGCGGCCAACGGGGGCAGACTGTAAATCTGCTGGCTTACGCCTTCGGTGGTTCGAATCCACCTCCCTCCACCAGCTTCACGTTGTGGCACATTCCCGGTGCGGGAGTAGTTCAATGGTAGAACCTCAGCCTTCCAAGCTGATGGTGCGGGTTCGATCCCCGTCTCCCGCTCCATTGAGTGAACTTTGAATATTATCGAGTTCATGCCATAATGCAAAACTCGCTCACATAGCTCAGTCGGTAGAGCACTTCCTTGGTAAGGAAGAGGTCGAAGGTTCGATTCCTTTTGTGAGCACCATCTTCAGCACCACACCAGACGAATTCGAGATAAGCAGCCATGGCCAAGGGTAAGTTCGAGCGCACCAAGCCGCACGTCAACGTCGGCACCATCGGTCACGTCGACCACGGCAAGACCACGCTGACCGCCGCACTGACCAAGATCGGTGCCGAGCGCTTTGGTGGCGAGTTCAAGGATTACTCCGCGATCGACGCCGCGCCGGAAGAAAAGGCACGTGGCATCACGATCTCGACCGCGCACGTCGAATACGAATCCACCGTTCGTCACTACGCCCACGTCGATTGCCCGGGCCATGCTGACTACGTCAAGAACATGATCACCGGTGCTGCCCAGATGGACGGCGCGATCCTGGTGTGCTCGGCCGCTGACGGGCCGATGCCGCAGACCCGCGAGCACATCCTGCTGTCGCGTCAGGTCGGCGTGCCGTACATCGTCGTGTTCCTGAACAAGGCCGACATGGTTGACGATGCCGAGCTGCTGGAACTGGTCGAAATGGAAGTCCGCGAGCTGCTGAGCAAGTACGACTTCCCGGGCGACGACACCCCGATCATCTCGGGTTCGGCCCGTCTGGCGCTGGAAGGCGACCAGAGCGACATCGGCGTGCCGGCCGTCATCAAGCTGGTCGAGGCGCTGGACACCTGGATCCCGACCCCGGAGCGTGACGTCGACAAGGCATTCCTGATGCCGGTCGAAGACGTGTTCTCGATCTCGGGCCGCGGCACCGTGGTCACCGGTCGTATCGAGCGCGGCGTGATCAAGGTCGGCGAAGAAATCGAAATCGTCGGCATCCGTCCGGTGCAGAAGACCACCGTGACCGGCGTGGAAATGTTCCGCAAGCTGCTGGACCAGGGTCAGGCAGGCGACAATGCCGGTCTGCTGCTGCGCGGCACCAAGCGTGACGACGTCGAGCGTGGCCAGGTTCTGGCAAAGCCGGGTTCGATCAAGCCGCACACCAAGTTCGACGCCGAAGTCTACGTGCTGTCGAAGGACGAAGGCGGCCGTCACACCCCGTTCTTCAAGGGCTACCGTCCGCAGTTCTACTTCCGTACCACCGACATCACCGGTGCGGTCGAGCTGCCGGAAGGCGTCGAGATGGTGATGCCGGGCGACAACATCAAGATGGTTGTCACCCTGATCAACCCGGTCGCCATGGACGCCGGCCTGCGCTTCGCAATCCGCGAAGGTGGCCGTACCGTCGGTGCTGGCGTGGTTGCCACCATCCTCGAGTAAGCCTGCATGCCGGCGGTCGCATAGCGCTGCCGGTC
This sequence comes from Stenotrophomonas sp. LMG 10879, assembly GCF_002750935.1. Lineage (NCBI taxonomy): Bacteria > Pseudomonadati > Pseudomonadota > Gammaproteobacteria > Lysobacterales > Lysobacteraceae > Stenotrophomonas > Stenotrophomonas sp. LMG 10879. Next base: position 31,184 of record NZ_PEJT01000003.1, read on the forward strand.
TGGCGAGTGGCGGGCCGGGAACCTCGGTCCGCCTTCGCCGTCTAAGGGAAGGCAAGTTTTCTACGTACGCCAGTAGCTCAATTGGCAGAGCAGCGGTCTCCAAAACCGCAGGTTGGGGGTTCGAGTCCCTCCTGGCGTGCCATCTGCCCACCTTACCGAGCGGCCCTGCCGCTAAAGCAGACACAGCCTGATGAATAGCAAGATCGAACATTCCAAGGACACCTCCGCGCAAGGCGGGGATATCGTCAAGTACGTCCTCGCATCGTTGCTGGTGCTGGCAGGTCTGTTCGTCTGGTTCTGGTTCTCCGCCGATTCCGGTCGCGCTGCCCAGCTGGGCTCGTGGGCGGGTCAGCTGCGTGCGTTGGCGGTCGTGGTCGGCCTGGTTGGCGGTATCGGCGTGTTCATGCTGACCGGCAAGGGGCGCGACACCCGCGAATTCCTCTCCGAGTCGCGTTTCGAACTGCGTAAAGTGGTTTGGCCGACCCGCCAGGAAGCCATTCGCATGACCTGGGTGGTGATTGTCGTCGTCCTGATCCTCAGCTTGCTGCTGGGCGGGTTCGACTTCTTCATCCAGAAACTGACTCAGTGGTTCCTGAGCCGCTAAGGAGAAATGCATGAAGCGTTGGTACGTCGTTCACGCCTATTCGGGCTTCGAGAAGTCGGTGGCGCAGGCTCTGCGCGATCGCATCGTCCGTGACGGCATGGAAGAGCGCTTCGGCGACGTCCTGGTTCCGACCGAGGAAGTGATCGAAATGCGCGCCGGCCAGAAGCGCCGTTCCGAGCGCAAGTTCTTCCCGGGTTACGTGCTGGTCCAGATCGAGACCCACGAAGAAGCAGGCATTCCGCGCATCGACAACGAAAGCTGGCATCTGGTCAAGGAAACCCCGCGCGTCATGGGCTTCATCGGTGGAACCGCTGATCGTCCGTTGCCGATCGCTGATTCCGAGGCCGAGGCGATCCTGAACCGTGTCCAGGAAGGCGTCGAGAAGCCGCGTCCGAAGGTGCTGTTCGAGCCGGGCCAGATGGTCCGCGTCACCGAAGGTCCGTTCAACGACTTCAATGGTGTCGTCGAAGAGGTCAACTACGAGAAGAGCCGTCTGCGCGTCTCCGTGTTGATCTTCGGTCGCGCTACCCCGGTCGAGCTCGAGTTCGGCCAGGTCGAAAAGGCCGTCTGATCTGAATTCACCTGCCGCTTCAGGCATGTGAAGAAAAAACCTGATATGCTGCGCGGCTCCCGTTGGGAAGCTGGCGGGACGAGGCCACCGAAAGGTGGCCTTCGGCATGATTTCAAAACGCGATGCCGGGACGCGTGATTCCCGGTCCGATGGGGAGCCTGTTGTCGCAAGGCGCTAGCACCCGGAGAGTACTCACATGGCAAAGAAAGTTGTCGGTTATATCAAGCTGCAGGTGAAGGCCGGTCAGGCCAACCCCTCGCCGCCGGTCGGTCCTGCGCTGGGTCAGCGCGGCCTGAACATCATGGAATTCTGCAAGGCCTTCAATGCCGCCACGCAGAAGCTCGAGCCGGGTCTGCCGGTTCCGGTGATCATCACGGCCTATTCGGACCGTACGTTCACCTTCATCACCAAGAGCACCCCGGCCACCACCCTGCTGAAGAAGGCCGCTGGCATCTCGTCGGGCTCCAAGCGCCCGAACACCGAGAAGGTCGGCAAGGTCACCCGTAAGCAGCTGGAAGAGATCGCCAAGGCGAAGGAACCGGATCTGACTGCCGCCGACCTGGACGCCGCCGTGCGTACCATCGCTGGCTCTGCCCGTTCCATGGGCCTCGTGGTGGAGGGTTAATCAGATGGCACAGAACAAGCGCGAAAAGGCCATCAAGGCCGCCGTTGTCCCGGGTAAGGCGTATGCCTTCGAGGACGCAATCAACATCCTGAAGACCGCCACCAAGGCCAAGTTCGTCGAGTCGATCGACGTTGCTGTGCGCCTGGGCGTCGACGCGAAGAAGTCCGACCAGCAGGTCCGTGGCTCCACCGTGCTGCCGGCAGGTACCGGCAAGTCGGTCCGCGTCGCTGTCTTCGCTCCGGCCGGTGCCAAGGCTGATGAAGCCCTGGCCGCTGGTGCCGAAGCCGTCGGTATGGACGACCTGGCCGAGAAGATGCAGGCCGGCGATCTGAACTACGACGTCGTGATCGCGACCCCGGACGCAATGCGCGTCGTCGGCAAGCTGGGTACCGTGCTGGGCCCGCGCGGCCTGATGCCGAACCCGAAGGTCGGCACCGTCTCCCCGAACCCGGGTGAGGCTGTGAAGAATGCCAAGTCGGGTCAGGTGCGTTACCGCACCGACAAGGCCGGCATCATCCACTGCACCATCGGCAAGGCCGACTTCGCCGAAGACGCGCTGAAGTCGAACCTGACCGCGCTGCTGCTGGACCTGATCAAGGCCAAGCCGGCCACCTCGAAGGGCCTGTACCTGCAGAAGGTGTCGGTCAGCTCGACGATGGGCCCGGGCGTCACCGTCGACCAGTCGTCGCTGAGCCTGAAGTAATCGTTTCAAGCGATCGCGGGTCCCTCGGGTCCCGCGGCCGTGACATTTGAAGGCATCGCCGGCAACCCATCGCCGGTGGTAGCCGTCAAAGACCGCAGGTGCGGTCGTGGTATGCCGGCGACGGGCAAGGAAGCTCGATTTGGCAGGGAGTCGCCGCCGGAGCAGCCACGAACGCTTAATCGATTCCTCGGAATCACCCTGCGTAGATGGTGCCCTTCTGGAGTTTTTCTGGTTCACGCACGTCTGGGGTTACCCAGGTTGGCCCACTCCAGGTCTAGAACGGCCCACCCCCCGGAACATCATTCCGATGTTCCCGGCGTCCAGGACGGATGCCGCACAGGACCGCACACGGCAGGAGCCGTAAGCGGAGTTCAATCGGAGGAGTGCAATGGCTCTCAATCTGTCCCAGAAGCAAGAAGTAGTCGCGGAGCTGGCAGACATCGCCGCCAAGGCCCACTCCTTGATCGCAGCCGAATACGCTGGCACCACGGTCGCCCAGATGACCGCGATGCGCAAGCAGGCTCGTGAAACCGGCGTTTTCTTGAAAGTTGTCAAGAACACCCTGGCGTCGCGTGCTGTTGAAGGCACCGAGTTCGCAGTCGCACAGGACCAGATGGTTGGTCCGCTGCTGTACGCGTTCTCGCTCGAGGAGCCCGGTGCTGCCGGTCGCCTGATCAAGGAAGCCGCCAAGGGCAACGACAAGCTGAAGGCCAAGGTCGTCGCAATCGGTGGTGAAGTGTTCCCGGCAAGCCACGTCGACGTGTTGGCCTCGCTGCCGACCCGCGACCAGGCCCTGGCAATGCTGGCACGCGTCCTGACCGAGCCGGTCACGATGTTCGCCCGCGCCATCAAGGCAATCGGCGACAAGCAGAATGGTGGCGACGTCGCCGCCGACGCTGCTGAACCGGCCGCCGAGACCGCCTGAGTTTCGACTAATCGTGGTTCCTGACGGAACCTCAATCCAGAAAAACATCCAAAGGTAATTATCATGTCCCTTACCAACGAACAGATCGTCGACGCCATCGCCGAGAAGTCCCTGATGGAAGTGATGGAGCTGGTCAAGGCCATCGAAGAGAAGTTCGGCGTCTCCGCTGCTGCTCCGGTCGCCGCTGCTGTGGCTGGCCCGGCTGCCGTCGTTGAAGAGCAGACCGAATTCGTCGTCACCCTGAAGACCGCTGGCGACAAGAAGGTCGAAGTCATCAAGGCCGTCCGCGCCATCACCGGCCTGGGCCTGAAGGAAGCGAAGGACCTGGCCGAAGCCGGCGGCGTCCTGAAGGACAACGCTTCGAAGGACGAAGCCGAGAAGATGAAGAAGGACCTGGAAGCTGCTGGCGCGACTGTCGAAGTCAAGTAAGCACTTCCTTTGCGTCGCCATCGAAATCCGGCGATGCAGCCAAGGCTGGGGGCGTAAGCCCCCGGCCTTTGGTCGTTGTTGCGGTGTTGTAGATCCGCGCCATGCGTGGATGTGAAAAGCGGCAAAAAGCCCAACACGGGCTGCGGTCAAACCCTGGTCGGCCAGCGCAACGCGCGACGGCAGGGGAGTGGATGCAGACGAGTTGGCAGTTGGAAGTAGCGGGAGAAGGCGTGCTGGTGCCGGCAATACCAGCGACTTCCAACTGACAATTTCAAGTTCCCTTCGGGTCGTGGGCGCACGACTCGCACAACAAGGTGGAAGACCTCATGACGTCCTATTCGTTCACCGAAAAAAAGCGTATCCGCAAGGATTTCGGCAAGCAGCGTTCGATTCTCGAAGTGCCGTTCCTGCTCGCCATCCAGGTGGATTCCTACCGTGAATTCCTGCAGGAAAACGTCGATCCGGCCAAGCGCACGGACCACGGCCTGCACGCTGCACTGAAGTCGGTCTTCCCGATCGCCAGCTACAGCGGCAATGCTGCCCTGGAATACGTCGGCTACAAGCTGGGCGATCCGGTCTTCGACGAGCGTGAGTGCCGTCAGCGTGGCATGAGCTACGGTGCGCCGCTGCGCGTGACCGTGCGCCTGGTGATCTACGACCGCGAGTCGTCGACCAAGGCCATCAAGTACGTGAAGGAGCAGGAGGTCTACCTCGGCGAAATCCCGTTGATGACCGACAACGGCACCTTCATCGTCAACGGCACCGAGCACGTCATCGTCTCGCAGCTGCACCGCTCGCCGGGCGTGTTCTTCGACCACGACCGTGGCAAGACCCACAGCTCGGGCAAGCTGCTGTACAGCGCCCGCATCATTCCTTACCGCGGCTCCTGGCTGGACTTCGAGTTCGACCCGAAGGACGCGCTGTTCACCCGTATCGACCGTCGCCGCAAGCTGCCGGTGTCGATCCTGCTGCGTGCGCTTGGCTACAGCAACGAAGAGATGCTGGCCGAGTTCTTCGAGATCAACACCTTCCACATCAACCCGGATGAAGGCGTCCAGCTGGAGCTGGTGCCGGAGCGCCTGCGCGGCGAAACCCTGGGCTTCGACCTCGCCGATGGCGACAAGGTCATCGTGGAAGCCGGCAAGCGCATCACCGCGCGTCACATCAAGCAGCTGGAAGCCTCGGGCATCGCCGCCCTGGCCGTGCCGGACGACTACATCGTCGGCCGCATCCTGTCGCACGACGTGGTCGATGCCTCGACCGGTGAACTGCTGGCCCAGGCCAACGACGAAATCACCGACGAGCAGCTGCAGAACTTCCGCAAGGCCGGCGTCGATGCCGTGGGCACCCTGTGGGTGAACGACCTGGATCGTGGCCCGTACCTGTCCAACACCCTGCGCATCGATCCGACCAAGACCCAGCTGGAAGCCCTGGTCGAGATCTACCGCATGATGCGTCCGGGCGAGCCGCCGACCAAGGATGCCGCGCAGAACCTGTTCCACAACCTGTTCTTCACCTTCGAGCGCTACGACCTGTCCGCCGTCGGCCGCATGAAGTTCAACCGTCGCGTGGGCCGCAAGGAAACCACCGGCGAAGCCGTGCTGTACGACCGCAAGTACTACGGCGAGCGCAACGACGAAGAGTCCAAGCGCCTGGTTGCCGCCCACGGCGACAGCTCGGACATCCTGGACGTGATCAAGGTCCTGACCGAGATCCGCAATGGTCGTGGCGTGGTCGATGACATCGATCACCTGGGCAACCGTCGCGTGCGTTCGGTCGGTGAAATGGCCGAGAACGTGTTCCGCGTGGGCCTGGTCCGCGTCGAGCGCGCGGTCAAGGAACGCCTGTCGATGGCAGAGTCGGAAGGCCTGACCCCGCAGGAGCTGATCAACGCCAAGCCGGTGGCTGCGGCGATCAAGGAATTCTTCGGCTCCTCGCAGCTGTCGCAGTTCATGGATCAGAACAACCCGCTGTCGGAAGTCACGCACAAGCGTCGCGTCTCGGCCCTGGGCCCGGGCGGCCTGACCCGTGAGCGCGCCGGCTTCGAAGTGCGCGACGTGCACCCGACCCATTACGGCCGCGTCTGCACCATCGAAACCCCGGAAGGCCCGAACATCGGCCTGATCAACTCGCTGGCCGTGTACGCCCGCACCAACCAGTACGGTTTCCTCGAGACCCCGTACCGCAAGGTCGTGGACGGCAAGGTCTTCGACGAAGTCGAGTTCCTGTCGGCCATCGAAGAAAACGAGTACGTCATCGCCCAGGCCAACGCCCTGACCGACGCCAACAGCGTGCTGACCGAGCAGTTCGTTCCCTGCCGTTACCAGGGCGAATCGCTGCTGAAGCCGCCGGCGGAAGTCCACTTCATGGACGTCTCGCCGATGCAGACCGTGTCGATCGCGGCCGCGCTGGTTCCGTTCCTGGAGCACGATGACGCCAACCGCGCACTGATGGGCGCCAACATGCAGCGTCAGGCCGTGCCGACCCTGCGTGCGCAGAAGCCGCTGGTCGGTACCGGCATCGAGCGCGCCGTGGCGCGTGACTCGGGTGTGACCGTGAACGCCCGTCGTGGTGGTGAGATCGTGCAGATCGACGCCGCCCGCATCGTGGTCAAGGTCAACGAAGCCGAGATCACCGATGCGTCCGATGCCGGCGTCGACATCTACAACCTGATCAAGTACACCCGCTCCAACCAGAACACCTGCATCAACCAGCGTCCGCTGGTGGAAGTGGGCAACGTGGTGGCGCGTGGCGACGTGCTGGCCGATGGTCCGTCCACCGACATCGGTGAACTGGCCCTGGGCCAGAACATGCTGATCGCCTTCATGCCGTGGAACGGCTACAACTTCGAAGACTCCATCCTGCTCTCCGAGCGCGTGGTGGAAGAGGATCGCTACACCACGATCCACATCGAAGAGCTGACCTGCGTTGCGCGTGATACCAAGCTGGGGCCGGAGGAAATCTCCGCCGACATCCCGAACGTTTCCGAGCAGGCGCTGAACCGCCTGGACGAGAGCGGCGTGGTGTACATCGGTGCCGAAGTCCGCGCCGGCGACATCATGGTCGGCAAGGTCACCCCGAAGGGCGAAAGCCAGCTGACCCCGGAAGAGAAGCTGCTGCGCGCGATCTTCGGTGAGAAGGCTTCGGACGTGAAGGACAGCTCGCTGCGCGTGCCGCCGGGCATGGACGGCACCGTCATCGACGTGCAGGTCTTCACCCGCGATGGCATCGAGAAGGACAAGCGCGCCCGTCAGATCGAAGAATCTGAAATCAAGCGCGTCAAGAAGGACTTCGACGACCAGTTCCGCATCCTGGAAGCGGCCATCTACGCCCGTCTGCGTTCGCAGATCGTCGGCAAGGTGGTCAACGGCGGCGCCGGCCTGAAGAAGGGCGACGTCATCTCCGACGCCTACCTGGATGGCCTGAAGAAGGCCGACTGGTTCGTGCTGCGCATGAAGGACGAGGACGCTGCCGAAGCCATCGAACGCGCCCAGAAGCAGATCCAGGCGCACGAGAAGGAATTCGAGCGTCGCTTCGCCGACAAGCGCGGCAAGATCACCGCGGGCGACGACCTCGCCCCGGGCGTGCTGAAGATGGTCAAGGTGTTCCTGGCCGTGAAGCGCCGCATCCAGCCAGGCGACAAGATGGCAGGCCGCCACGGCAACAAGGGTGTGGTGTCCAACGTGGTGCCGGTCGAGGACATGCCGTACATGGCCTCGGGCGAAACCGTGGACATCGTGCTGAACCCGCTGGGCGTGCCGTCGCGTATGAACATCGGGCAGATCCTGGAAGTGCACCTGGGCTGGGCCGCCAAGGGGCTGGGTCGCAAGATCCAGGCGATGCTGGAAGCCCAGGCGGCGGTCGCCGACCTGCGCAAGTTCCTGGACGACATCTACAACCACGATGACACCAACGTGGCCAACCGTGTCGACCTGTCGCAGTTCAGCGACGAGGAACTGCTGCGTCTGGCCCGCAACCTGTTCGACGGCGTGCCGATGGCAACGCCGGTGTTCGACGGCGCCACCGAAGCGGAAATCAAGCGCATGCTGGAACTGGCCGATTTGCCGAGCAGTGGCCAGACCCAGCTGTATGACGGCCGCACCGGTGAAGCCTTCGATCGCCACACCACCGTGGGCTACATGCACTACCTGAAGCTGAACCACCTGGTCGACGACAAGATGCACGCCCGTTCGACCGGTCCGTACTCGCTCGTCACCCAGCAGCCGCTGGGCGGCAAGGCGCAGTTCGGCGGCCAGCGCTTCGGTGAAATGGAAGTCTGGGCGCTGGAAGCCTACGGCGCGGCCTACACCCTGCAGGAAATGCTGACGGTGAAGTCCGATGACGTGCAGGGCCGCAACCAGATGTACAAGAACATCGTCGACGGTGAGCACGAGATGGTCGCGGGCATGCCGGAATCCTTCAACGTCCTGGTGAAGGAAATCCGCTCGCTGGCCATCAACATGGAACTGGAAGACAACTGATACATGCCGGCGCGGCGGTCAACGCCGCCGCGCCGCTGGCAGTCAACTGAAAGCCCATCGACACAGCATTCCTCCTTCTGGAGAACACCATGAAAGACCTGCTCAACCTCTTCAACCAGCAGCGCCAGACGCTGGACTTCGACGCGATCAAGATCGCGCTGGCTTCGCCGGACCTGATCCGTTCGTGGTCCTTCGGCGAAGTGAAGAAGCCGGAAACCATCAACTACCGTACCTTCAAGCCGGAACGTGACGGCCTGTTCTGCGCCGCCATCTTCGGACCGGTCAAGGACTACGAGTGCCTGTGCGGCAAGTACAAGCGCATGAAGCACCGCGGCGTGGTCTGCGAGAAGTGCGGCACCGAAGTGACCCTGGCCAAGGTGCGTCGTGAGCGCATGGGCCACATCGACCTGGCTTCGCCGGTCGCGCACATCTGGTTCCTGAAGTCGCTGCCGTCGCGCATCGGCCTGATGCTGGACATGACCCTGCGCGATATCGAGCGCGTGCTGTACTTCGAAGCCTACGTGGTGACCGAGCCGGGCCTGACCGCCCTGGAGCGCCGCCAGCTGCTGACCGAAGAACAGTACCTGCAGGCACGCCAGGAGCACGGTGACGACTTCGACGCCGCCATGGGCGCCGAGGCCGTGTACGAACTGCTGCGCACCATCGACCTGCAGTCGGAAATGACCCGCCTGCGCGAAGAAATCGCCAGCACCGGTTCGGAAACCAAGCTGAAGCGCCTCACCAAGCGCATCAAGCTGATCGAAGCCTTCCTGGAATCGGGCAACCGTCCGGAGTGGATGGTCATGACCGTCCTGCCGGTGCTGCCGCCGGACCTGCGTCCGCTGGTTCCGCTGGACGGTGGCCGCTTCGCGACCTCCGACCTGAACGACCTGTACCGCCGCGTCATCAACCGCAACAACCGCCTGCGTCGCCTGCTCGAGCTGAGCGCGCCGGACATCATCGTGCGCAATGAAAAGCGCATGCTGCAGGAATCGGTCGATGCGCTGCTGGACAACGGCCGTCGCGGCCGTGCCATCACCGGCACCAACAAGCGCCCGCTGAAGTCGCTGGCCGACATGATCAAGGGCAAGCAGGGTCGCTTCCGTCAGAACCTGCTCGGCAAGCGCGTCGACTACTCGGGCCGTTCGGTCATCGTGGTCGGTCCGTACCTGCGCCTGCACCAGTGCGGCCTGCCGAAGAAGATGGCACTCGAACTGTTCAAGCCGTTCGTGTTCGCCAAGCTGCAGCGTCGTGGCCTGGCCACCACCATCAAGGCCGCCAAGAAGCTGGTCGAGCGCGAAGAAGCCGAAGTCTGGGACATCCTGGAAGAGGTCATCCGCGAGCATCCGGTGATGCTGAACCGTGCGCCGACCCTGCACCGTCTGGGCATCCAGGCCTTCGAGCCGGTCCTGATCGAAGGCAAGGCCATCCAGCTGCACCCGCTGGTCTGCACCGCGTTCAACGCCGACTTCGACGGTGACCAGATGGCCGTCCACGTGCCGCTCTCGCTGGAAGCCCAGCTGGAAGCGCGTGCGCTGATGATGTCCACCAACAACATCCTGTCGCCGGCCAACGGCGAGCCGATCATCGTGCCGTCGCAGGACGTCGTGCTGGGTCTGTACTACATGACCCGCTCGCTGGAAAACAAGAAGGGCGAGGGCATGGCCTTCGCCAACATCGCCGAAGTCAAGCGCGCCTACGACAACCGCGTGGTGGAACTGCACGCGCGCGTCAAGGTCCGCATCACCGAGGTGGTGACCGACGAGGAAGGCAACAAGCAGAGCAAGTCGTCGATCGTGGAGACCACGATCGGTCGCGCCCTGCTGGCTGAAATCCTGCCGGAAGGCCTGCCGTTCGCGCTGGCCAACACCGAGCTGACCAAGAAGAACATCAGCCGCCTGATCAACTCCAGCTACCGCCAGCTGGGCCTGAAGGACACGGTCGTGTTCGCCGACAAGCTGATGTACACCGGCTTCGCCTACGCGACCCGTGCCGGCGTCTCGATCGGCATCGACGACATGCTGATCCCCGACGAGAAGAAGGGCATCCTCACCGAGGCTGAAGCCGAAGTGCTGGAAATCCAGGAGCAGTACCAGTCGGGCCTGGTCACCGCCGGCGAGCGCTACAACAAGGTGGTCGACATCTGGTCGCGCACCAATGAGCGCATCGCCAAGGCGATGATGGACACCATCGGTACCGAGAAGGTCATCAATGCCAAGGGCGAGACCATCGACCAGAAGTCGATGAACTCCCTGTACATCATGGCCGACTCCGGTGCGCGAGGCAGCCAGGCGCAGATCCGTCAGCTGGCCGGCATGCGTGGCCTGATGGCCCGTCCCGATGGCTCGATCATCGAGACGCCCATCAAGGCGAACTTCCGCGAAGGCCTGAACGTGCAGGAGTACTTCAACTCCACCCACGGTGCCCGTAAGGGTCTGGCCGATACCGCGCTGAAGACCGCGAACTCGGGTTACCTGACCCGTCGTCTGGTCGACGTGGCGCAGGACGTGGTGATCACCGAGGTGGATTGCGGTACCACCGAAGGCCTGATCATGACCCCGATCGTTGAAGGCGGCGACGTGGTCGAACCGTTGAAGGATCGCGTGCTGGGTCGCGTGGTTGCCGAGGACGTGTTCCTGCCGGGCAACGACGAAGATCCGATCGTCACCCGCAACACCCTGCTCGACGAAGCCTGGGTCGCCAAGCTTGAAGAGGCCAGCGTGCAGACCATCAAGGTCCGCTCGACGATCTCCTGCGAATCGGCCTTCGGTGTCTGCAGCCGCTGCTACGGCCGCGATCTGGCCCGTGGCCACCTGGTCAACATCGGTGAAGCGGTCGGCGTCATCGCCGCCCAGTCCATCGGTGAGCCGGGTACCCAGCTGACGATGCGTACGTTCCACATCGGTGGTGCGGCATCGCGAGCTGCTGCGGTCGACAACATCACCGTCAAGACCACCGGCTCGGTCAAGTTCAGCAACCTCAAGTCGGTGGCCCATGCCAATGGCTCGCTGGTCGCCGTGTCGCGCTCGGGCGAAATGTCGGTGCTCGATGCGCACGGCCGTGAGCGTGAGCGTTACAAGCTGCCGTACGGCGCAACCATCACCTCCAAGGACGGTGATGCGGTCAAGGCTGGCCAGACCGTGGCCAACTGGGATCCGCATAACCACCCGATCGTTTCGGAAGTGGCTGGTTTCATCCGCTTCATCGACTTCGTCGACGGCATCACCGTCATCGAGAAGACCGATGAGCTGACCGGCCTGGCATCGCGCGAAATCACCGACCCGAAGCGCCGCGGCGCCCAGGCGAAGGATCTGCGCCCGATCGTCCGCATCGTCGATGGCAAGGGCAACGACCTGTCGATTCCGGGCACCGACCTGCCGGCGCAGTACCTGCTGCCGCCGCGCTCGATCGTCAACCTGCAGGACGGCGCTGCCGTCGGCGTGGGTGACGTGGTTGCCAAGATCCCGCAGGAAGCGTCCAAGACCCGCGACATCACCGGTGGTCTGCCGCGCGTGGCCGATCTGTTCGAAGCGCGCAAGCCGAAGGATCCGGCGGTGCTGGCCGAGCGTTCGGGCATCATCAGCTTCGGCAAGGACACCAAGGGCAAGCAGCGCCTGATCATCAAGGACACCGATGGTTCGGAGCACGAAGAGCTGATTCCGAAGTACCGTCAGGTCATCGTGTTCGAAGGTGAGCACGTGACCAAGGGCGAAACCATCGTCGACGGCGAGCCGAGCCCGCAGGACATCCTGCGTCTGCTGGGTGTCGAGCCGCTGGCCGCCTACCTGGTCAAGGAAATCCAGGACGTGTACCGCCTGCAGGGCGTGAAGATCAACGACAAGCACATCGAGGTGATCACCCGCCAGATGCTGCGCAAGGTCGAGATCACCGATCAGGGCAGCAGCAAGTTCCTGAACGGTGAACAGGTCGAGCGTCAGCGTGTCATCGAGGAAAATGCACGCCTGACCACCCGCAATGAGCTGATCGCACGTTTCGATCCGGTCCTGCTGGGCATCACCAAGGCCTCGCTGGCAACCGAATCGTTCATCTCGGCGGCCTCCTTCCAGGAGACCACCCGCGTGCTGACCGAGGCTGCCGTCCGCGGCACCAAGGACAACCTGCGCGGCCTGAAGGAGAACGTGATTGTCGGCCGTCTGATTCCGGCCGGTACCGGTCTGTCCTACCACGCCAACCGCCGCCGCAACGCGAGCGGGCTGACCGACTCGGAAATGCAGACCCTCGCCGGTACCCCGGCAGCTGCAGCCCCGGTGGCCGTGGCAGCACCGGAAGTGGTGGTGGAATCGACCGACGCCGAGCAGGCCGAGGATTGATCGGCGGGTCCGGCTCCGGCCGGACCTCGATCGGGCAGGGGACGGCCATCGGTCGGTCCCTGCCGTACGGTCCGGCCTGGTGCCGGACAAGCATCACGTAGCACCGGTTCCGGCCGGATCTGCACTCGAGGGCCCAGGCCGCTGGTCTGTTGGCTTTCGATGAGGTAGGATGCCGCCCGGCCCAGCGATGGGTCGGACGACAACCTGAACGGGGGGCATGGAGAAGGCTCCCCTGTAACGGCCCGGGATCAGGGCTGGCTTGGCGTGTGCGCATTTGACCGCGTTTTCGCCAGGTTGCTACAATCGTCTGTCTCAGCAGGCCGGTTTTTCGCCTGCTCGCACATATCCGCATTCATGGCCGGTTTCTTTCGGCCTCTCTCAGAAGAACATACTGATGGCGACGATCAATCAGCTTGTCCGCAAGCCGCGGCAGGCAACCACTTATAAGAGCGCCTCGCCGGCTCTCGAAAAGTGCCCCCAGCGCCGTGGCGTCTGCACGCGCGTTTACACCACTACTCCGAAGAAGCCGAACTCGGCGCTTCGCAAGGTTGCCAAGGTTCGCCTGACCAACCAGGAAGAAGTGATTTCCTACATCGGCGGTGAAGGCCACAACCTGCAGGAGCACTCCGTGGTCCTGATCCGCGGCGGTCGCGTCAAGGATCTGCCGGGTGTGCGTTACCACACCGTTCGTGGTTCGCTCGACGCCTCCGGCGTTGCCAAGCGTCGCCAGGGCCGTTCCAAGTACGGCGCCAAGCGTCCGAAGAGCTAAGGGAAAGCACACATGTCTCGTAAAGGTAATACGCCGCAGCGCGCAGTCCTGCCGGATCCGAAGCACGGAAGCGAAACCATCGCCCGTTTCATCAACATGGTGATGCTGAGCGGCAAGAAGTCGGTCGCTGAAAAGATCGTCTATGGCGCCATGGACGTGATCGGTGAGAAGAACCCGAATTCCGTCGAGCTGGTTCAGAAGGCTCTGGAAAACGTGGCTCCGTCGGTCGAAGTCAAGTCCCGCCGTGTCGGTGGTGCCACCTATCAGGTGCCGGTCGAAGTGCGCGCCTCGCGCAAGATGGCCCTGGCCATGCGTTGGCTGATCGACTCCGCGCGCAAGCGTGGTGAGAACACCATGCCGAAGAAGCTGGCCGCTGAACTGATCGACGCTGCGGAAAACCGTGGCGGCGCCATCAAGAAGCGCGAAGAAACCCACCGCATGGCCGAAGCCAATAAGGCATTCGCCCACTACCGCTGGTGAGTTTGACGGCCTTGTAAAACAGGCAGGGCAGCACCATCTCGGTGCTGCCTCGCGGCCCCAGAAGGGCTGCGCCAATCCGAAGGCCGCCGAAAGGCGGCGTTCGGCCATCCGAAATCCAAGAAATCTGAGAGGCTCCCCGTGGCCCGTTCCACTCCCATCGAGCGTTACCGCAATTTCGGCATCATGGCTCACATCGATGCCGGCAAGACCACCACGTCCGAGCGCATCCTGTTCTACACCGGCAAGAGCCACAAGATCGGTGAAGTGCATGACGGCGCCGCCACCATGGACTGGATGGAGCAGGAGCAGGAGCGTGGCATCACGATCCAGTCCGCTGCGACCACCGCGTTCTGGAAGGGCATGGACAAGTCCCTGCCGGAGCACCGCTTCAACATCATCGACACCCCCGGGCACGTCGACTTCACCATCGAAGTGGAGCGCTCGCTGCGCGTGCTCGACGGTGCCGTCTTCGTGCTGTGCGCCGTCGGTGGCGTGCAGCCGCAGTCGGAAACCGTGTGGCGCCAGGCCAACCGTTACAAGGTGCCGCGCATCGCGTTCGTCAACAAGATGGACCGCACCGGCGCCAACTTCAGCAAGGTCGTTGGCCAGCTGAAGGCGAAGCTGGGCGCCAAGGCCGTTCCGATGCAGCTGCCGATCGGCGCTGAGGAAGGCTTCAAGGGCGTCGTCGATCTGCTGAAGATGAAGGCCATCCATTGGGATGAGGCTTCGCAGGGCATGAAGTTCGAGTACAGCGATGTGCCGGCCGAGCTGCTCGCTGAAGCGACCGAAGCCCGTACCTTCATGATCGAAGCGGCTGCCGAAGCCAGCGAAGAGCTGATGGACAAGTACCTGGGCGGCGATGAGCTGACCGAGGCCGAGATCATCGAAGCCCTGCGCGTGCGCACCCTGGCCACCGACATCGTGCCGATGTACTGCGGCTCGGCGTTCAAGAACAAGGGCGTGCAGGCCATGCTGGACGGCGTGATCCAGCTGCTGCCGTCGCCGATCGACGTGCCGGACGTGACCGGTACCGACGTTGACGATGAAACCAAGGAAATGAGCCGCAAGTCTGACGACAAGGCTCCGTTCTCGGCCCTGGCCTTCAAGATCATCACCGATCCGTTCGTCGGCGCGCTGACCTTCTTCCGTGTCTACTCGGGCACGCTGAATGCAGGCGACCAGCTGCTGAACTCGGTGAAGGGCAAGAAGGAGCGCATCGGCCGTATCCTGCAGATGCACTCCAACAACCGCGAAGAAATCAAGGAAGTTCTGGCCGGCGACATCGCCGCCGCCGTGGGCCTGAAGGACACCACCACGGGTGACACCCTGTGCTCCATGGATCAGCCGATCATCCTCGAGCGCATGGTGTTCCCGGAGCCGGTCATCTCGATGGCTGTCGAGCCGAAGACCAAGTCCGACCAGGAAAAGATGGGTCTGGCACTGGGTCGTCTGGCGCAGGAAGATCCGTCGTTCCGCGTCAAGACCGACGAAGAATCCGGCCAGACCATCATCTCGGGCATGGGCGAGCTGCACCTGGACATCATCGTTGACCGCATGAAGCGCGAGTTCAACGTTGAAGCCAACGTCGGCAAGCCGCAGGTGGCCTACCGCGAAACGATCACCATGTCGGACGTGAAGTCGGACTACAAGCACGCCAAGCAGTCCGGTGGTAAGGGTCAGTACGGTCACGTCGTGATCGAGCTGTCGCCGATCACCGAGGCCGATCGTGCAGATCCGAAGATCGCTGCCGGCATCAAGGACGACTTCCTGTTCATCAACGACATCACCGGTGGCGTGATTCCGAAGGAATTCATCCCGTCGATCGAAAAGGGCCTGCGCGAAACCATCACCAGCGGTCCGCTGGCTGGCTTCCCGGTCGTGGACGTCAAGGTGAAGCTGGTGTTCGGCTCGTACCACGACGTCGACTCCTCGGAAATGGCGTTCAAGCTCGCTTCCTCGATGGCCTTCAAGGAAGGTTTCCGCAAGGCCAAGCCGGTCCTGCTGGAGCCGATCATGAAGGTCGAGATCGTGACCCCGGAGGATTACCAGGGTGACGTGATGGGCGACGTCAGCCGTCGTCGCGGCGTTCTGCAGGGTTCTGATACCACCGGTGACGGTTCGGCCAGCATCATCAACGCGATGATTCCGCTGGGCGAAATGTTTGGCTACGCGACCTCGCTGCGTTCGCAGACCCAGGGCCGCGCCACCTTCACGATGGAATTTGACCACTACGAGCCGGCGCCGAACAACATCGCCGACGAAGTCATGAAGAAGGCCTGAGCGTAACGCTCAGGTCCTCCAAACCACTTACGAACCAATAAGGTAGAAAGAAATGGCAAAGGGTAAGTTCGAGCGCACCAAGCCGCACGTCAACGTCGGCACCATCGGTCACGTCGATCACGGCAAGACCACGCTGACCGCCGCACTGACCAAGATCGGTGCCGAGCGCTTCGGTGGCGAGTTCAAGGATTACTCCGCGATCGACGCCGCGCCGGAAGAAAAGGCACGTGGCATCACGATCTCGACCGCGCACGTCGAATACGAATCCACCGTTCGTCACTACGCCCACGTCGATTGCCCGGGCCATGCTGACTACGTCAAGAACATGATCACCGGTGCTGCCCAGATGGACGGCGCGATCCTGGTGTGCTCGGCCGCTGACGGCCCGATGCCGCAGACCCGCGAGCACATCCTGCTGTCGCGTCAGGTCGGCGTGCCGTACATCGTCGTGTTCCTGAACAAGGCCGACATGGTTGACGATGCCGAGCTGCTGGAACTGGTCGAAATGGAAGTCCGCGAGCTGCTGAGCAAGTACGACTTCCCGGGCGACGACACCCCGATCATCTCGGGTTCGGCCCGTCTGGCGCTGGAAGGCGACCAGAGCGACATCGGCGTGCCGGCCGTCATCAAGCTGGTCGAGGCGCTGGACACCTGGATCCCGACCCCGGAGCGTGACGTCGACAAGGCATTCCTGATGCCGGTCGAAGACGTGTTCTCGATCTCGGGCCGCGGCACCGTGGTGACCGGTCGTATCGAGCGCGGCGTGATCAAGGTCGGCGAAGAAATCGAAATCGTCGGCATCCGTCCGGTGCAGAAGACCACCGTGACCGGCGTGGAAATGTTCCGCAAGCTGCTGGACCAGGGTCAGGCAGGCGACAACGCCGGTCTGCTGCTGCGCGGCACCAAGCGTGACGACGTCGAGCGTGGCCAGGTTCTGGCCAAGCCGGGTTCGATCAAGCCGCACACCAAGTTCGACGCCGAAGTCTACGTGCTGTCGAAGGACGAAGGCGGCCGTCACACCCCGTTCTTCAAGGGCTACCGTCCGCAGTTCTACTTCCGTACCACCGACATCACCGGTGCGGTCGAGCTGCCGGAAGGCGTCGAGATGGTGATGCCGGGCGACAACATCAAGATGGTTGTCACCCTGATCAACCCGGTCGCCATGGACGCCGGCCTGCGCTTCGCGATCCGCGAAGGTGGCCGTACCGTCGGTGCTGGCGTGGTTGCCACCATCCTCGAGTAATCTGTTAGACTCTGCGCCCCGATGTTGCCTGGGTAGGGCATCGGGGCGTATCAAACGGGAAAGTAGGCACAGGATGTGCCTTGTGTTCCCCGGACCAGGAAGGGTCAATGCCATTCAGGCGGCGTCAACAGGAGACTGTTGACAGCTGCCTTGCGTGCCATTATGCTTCTCCGTCTGGGCAGGCCGGTTTCACGGGTCTGCCTATGCTTTTGGGGTCTACGGATTGACCTTGTCGGCCTGCGGGAATGCGGGCCGTCTGTATTCAGGGATTTCATGGGGCAAAGCAACCCAGAGGCTTTGTCTGTCGCTCTTTTATCGAAGGAACCTACCGCCATGGCGGACCAAAAGATCCGGATCCGGCTGAAAGCGTTCGATCATCGTCTGATCGACCGTTCGGCCAGCGAGATCGTTGAGACGGCGAAGCGGACCGGCGCGCAAGTGCGTGGCCCGATCCCGCTGCCGACCAAGATCGAGCGTTACACCATCCTCGTCTCCCCGCACGTCGACAAGGACGCGCGTGACCAGTACGAGACCCGCACGCACAAGCGCGTGCTCGATATCGTTGACCCGAATGACAAGACCGTGGACGCGCTGATGAAGCTCGAACTGGCTGCCGGCGTCGACGTTCAGATCAAGCTGACCTGAGGACTACGACCATGACGAAGAAATATTCGTTGGGCTTCGTGGGCCGCAAGGCTGGCATGAGCCGCGTGTTCACCGAAGATGGCCGTTCCATCCCGGTGACCCTGATCGAAGCAACCCCCAACCGCATCGCGCAGATCAAGACCGTCGAAGCTGACGGCTACAGCGCCGTGCAGGTGACCGTCGGCGCGCGTCGCGCTGCCCTGGTCAACAAGCCGGAAGCCGGCCACTTCGCCAAGGCGAAGGTGGAAGCGGGCCGTGGCCTGTGGGAATTCCGCGTTGAAGACGCCCAGCTCGGCGATTTCGCCGTTGGTGGCGAAGTCAAGGCGGACATCTTTGAAGTCGGCCAGATCGTCGACGTCCAGGGTGTCACCAAGGGTAAGGGCTTCCAGGGCACCATCAAGCGCTACAACTTCCGCATGGGTGACGCTACCCACGGCAACTCGCTGTCGCATCGCGCGCCGGGTTCGCTGGGTCAGCGCCAGACGCCCGGCCGCGTGTTCCCGGGCAAGAAGATGTCCGGTCACATGGGTTCGGTGCAGCAGAGCACCCAGAACCTGGAAGTTGTCAAGGTCGACGTCGAGCGCGGTCTGATCGCAGTTCGCGGCGCCGTTCCGGGCGCGGCGGGTGGCGACGTGATCGTCCGTCCGGCGAGCAAGGCATAAGGAGAGATGACGATGGAACTCGTTATCACGGGTAGCAATAACAAGGTCTCGGTCTCCGACGCCGTGTTCGGTCGCGATTTCAGCGAAGATCTGGTTCACCAGGTTGTCGTTGCTTACCGCAACGCCGGTCGCGCCGGCACCAAGGCGCAGAAGACTCGCTCCGAAGTGGCAGGTACCACCAAGAAGTCGAAGAAGCAGAAGGGCGGCGGCGCGCGTCATGGCGCACTGACGGCTCCGATCTTCGTCGGCGGCGGTGTCACCTTCGCGGCAAAGCCGCGCAGCTTCGAGCAGAAGGTCAATCGTAAGCAGTACCGTGCCGCCATGTGCGCGATCCTGTCCGAGCTGAACCGTCAGGGCCGTCTGACCATCGTGGAGTCCTTCGATGTCGAAGCGACCAACACGAAGGGTCTGATCGCCAAGCTGGCCGGCCTGGAAGTGGGCAAGCGCCCGCTGATCGTCACTGAAGAAGCCTCCGAGCACCTGTACCTGTCGGCCCGCAACATTCCCTACGTGGAAGTGCGTGACGTCCAGGGCCTGGATCCGGTGTCGCTGGTCGGTGCCGACACGGTCGTCATCACCGCTGACGCGGTCAAGAAGGTCGAGGAGTGGCTGGCATGAACAGCAACGAAAAAATCTTCAGCGTGCTGCTCGCCCCGCGTGTCTCCGAAAAGACCGCGCGCCTGCAGGAACTCTCCAATCAGTACGTCTTCGAAATTTCGAACGAAGCCACCAAGGCCGATGTAAAGGCCGCGGTTGAGCAGCTGTTCGACGTCAAGGTCGAAGCAGTCAACGTGGTCAACGTCAAGGGCAAGAACAAGTCCTTCCGTAACCGTGCTGGCCGCCGCGGCGATTGGCGCAAGGCGTACGTTCGCCTGGCCGACGGCCAGTCGATCGATGTAACGGCCAAGGCCTGAGGTACATCCCATGCCATTGATGAAATTCAAGCCCACTTCTCCCGGCCGCCGTTCGGCCGTGCGCGTGGTTACTCCCGACCTGTACAAGGGCGCTCCGCATGCCCCGCTGGTCGAGTCGCAGAGCCGTTCGGGTGGTCGCAACCACCACGGCCGCATCACCGTGCGTCACGTCGGTGGTGGCCACAAGCAGCACTACCGCCTGATTGACTTCAAGCGCAACAAGCTGGGCATCCCGGCGCGCGTGGAACGCATCGAATACGATCCGAACCGCACCGCCCACATCGCCCTGCTGTGCTACGTCGACGGCGAGCGCCGCTACATCATCGCCCCGAAGGGTCTGAAGGCTGGTGATCAGGTGATCGCTGGTTCGGATGCTCCGATCAAGGCGGGCAACACCCTGCCGCTGCGCAACATCCCGGTCGGTACCACCATCCACTGCATCGAGCTGAAGCCGGGCAAGGGCGCTCAGATCGCCCGCGCTGCAGGTGCTGCCGTGCAGCTGGTTGCTCGTGAAGGCATCTACGCCACCCTGCGCCTGCGCTCGGGTGAAATGCGCAAGGTTCCGGTCGAGTGCTGCGCGACCATCGGCGAAGTCGGCAACGACGAGCACAGCCTGGAAAAGCTGGGCAAGGCCGGTGCCAAGCGCTGGCGCGGCGTCCGCCCGACCGTTCGTGGTGCTGCCATGAACCCGGTTGACCACCCGCACGGTGGTGGTGAGGCGAAGGCCGGCCAGGGTAACCCGCATCCGGTCACCCCGTGGGGTGTTCCGACCAAGGGTTACAAGACGCGCCATAACAAGCGCACTCAGCAGTTCATCGTCCGCGATCGTAGGGGCTAATCGACCATGGCACGTTCACTCAAGAAGGGCCCGTTTGTCGATCACCACCTGGTTGCTAAGGTGGCTGCCGCTGCGGGTAGCAAGCGTCCGATCAAGACCTGGTCGCGTCGTTCGATGATCCTGCCTGACATGGTAGGCGTCACCATTGCCGTGCATAACGGCAAGAACCACATCCCGGTTCTCGTCAACGAGAACATGGTCGGCCACAAGCTCGGCGAATTTGCCATCACCCGGACCTTCAAGGGTCACGGTGGTGACAAGAAGTCGGGCAAGTAAGGAGAGATGACAATGGAAGCGAAAGCCATCCTGCGCACCGCGCGCATCTCCCCGCAGAAGGCACGTCTGGTCGCTGACCAGGTGCGCGGTCTGCCGGCCGAGCGTGCCGTCAACCTGCTGAAGTTCTCGGACAAGAAGGCTGCCCACCTGATCAAGAAGGTGGTGGAGTCGGCTATTGCAAATGCCGAGAACAACCAGGGCGCCGACGTCGACGAGCTGAAGGTTCAGACCATCATGGTAGATGAAGGTCCGACCCTGAAGCGTTTCATGGCGCGGGCGAAAGGCCGCGGTACCCGCATCCTCAAGCGCACCAGCCACATCACTGTGGTTGTTGGCGCCGCCAAGTAAGCGGATAAGGAAAAGACCATGGGTCATAAAGTTCATCCGATTGGTATCCGCCTCGGCATTTCCAAGGACTGGAACTCCAAGTGGTACGCCAACAAGGCCGAGTTCGCTGGTTACCTGGCAGCCGACCTGAAAGTGCGCGACATGCTGCGCAAGAAGCTGGCTCAGGCCGGCATCAGCAAGATCCTGATCGAGCGTCCGGCCAAGACCGCTCGCGTGACGATCCACACCGCCCGTCCGGGCGTGGTGATCGGCAAGCGCGGTGAGGACATCGAGAAGCTGCGCAAGGAAGTGAGCGAGATGATGGGCGTCCCGGCGCACATCAACGTCACCGAAGTGCGCAAGCCCGAGCTGGACGCACAGCTGGTTGCCGAATCGATCGCGCAGCAGCTGGAGCGTCGCATCATGTTCCGCCGTGCAATGAAGCGCTCGGTCGGCAACGCGATGCGCCTCGGTGCCCTGGGCATCAAGGTCAACGTCGGTGGCCGCCTCAACGGTGCAGAAATCGCCCGTTCGGAGTGGTACCGCGAAGGCCGCGTGCCGCTGCACACGCTGCGTGCCGACATCGACTATGGCTTCGCTGAAGCCAAGACGACCTACGGCATCATCGGCATCAAGGTCTGGATCTACAAGGGCGAGGTCTTCGATTTCTCCCAGGTTGGCCAGGAAAAGCAGGACGACACCCCGTCGCGCAACGATCGTCATGATCGCGGCGACCGCGGTGACCGTCAGCGCCCGGCTCGTGAAGCGAGGTAACGACAATGTTGCAACCCAAGCGAACCAAGTACCGCAAGGTGCACAAGGGCCGTAACGAAGGCCTCAGCTGGAGCGCAAACGCTGTCAGCTTTGGCGAGTACGGCCTGAAGGCAACCGCCCACGGTCAGCTGACCGCGCGTCAGATCGAAGCGGCTCGCCGTTCGATCAGCCGCTACGTGAAGCGCGGCGGCAAGATGTGGATCCGAGTGTTCCCCGACAAGCCCATCACCAAGAAGCCCATCGAAGTTCGAATGGGTTCGGGTAAGGGCAACGTGGAATACTGGGTGGCCCAGATCCAGCCCGGCCGCATGATCTATGAAATCGAGGGTGTTACCGAGGAAGTGGCACGCGAGGCGTTCCGCCTGGCCGCTGCCAAGCTCTCGGTCACCACCACTTTCGTGACCCGGACGGTGCGCTGATGGATATCAAAACTCTCCGTGAAAAGTCGGCTGACGACCTCAAGGCCCACCTGATCGACCTGCGTAAGGAACAGTTCTCTGTCCGTATGCAGCAGGTCACCGGCCAGCTGCCGAAGACACACGACATCCGCCGGGTGCGTCGCGAAATTGCTCGCGTCAAGACCCTGCTCGGCAGCACGAAGTAAGGATGGCCGCTATGAGCGACAATACTGAAAACAAAGCGCTGCGCACGGTCGAAGGCCGTGTCGTCAGCAACAAGATGGACAAGACGGTTACCGTCCTGGTCGAGCGTCAGGTCAAGCACGCACTGTACGGCAAGTACATCAAGCGCTCGACGAAGCTGCACGCCCACGATGCCGACAACGCCTGCAAGGAAGGCGATGTCGTCCGCGTGACCGAGATTGCTCCGATGTCCAAGACCAAGAACTGGCGCGTGGTGGAAGTCATCACGCGTGCGGCTGAATAAGGAGTCTGAATCATGATCCAGATGCAGAGCTACCTTGACGTCGCCGACAATTCTGGTGCCAAGCGAGTGATGTGCTTCAAGGTGCTGGGTGGTTCCAAGCGCCGTTACGCCGGCATCGGCGACATCATCAAGGTCACCGTGAAGGATGCGATTCCGCGCGGCAAGGTCAAGAAGGGTGAAGTGTATGACGCTGTCGTGGTGCGTACCCGCAAGGGTGTGCGTCGCGCCGACGGCTCGCTGATCCGCTTCGACGGCAATGCTGCCGTTCTGCTTAACAACAAGCAGGAGCCGATCGGGACCCGTATCTTCGGGCCGGTGACTCGTGAACTTCGTTCGGAGAAGTTCATGAAGATCGTCTCGCTCGCTCCCGAAGTGCTGTGAGCGACAGGAGATAATCATGGCTAACCGTATCAAGAAGGGCGACCAGGTTGTCGTCAACGCCGGCAAGGACAAGGGTAAGCAGGGCGAAGTCGTCCGCGTCGATGGCGACCGTCTGGTCGTCGCCAACGTGAACATCGTCAAGCGCCACACCAAGCCGAACCCGCAGGCAGGTGTTGCCGGCGGCGTGGTCGAGCGTGAAGCGTCGATCCATATCTCCAACGTGAATGTGCTGAACCCGGCTTCGGGCAAGGGCGAGCGCGTTGGCTTCAAGGTGCTGGAGGATGGACGCAAACTGCGTGTGTTCCGCTCCAGCGGTGAGGCGCTCGACGCCTGAGGAATGAGAAGATGACTTCCCGTCTCGAAAAGTTTTACAAGGAAGAAGTGGTGCCGGCGCTGATGAAGCAGTTCGGTTACACCAATTCCATGCAGGTGCCGAAGCTGGTCAAAGTCACCCTGAACATGGGTGTCGGCGAAGCGGCCACCAACAAGAAGATCCTGGAAAACGCCGTTGGCGACATGACCAAGATCTCGGGCCAGAAGCCGATCGTCACCAAGTCGCGTATCTCGGTGGCATCGTTCAAGATCCGTGATGGTTGGCCGATCGGCTGCAAGACCACGCTGCGTCGCCACAAGATGTACGAGTTCCTGGACCGCCTGATCAACATCTCGCTGCCGCGCGTGCGCGACTTCCGTGGTGTTTCCGGTCGTTCCTTCGACGGTCGCGGCAACTTCAACATGGGTGTGAAGGAACAGATCATCTTCCCGGAAATCGACTTCGACGCTGTCGACGCGATCCGCGGTATGGATATCGCCATCACCACCACTGCGAAGACCGACGCGGAAGCGAAGGCGCTGCTGGCAGCGTTCAAGTTCCCGTTCCGTAACTGATTCGTCGAGGAAACCGAAATGGCAAAGACCTCCATGGTCAACCGCGACATCAAGCGGAAGAAGCTGGCTGAAAAGTTCGCTGTCAAGCGTGCTGCTCTGAAGAAGATCGTGTCCTCCCCGGACGCGAGCTACGAAGAGAAGATCGAGGCCGCCACCAAGTTGTCGAAGCTGCCGCGCGATTCGTCGCCGAGCCGCCACCGCAACCGTTGCGAACTGTCTGGCCGCCCGCGTGGCGTGTACAGCAAGTTCGGCCTGGGTCGCAACAAGCTGCGTGAAGCCACCATGCGTGGCGACGTTCCGGGTCTGCGCAAGGCCAGCTGGTAATACCAGCCGGTCCTGCCAGCGAGGGCGCCTTCGGGGGCCCTCGCCGCCGGGGAGGGGGAGTGTTCAGCTTTCCCTCTGCAAAAAACCGAAGAGCCCGACGCAAGTCGGGCTCTTTTGGCGTATACTCCCGCGTCTTGCTCTGCGCAACGCGTAGGGGAGGGGGCCTGGCCCGTTTCCAGGAGACAACAGATTTTCGCGAAAGCGGATATCGGTGCACTCAAAGGTACTCATATGAGCATGACTGATCCCATCGCCGACCTGCTGGTCCGCATCAAGAATGCGGCAGCGGTTGGCAAGCAGACGGTGAAAGCCCCGTCGTCCAAGATCAAGGTTGCGATCGCCCAGGTCCTGAAGGACGAGGGTTACATCGCCGACCTGCGCGTGACCGCGCTCGAGAACAACAAGTCCGAGCTGGAAATCGTGCTGAAGTATTTCGAAGGCAAGCCGGTCATCGCGACCCTGAAGCGCTTCTCGCGTTCGGGCCTGCGCCAGTACCGCGGCAAGAGCGAACTGCCGAAGGTCATGAACGGCCTGGGCATTTCCATCATTTCCACTTCCAAGGGCATCATGACTGATGCGCAGGCGCGCCAGTTGGGCGTCGGCGGCGAAGTCCTGTGCTTCGTGGCCTAAGGCGAAAGGAGTAGACCATGTCCCGTGTAGCCAAGAAGCCGATCGACCTGGGTAAGGTTGAACTGAACATCCAGAACGACAACGTCATCGCCAAGGGCCCGAAGGGCACCCTGTCGCTGGCCAAGCCGGCTGGTATCAACATCAATGTCGAAAACGGCGTTGCCACCCTGAGCACCGACAACGTGGACCTGATCCCGCTGACCGGTACCGTCCGCGCCATCCTGTCCAACATGGTCAAGGGTGTTTCCGAAGGCTTCGAGCGCAAGCTTGAGCTGGTCGGCGTGGGTTACCGTGCTGCGATGCAGGGCAAGGACCTCAGCCTGTCGCTGGGCTACTCGCACCCGATCGTGTTCGTGGCGCCGGAAGGCATCACCATCACCACCCCGACCCAGACCGAAATCCTGGTGCAGGGCGCTGACAAGCAGGCCGTCGGTGAAGCTGCCGCCAAGATCCGTGCGTTCCGCAAGCCGGAGCCGTACAAGGGCAAGGGCGTGAAGTACTCCGACGAAGTCATCATCCGTAAGGAAGCCAAGAAGGCATAAGCGCGAGTCCCTCGCAAGAGCCCGCACATCCATGTGCGGACTTTCCAGGGAAAAGCCCAACCTTCAGCTTTCAAGGAAAACACATCATGAACAAGAACATCGCCCGCCTGCGTCGCGCCAAGTCGACCCGTGCCCACATCCGTGTGCTCGGTGTTGCCCGCCTGTCGGTGCTGCGCACCGGCCAGCACCTGTACGCACAGGTCTTCACCGCTGACGGCTCGAAGGTGCTGGCTGCTGCCAACACCACCCAGGCCGACGTCAAGGAAGGCCTGAAGAACGGCAAGAACGCTGATGCCGCCGCCAAGGTTGGCCGCATCGTCGCTGAGCGCGCCAAGGCCGCCGGCGTCGAGAAGGTTGCCTTCGATCGTTCGGGTTACCGTTACCACGGCCGCATCAAGGCCCTGGCTGACGCTGCCCGCGAAGCCGGCCTGCAGTTCTAAGGGATCAGGGCAGGGGGCTTCGGCCCCCATGTCCGCCTGCTCGCCAGCCTGAGTGAGGCTGGGCGGCGCCGCTCTTCTGCAGCGGCCCACCGCAACAACGCACCACTCCACAACCATAAGCGGCCTCGAGCCGTACATAACCCAACAACCAAGGAATAAACATGGCAGAAGAACGTCAGCAGCGGGGTCGCGATCGCGACCGTAACCGCGAAGAGAAAGTCGACGACGGCATGATCGAAAAGCTGGTCGCGGTCAACCGCGTCAGCAAGACCGTCAAGGGTGGCCGTCAGTTCACCTTCACCGCCCTGACTGTTGTCGGCGACGGCGAAGGCAAGGTCGGTTTCGGTTATGGCAAGGCCCGCGAAGTGCCGGTCGCCATCCAGAAGTCGATGGAGCAGGCTCGCAAGAACCAGGTCACCGTCGATCTGAACAACGGCACCCTGTGGCACACCATCAAGGATGGTCACGGCGCAGCGCGCGTGTTCATGCAGCCGGCTTCCGAAGGTACCGGCGTCATTGCCGGTGGTGCCATGCGCGCCGTCCTGGAAGCAGTTGGCGTGAAGAACGTGCTGGCCAAGGCCACCGGTTCGCGCAACCCGATCAACCTGGTGCGTGCCACCGTGAAGGGCCTGACTGCAGCGCAGTCGCCGGCTCGTATCGCGGCCAAGCGCGGCAAGAAGGTGGAGGATCTCAACCATGGCTAATGACACCACCAAGACCGTCAAGGTCCGTCTGGTTCGCGGCCTGCGTGGTGCCCAGGCGCGTCATCGCCTGTCGGTGCGTGCGCTGGGTCTGGGCAAGCTGAACGATGTGCGTGAACTGAAGGACAGCCCGCAGGTTCGCGGCCTGATCAACAAGGTCCACTACCTCGTCAAGGTTGAGGAATAATCCAATGACCATGCATCTGAATGAATTGAGCCCGGCACCGGGCGCCCGCAAGGAACGTACCCGCGTCGGTCGCGGTATCGGTTCCGGCCTGGGCAAGACCTGCGGCCGCGGCCACAAGGGTTCGTTCGCCCGTAAGGGTGGCGGCAAGATCAAGGCTGGCTTCGAAGGCGGCCAGACCCCCATGCAGCGTCGTCTGCCGAAGATCGGCTTCCGTTCGCCGATCGCCAAGGACACCGCTGAAGTGCTGCTGTACCAGCTGGACAAGCTGCCGGCCGGCGAGATCGACTTCGCTGCCCTGCGTGCTGCCAAGCTGGTCCCGAGCACTGCCAAGAAGGCCAAGGTCGTCGTCAAGGGCGAAGTGACCAAGGCGTTCACCCTGAAGGGTGTTGCTGCCACGGCTGGTGCCAAGGCTGCGATCGAAGCTGCCGGCGGCAGCGTAACGGAGTAAGAGAATCATGGCGCAAGCTGGCATCGGTAACCTCGCGGGCGGAATGGGCAAGTTCACTGAACTTCGCCAACGTTTGCTGTTCGTCGTCGGGGCTTTGATCGTCTATCGCATCGGCTGCTACGTGCCGGTGCCGGGCGTCAATCCCGATGCCATGCTTGCCATGATGCAACAGCAGGGCGGCGGCATCGTGGACATGTTCAACATGTTCTCGGGCGGCGCCCTGCACCGTTTCAGCATTTTCGCGCTGAACGTGATGCCGTACATCTCGGCATCGATCGTGATGCAGCTGGCCGTGCACATCTTCCCCGCCTTGAAGGCGATGCAGAAGGAAGGTGAGTCCGGCCGCCGCAAGATCACCCAGTATTCGCGCATCGGTGCCGTGCTGCTCGCAGTAGTGCAGGGCGGTTCGATCGCGCTGGCGCTGCAGGGCCAGGTGTCGCCGACCGGCGCACCGGTCGTGTACATGCCGGGCATGGGCTTCGTGCTCACTGCCGTGGTCGCACTGACCGCCGGCACCATGTTCCTGATGTGGGTCGGTGAGCAGGTCACCGAGCGCGGCATCGGCAACGGCGTCTCGCTGATCATCTTCGCCGGTATCGTGGCGGGCCTGCCGGGTGCGGTCATCCACACCTTCGACGCCTACCGCGACGGCAACATCCAGTTCATCCAGCTGCTGCTGATCGCCATCGTCGTGCTCGCCTTCACCTTCTTCGTGGTGTTCGTCGAACGCGGCCAGCGCCGGATCACGGTGAACTACGCGCGCCGCCAGGGCGGTCGCAACGCGTACATGAACCAGACCTCGTTCCTGCCGCTGAAGCTGAACATGGCCGGCGTCATCCCGGCGATCTTCGCCTCGAGCCTGCTGGCCTTCCCGGCCACCCTGGCCATGTGGTCCGGCCAGGCTGCCAACCAGAGCACCTTTGGCCAGACCCTGCAGAAGGTCGCCAATGCCCTGGGCCCGGGCGAGCCGCTGCACATGATCGTGTTCGCTGCGCTGATCACCGGTTTCGCGTTCTTCTATACCGCGCTGGTGTTCAACTCGCAGGAAACCGCCGACAACCTGAAGAAGTCGGGCGCGCTGATTCCGGGCATCCGTCCGGGCAAGGCCACCGCCGACTACATCGACGGCGTGCTGACCCGACTGACTGCTGCCGGTTCGGCCTACCTGGTGATCGTCTGCCTGCTGCCGGAACTGATGCGCACGCAGTTGAATGCCTCGTTCTACTTCGGCGGTACTTCGCTGCTGATCGTGGTGGTGGTGGTGATGGACTTCATCGCCCAGGTGCAGGCGCACCTGATGTCCCATCAGTACGAGAGCCTGCTGAAGAAGGCCAACCTGAAGGGCGGCAACCGCGGTGGTTTTGCTCGCGGCTGATTAGCCTGTTATACTTTCGTCTTCCTGACGTGATGGTCCTCCGCTTCGCGGACTCTGGCCACACAAACGAAGGGCGGCCCCCGCAGCGGTTCCGGGTGGGGGTGTGATGAGGTGGTCCCGCGCTGGAGTAGCGCGGGCGGCCCGGGAGGCAACTCCAGGTCCAACCCCATCCGGCGCCGGAGCCTGGGCACACTCCCCGGGCCGGGTTCATGAAACCTTTGGTTTCACGGGCTTCCAAGTAAACCGGAACCTTGTTAGTATCACTGGTTCACTTTTTTGATCCATCCTGCCGGATCGGCGTGCCTTGAGCGCGCTGTCGGCCATCACTCAGCTGGAGAACCGCGTCATGGCGCGTATTGCAGGCGTCAACCTGCCAGCCCAGAAGCATGTCTGGGTCGGGTTGCAAAGCATTTACGGCATCGGCCGTACCCGTTCGAAGAAGGTCTGCGAAGTCGCAGGCGTCACTTCGACCACCAAGATCCGCGATCTGTCGGAGCCGGAAATCGAGCGCCTGCGCGCCGAAGTCGGCAAGTACATCGTGGAAGGCGATCTGCGCCGTGAAATCGGTATCGCGATCAAGCGCCTGATGGACCTGGGCTGCTACCGCGGCCTGCGTCACCGTCGCGGTCTGCCGCTGCGTGGCCAGCGCACCCGTACCAACGCCCGCACCCGCAAGGGCCCGCGCAAGGCGATCAGGAAGTAAGGGACATATAAATGGCTAAGCCTGCTGCTAAGACCAAGAAGAAGATCAAGCGCGTCGTCACCGACGGCGTTGCCCACGTCCACGCTTCGTTCAACAACACCATCGTGACCATCACCGACCGTCAGGGCAACGCTCTGTCGTGGGCGACCTCCGGTGGCGCTGGCTTCCGCGGTTCGCGCAAGTCGACCCCGTTCGCAGCCCAGGTGGCTGCCGAAAAGGCCGGTCGTGCTGCGCTGGACTACGGCGTGAAGTCGCTGGAAGTCCGCATCAAGGGTCCGGGTCCGGGCCGTGAGTCGGCCGTGCGTTCGTTGAACAACGTCGGCTACAAGATCACCAACATCATCGACGTGACGCCTATCCCGCACAACGGGTGCCGTCCGCCGAAGAAGCGTCGCGTCTAAAGGGAGCGATAAGAAATGGCTCGTTATATCGGTCCTACCTGTAAGCTCGCCCGTCGCGAAGGCGCCGACCTGTCCCTGAAGAGCCCGGCGCGTGCGCTGGACTCCAAGTGCAAGTTGGAGCAGAAGCCCGGCCAGCATGGCGCCACTGCCCGTAAGGGCAAGCTGTCCGACTACGCTACCCAGCTGCGTGAAAAGCAGAAGGTCAAGCGTATCTACGGTCTGCTGGAGCGTCAGTTCCGCAACTACTACAAGAAGGCCTCGACCAAGAAGGGCAACACCGGCGAGAACCTCCTGCAGCTGCTGGAAACCCGCCTGGACAACGTTGTCTACCGCATGGGCTTCGCCGTGACCCGTCCGGCTGCCCGTCAGCTGGTGTCGCACCGCGGCGTCACCGTGAATGGCAAGTCGGTCAACCTGGCCTCGTACCAGGTCAAGGCTGGCGACGCCATCGCTCTGTCTGAAAAGGCTGCCAAGCAGCTGCGCGTCCAGGAAGCCCTGACCGTCGCCGCCCAGCATGACCTGAGCCCGTCGTGGGTTGAAGTGGATTCCGGCAAGTTCTCCGGCATCTTCAAGGCTGTTCCGGATCGTTCGGATCTGCCTGCAGACATCAACGAAGCGCTGATCGTCGAGCTGTATTCGAAGTAATTCACATTGGAGAGCCCCCGGCGACGGCCGGGGGTTCACTAGGAGAACCCGCAACATGACGGTTACCGCCAACCAGGTTCTGCGTCCTCGCGGTCCGCAGATCGAACGCATTACCGACACCCGTGCAAAGGTCGTTATCGAACCTTTGGAGCGGGGTTACGGGCATACGCTGGGTAATGCCCTGCGTCGCGTGCTGCTGTCGTCCATCCCGGGCTTCGCCATCACGGAAGTCGAAATCGACGGCGTGTTGCATGAGTACACCACGGTCGAAGGTCTGCAGGAGGACGTGCTGGAAGTCCTGCTGAACCTGAAGGACGTGGCCATCCGTATGCACTCCGGCGACAACGCGACTCTGTCCCTGTCCAAGCAGGGTCCGGGCGTTGTCACCGCTGCCGACATCAAGGTCGACCACAATGTGGAGATCTTGAACGGCGACCACGTGATCTGCCACCTGACCAAGGATACGGCAGTGAACATGCGTCTGAAGATCGAGCGCGGTTTCGGCTATCAGCCGGCTGCTGCGCGTCGTCGTCCGGACGAAGAAACCCGTGCCATCGGCCGCCTGGTCCTGGATGCCTCGTTCTCGCCGGTCCGCCGTGTCGCCTATGCCGTGGAAGCGGCTCGTGTCGAACAGCGCACCGACCTGGACAAGCTGGTCATCGATATCGAGACCAACGGCACCATCGACGCCGAAGAAGCAGTGCGTACCGCTGCCGACATCCTCAGCGATCAGCTGTCGGTGTTCGGTGACTTCACCCACCGCGACCGCGGTGCGGCGAAGCCGGCCAACAACGGCGTGGATCCGGTGCTGCTGCGCCCGATCGACGATCTGGAGCTGACCGTGCGTTCGGCCAACTGCCTGAAGGCCGAGAGCATCTACTACATCGGCGATCTGATCCAGAAGACCGAAGTCGAGCTGCTGAAGACCCCGAACCTGGGTAAGAAGTCGCTCACCGAGATCAAGGAAGTGCTGGCCCAGCGTGGCCTGTCGCTCGGCATGAAGCTGGAGAACTGGCCGCCGGCCGGCGTCGCCAGCCACGGCATGCTGGGCTGATACAGCCTTTCTGCAAGACTGCATGGCCCCGTCGGCAACGACGGGGCCATTGCACCAAGGCAATACCGCCACGACGAACGAAGGTTCGCGGGCAGGTCGTCCAGGACGGATGGCCAGGACCAACCGCAGTCCGAGCAGCAGCGCCAGGAAGGCGACAACGATCCGCAAAGCCACATCATTAACCAAGGAATATCACCATGCGTCACCAGAAATCCGGCCGTAAGTTCAGCCGTACCAGCGCCCACCGCGAAGCGATGTTCAAGAACATGGCCGCCTCGCTGTTCAAGCACGAGCTGATCAAGACCACCCTGCCGAAGGCCAAGGAACTGCGCCGCGTCGCCGAGCCGCTGATCACCCTGGCCAAGGTCGACTCCGTCGCCAACCGTCGTCTGGCCTTCGCCCGCCTGCGCGACAACGAAGCCGTCGGCAACCTGTTCACCATCCTGGGCCCGCGCTACGCGACCCGTCCGGGCGGCTACCTGCGCCTGCTGAAGTGCGGCTTCCGCGCCGGCGACAATGCGCCGATGGCCTACGTCGAACTGGTTGACCGTCCGGTCGTGGCTGAAGCCGTCGAAGAGTAATCGACGCGCGACACCCGTCATTCGGTGAAGAACCCGGCCTCGTGCCGGGTTTTTCCGTTTCTGGGGGGCAGAGCCCTTTGCATCGCAAAGGGATCCGACCCCGCACTGTTCCGACGGGCGCGACGTTGTGGCGGTTCGAACGGCGCGCAGTCTCGGTTACGCTTGCGGTCCGTACTACACGAGCGTTGCCGATGAATCCTCTGCGCTGGCCTTTCCGTGCCCAGTTCCTGCTGGGCTTCCTGATCTGCGCGGGCCTGCTGGGCTACGCCATCTTCCTGCAGTTGAAGATGGGGCTGGAGCCGTGTCCGCTGTGCATCTTCCAGCGCCTGGCATTTGTCGCCCTGGGCCTGCTGTTCCTGATCGGTGCCCTGCATGGGCCATCCAACCGTCCGGGACGGGCGACCTACGGCATCCTCGCGTTCATCGCCGCTGCCGTGGGCGTGGGCATCGCCGCTCGCCACGTCTACGTGCAGATGCTGCCGCCGGAGATGGGGGCGACCTGTGGCCCGCCGCTGGCCTTCCTGCGCGAGACCATGGGGCCGCTGGAAGTGTTCCGTACCGTGCTGACCGGCACCGGCAACTGCGGCAACATCGACTGGACCTTCCTCGGCCTGACCATGCCGATGTGGTCGGGTGTGTGGTTCGTGCTGCTGGCGCTGTGGGCGCTGGTTGTGTCGCTGCGCAAGGTCAAGCGCTGAAAGCGAAACGGGGTCGTATCCCCTTGCGGAGCAAAGGGCTACGACCCCGCTTGCAGCCACGCATGGCGTGGCTCTACTGCGAGCTCCGGGGTCAGAGCCCTTTCCTACGGAAAGGGATCCGCCCCCTTCGCTCAGAAATCCTGCTGCAGGCTCAGATAGGCGCCGCGACGCGGCCCCCATTGCGGCGCGAACACGCCGATGCCGCCGCCATCGCGCAGCTGGTAGCTGCGGTCCAGCGTGTTGAGCACGGCCAGCTGCACATGCAGGGGATGACCGCTGTCGGCGTTGAAGTCATGCGCGGCGCTGAGATTGACCTGCAGGTACGACGGCAGCTCACCGCCATTGGGCACACCCTCGATGTCCGAACGCAGGCCGCTGCCGTACACGTAGTTCGCACCCACCCGGTTATGGCCAGCGAACGCGTAGCTGACACCGCCGGAAGAGGTCAGCTTCTGGTCGTGGTCCAGATGGATCCAGTTCTGCTGCACGTAGGCAAGTGCATCCGGATCGAGGTTGTACTGGCTGGTGATGACCTGGGTGCCCATCGCCTTGTTGTAGGCGGCGTTGAAGTACGCACTGATCGGCCCGTTGCTGTAGTCGGCGCTGAACTCCAGGCCATGGATGTGGCCGCGACGATAATTGAAGGTGGAATAGATGTAGGCGGCGCCGAACTGGCCTTCGTCCTGCAAGCGCGAGACGCGGCGGTCGTAGGCATCCAGGCCGAGGGTGAGGTGGTCGCCGATCTGCTGTGACACGCCGATGTCGTAGTAGTCACTGCGCTCGGACAACGGCGTGTTGCTGCCACCGGCGGGTTGCTGGTTGCTGGTGCCGTCGAACAGGGCAAGATCGCTGCCGGCAACCAGTTCGCTGGCGGGCGGGGTGAAGTAGCGCGAGTAGCCGGCATGCACCGTGGTGCTGTCGCTGGCATTCCAGACCACGCCCAGGCGTGGGCTGAGCTGGCCCTCGGTGTGGCCGAACGCCTTGAAGCGGTCGCCGCGCAGGCCGTAGTTGACGGTCCAGTCATCGCCTATCCGCCACTCATCCTGCACGTACAGTGCGGCTGTGCTGGCGTGGAAGGCGTTGCGGTCCGGGATCAGCTGCGGCGTGGTGCTTGTCTGCCGGCCATCGGCATCGACCGGGAAGACCCAACTGCTGTTGTTGGCCGCGGCGTGTTCGTAATTGCCATACAGGCCATAACGCAGGGTGTGGTTGTCGCCCAGCGGCGTGGAGAAATCGGCCTGCAGGGTGTTGGCGCGGTTGCTGCGCTGGACCTGCGAGGCGACGCCACTGAACACCAGGTCGCCGACGATGTCCGGGTTGAAGGCCACGTCGCTGTAGCGCTGGCCGGCCGACAGCTGGTACGCGGTCTGGCCCAGAGTGCCCTGCAGCACCAGCATGCCGAAGCGGGTGGTCTCGCGTTGGGTTTCGTCCAGCTGGCTGGAATCGAAGGTGGTGGTGTCCAGGTAACCGAACTGCGGGGTCTGCCCCGGGTTGACCGGGATCTGGAAGCGGTTGTTGGCAAAGCCGGCGAACACGCTCAGGCGGGTGCTGTCGTTGACCAGATAGGTCAGGTCGGCAAAGGCCTTCCCTTGGTGGGTATCGTCATGCTGCGGCTTGCGGGCGCTGGTGGGGTTCTCCAGCCCGATCTCGTTCTGATCGTAGTTGCCGGTCAGGAACCAGCTCCAGCGGCCCTGGTTGCCCCACCAGGAGGCATTCGGGTTGACCTTGCCGAACGAGCCGGCGGTGATGCCGGCGCTGCCGCCGTTGCCCAGCTCGGCACCGCTGCGGGTCGTGATATCGACCACCGCAGCGGTGCGTTCACCGAACTGGGCCGGGAGGGCGCCGTCCATCAGGCGGATGCTCTTGATGGTGCGGGCATCCAGGGTCTGGCCGAAGCCGGAGATCGATTCGGGCAGCAGGACACCGTTGATGCGGTACTGCAGGTTGGCGTGGTCGCCGCGCACGTGCACGCCGCCGTAGGAGTCCTGGACCACGCCCGGGGCCTGCAGCAGCACCTGGCTGAGCGGGGCGGAGGCGCCCAGCGGCTGCTTCTGGATGTCCTCGGCGGTGATCTGGTACTGGCTGCTGCCGATGTCCGGGGACAGGGCATTGCGGGCCTGGTCGAGCTGGGCACTGACGGTGACCACGTCGAGATTCTTGACCGCAGCCGCACTGGCATCAGTGTCGGCGGCAAGCGCGGGTTGGCTGGCCAGGACCAGGGCGAAGGTGATGGCGGTGGTGAGCAGGGAGGGCTTCATGGGAAATGGGCAGGGAAGAGGGAAGGGGCCGGTCCATGAGAGAGTGTTATTCCGTAACAACTGCGTGCCGATCATGCGCCTGTCCAGCGACGGCGACCATGCCGTTTCTGGCCGATCAGGCGGCCCCTTTCCGCACCGTTCAGGCAGTCGCGGCCGTGCCTGGCCCTTTGCGCCAGCGGCTGGCTCTGCGACCATGACCGCCCCCCACCCCCGGATGTCCGTGATGAGCCTGTCCGCCGTTCCGCCCGCCCCCGATCCTGCCGCCATCGCTGCTGGCGCTGCCTGGTCACCGGAGAGCTGGCGGGGCAAGACCGCGCTGCAGATGCCGACCTATCCCGATCCGGTGGCACTGGATGCGGCGCTGCACGAGTTGAAGCGGCTGCCGCCGCTGGTGACCTCATGGGAGATCCTGGCGCTGAAGCAGCAGTTGGCCGACGCCCAGGAGGGCAAGCGTTTCCTGTTGCAGGGTGGCGACTGTGCGGAGAATTTCAGCGACTGCGAATCGGGCACGATTTCCAACCGCTTGAAGGTGCTGCTGCAGATGAGCCTGGTGCTGGTGCACGGCCTGCGTCAGCCGGTGATCCGCGTCGGCCGATTTGCGGGGCAGTACGCCAAGCCGCGTTCGGCCGATACCGAGACCCGCGACGGCGTGACCCTCCCCAGCTACCGCGGCGATGTCATCAATGCGCCGGCCTTCACCGAGGCGGCGCGGCTGCCCGATCCGAAGCGGATGCTGCAGGCCCACGCGCATTCGGCGATGACGATGAACTTCGTGCGTGCGCTGATCGATGGCGGCTTCGCCGACCTGCACCATCCCGAATACTGGAACCTGGAATGGGTAAGCCACTCGCCGTTGGCCGCCGAGTACCAGAAGATGGTCGCCTCGATCGGCGATGCCGTGCACTTCATGGAGACCCTGGCCGGGGCCCGCGTGCACAACCTCAACCGCATCGATTTCTACACCTCGCATGAAGCGCTGCTGTTGCCCTACGAACAGGCGCTGACCCGGCAGGTGCCGCGCCAGCAGGGCTGGTTGAACCTGAGCACGCACTACCCGTGGATCGGCATGCGTACCGCCGCGCTGGATGGCGCACACGTGGAGTACCTGCGTGGCGTGCGCAATCCGATCGCGATCAAGGTGGGCCCGTCGGTGACGCCGGACCAGCTGCTGCGCCTGATCGATGTGCTCAATCCGGATGACGAGCCGGGCCGCCTGAGCTTCATCCACCGCATGGGTGCGGCGCAGATCGCGCAGAAGCTGCCGCCGTTGCTGGATGCGGTCAAGCGCGACGGTCGTCGGGTGCTGTGGGTGTGCGATGCGATGCACGGCAACACCGAAAGCACCGCCAACGGCTTCAAGACGCGGCGCTTCGACAATGTACGTGGTGAGGTCGAGATGTCGTTCGACCTGCACGCGGCTGCGGGTACGCGTCTGGGTGGCGTGCATCTGGAGCTGACCGGTGAGGATGTGACCGAATGCACCGGCGGTGCGCGCGAGTTGACCGAGCGTGACCTGGAGCGTGCGTATCGTTCGACCGTCGATCCGCGATTGAACTACGAGCAGTCGCTGGAGATTGCGATGGCGATCGTGCGCAAGCAGGAGCAGGTGCGCTGAGGGTTGGCTTCTGCAGGGCTGCGCCCTGCACCTGCCGAATCAACAGCAACAGCAACAGCAGGATTCCGTGGTTGGCGGGGCGGTGTCGGAGTGCGGGGACGCCGCAAGTACGTCCCTGTAGGCTTGGCAGCCGCATCCATGCGGCTGGCACCCCGCACTCCGACACCGCCCCACCTTCGACAGTTTCCTGATGTCTGGTAGATCCACGCCATGCGTGGATGACTCCATCGAAATCGAATATTTCGATATCGGAACGAATTGAGCCGAGCATTGCTCGGCTCTACAGAAATGCCGGCAGATCGCGGAAATCTGTCGAAGGCGGGGTGGGTCCGGTTGCGGGAGTGTCCGCGGCATGGATGCCGCGGCCAAGCCCCCAGGGATGGGTTTACGGCGTCTCCCGCAACCGGTCCCACCCCGCCATCCCGCAGGAAATCCGCTTCTGCTTCGGCTGTTGTTGTTGCTCCAGCTTGCAGCAGGTGCAGGGCTGCAAGCCCTGCCGACCAACACCCTCCTTACGAACGACTGACGTGACGCTCATGCGCTATGCGCGAGGCTGTCCGCTTGGTGTTCGAGTGGAGGTGGCAACGGTGCACTGGGAAAGCGCACAGGCCTATGCATGGCCGTTGGGATTGGCAGTGTTGGTGGGTGGCATCGGCGCGTGGTTGATCCTGTGGATCTATCATCGGCTGAAAGGACGTGATCGTCGCCGCGCGCGCATCGGTCGTGTGCTCGGGCTGCCGATGGCCACCGCATGGCCGTTGCTGCTGCTGATTCCCGCGTTGCAATCCACGCCACTGCCGGAACACGCGCTCGATCAACTGCTGCGCGTGCTGCACATCGGCTTGACCGCGTGCTTCATCTGGCTGCTGGTACGCGGCGTTGCTGCGGGCGAACGCGCAATCCTGCGCAGTCATCCCATTGATGTCTCGGACAACCTCGAAGCGCGCCGCATCCAGACCCAGACGCGGGTGCTCAGCCGCGTGCTGATGGGCGGCATCATCGTGCTCGGTGCTTCGTTGGTACTGCTGACCTTCCCGATGGTGCAGAAGATCGGCACCGCACTGTTGGCGTCGGCGGGCTTGATTGGCCTGGTGGCGGGTATCGCCGCCAAACCGGTGTTCGGCAACCTGATCGCCGGCCTGCAGATCGCGGTGACCCAGCCGATCCGGCTCGATGACGTGGTGATCGTCGAGGGCGAGTGGGGGCGTGTCGAGGAAATCGGCAGCAGCTATGTGGTGGTGCGGATCTGGGATGAGCGGCGGATGGTGGTGCCACTGACATGGTTCATCGAGCATCCCTTCCAGAACTGGACGCGACGCAGTGCCGACCTGCTGGGTACGGCCTTCCTGTGGCTGGACTACCGCGCGCCGATCGCGGCAATACGCGCCGAGCTGGAACGCATCTGCCAGGGCCAGCCGCTGTGGGACGGCCGGGTGTGCGTGACCCAGGTGACCGAGACCAGCGAGCGCGCGATCCAGGTGCGTCTGCTGGTCAGTGCGCGCAGTTCCGGTGATGCGTTCGACCTGCGCTGCCTGGTGCGCGAACGCATGCTCGATTTCCTCGCGCGCGAGCATCCGCAATCGCTGCCGCAGGTCCGCGCGCGGCTGCAGCGGGACGATGAGCTGGACATGCCGCGGATGCGTCGTGCAGGCAGCGCCGATGTGCGTTCACCCGGTGCGGAGGACGGTGAGGCAGCGATCGCGCCGGTGGAGCCCGACCAGCCTCTGTAGAGCCGGGCCATGCTCGGCTGCTTTCGATTTTCCGGTGAAGCCGAGCGTGGGCTCGGCTCTACAGAAACACGGTCAGGGATCGCCGGATTCGATCAGGGTGTCGGTATCGAAGTGCGGCGGACGCCGGGCGCGCGTGCGCTGCTCATAGGCGTAGGCCATCTCGATCAACTTCGGTTCGCTCCAGGCCGTGCCCATGAACAACAGCCCCGCCGGCAGGCCATCGATCTGGCCCATCGGCACGCTCAGGCTGGGGTAGCCGGCGACGGCGGCGACACTGTAGCTCTCGCCGGGGAAATCATCGCCGGTGCTGCGCAGGGGCCAGGCCACGCCGGTCGTCGGTGCGACCAGCGCATCGAGCTTCTGCGATGCCAGCACGGCGTCGATGCCTTCCGGGCCCGCCAGTCGCCGCGCATCGCTGCGCGCGCGGATGTAGACGGGATCGGCCAGGCCAGGGGTCGCCTGGGCCTCCTGCAGCAGCTCCTGGCCGAACAGGCCCAGCTCCTGGCCCTTGTGTGCCTCGTTGAAGGCGATCAGCCCGGCCAGGCTGCGCAGTGGCGCGTGGTAGGTGTTGAGGTAACGCTCCAGGCCCGCCTTGAATTCGTACAGCAGGACGATGCGCTCGGCATCGGCCCAGGCGCCCTGGTTGGGCAGTTCCACCGGCACCACCACGGCGCCGGCGCGGCGCAGCTCGGCGACCGCCTGCTCAATCAGCGGTGGCATCCCTCGATATTTCAGCAATGGTGTCTGCAGCAGGCCGATGCGCTTGCCGCGCAGGCCCTGCGGATCCAGTCGTGCGGTGTAGTCGTAGACCGCGCGGCCAGGCATGGTCGCGGTGGCGGGATCGGCGTCATCACGGCCGGCGATGGCGGTCAGCACGGCGGCGGCGTCGGCGACGCTGCGGGTCATCGGGCCGGCGGTGTCCTGGCTGAAGGAGATCGGGATGATGCCTTCGCGGCTGACCAGGCCGACGGTCGGCTTCAGACCGACCACGCCGTTGATCGCCGCCGGGCAGACGATGCTGCCATCGGTCTCGGTGCCGATCGCCACGCTGGCCAGGTTGGCGGCCACGGCCACCGCGCTGCCGCTGCTGGAACCGCAGGGCGAATGACTGAGGCGGTAGGGATTGCGGGTCTGGCCGCCGCGCGCGCTCCAGCCGGAGATGGAGTCGTTGCCGCGGAAGTTGGCCCACTCGCTGAGGTTGGTCTTGCCCAGCACCACCGCGCCCGCTTCGCGCAGGCGCCGGACCAGGTAGGCATCGTCGGGGCGGAAGCCCTGCAGGGCGAGCGAGCCGGCACTGGTGGCCATTGGCGCGGCGTTGATGTTGTCCTTCAGCAGGATCGGGATGCCATGCAGCGGTCCGCGCAGGCGGCCGTTACGGCGCTCGCGATCACGCTCGGCGGCTTCCTTCAAGGCATCGGGGTTGAGTTCGATCACCGCGCGTAGGCGTGGCCCGGTGCGGTCCAGGGCGGCGATGCGCTTGAGGTAGGCGCCGGTCAGGGTGACGCTGTCGAGCTCACCGGCGACCATCCGCGCCTGCAGGTCGGAAACTTCGGTCTCGGCGTAGGGGAAGGGCATGGTGCTGTTGCCGGGTTCACCGGCATGCGCGGTGGACGCGGCCGGGCTGCAGCCAGCAGCGAGCCCCGCAGGCAACGCGGCGATCAGGAAGGACAGGAGGGGCGGCAAGGACAGGCGCATGGGGCAGCTTCGACGGCTCCGATCCCCAGTGTAGCGGCTGCTCAGCGGCGGCGCTTGCGCAGGTCGCGCGCCAGTACGTAGACAACGATCAGGTTGATCGCCAGCACCGTCCACGAGGCCCAGCCGGGATGGCGGACGATCGCGTAGATATCGAAGGGCAGGTAGATGGAGGCGGTCAGGCAGCCCAGCCAGGAGGCCCATGCCTTGGCTTTCCACAGACCCCAGGCTTCGACCAGGTGCAGCAGGCCGTAGCCGATCATCGCCGCCGCGGCCAGATGCACCGCGTCGGGACTGATCGCGTTCAACAGCGAAGGCAGGGTGCCGTGATCCGGGTCCAGGCTGAAACGCCGGATCAGGGCATTGACGCCGTCGCGAAGCGGCTGCGGACCGAGGATTTCCAGTCCGGTAGCCGCCAACAACGCCAGCATCGCCTTGCTCGCTTCGAGCAAGGCGATGACATGGAGGCCCGGATGCCGATGCGGATCCGGGTTGTAGCCGTTCTGGCTCACGGTTCGCTGTATCAGCCGCCGCGCGAGTTCTTCTTGCGGTCGCTTTCGGTCAGGAACTTCTTGCGCAGACGGATCTCCTTCGGGGTGATCTCGACCAGCTCGTCGTCTTCGATGAAGTCCAGGGCCTGTTCCAGCGAGTACTTGATCGCCGGGGTCAGCTGGATCGCATCGTCCTTGCCCGAAGCGCGCATGTTGGTCAGCGGCTTGGTCTTGATCGCGTTGACGGTCAGGTCGTTGTCCTTGGAGTGGATGCCGACCAGCTGACCTTCATACACGTTGTCGCCTTCAGCAGCGAACAGCTTGCCGCGTTCCTGCAGCGGGCCCAGCGAGTACGCCGGGGTGGTACCCGGGGCATTGGCGATCATCACACCGTTGATGCGCTTGGCGATGGCGCCCTGTTCCTTCGGGCCGTAATGGTCGAACACGTGGAACAGCAGGCCCGAACCCTGGGTGAGGGTCTTGAACTCGTTCTGGAAGCCGATCAGGCCACGGGCCGGGATCTGGTATTCCAGGCGCACACGGCCCTTGCCGTCCGATTCCATGTTCTTCAGCTGGCCCTTGCGGGTGCCCAGCTTTTCCATCACGCCGCCCTGGTGGACTTCTTCGATGTCCACCACCAGCTGCTCGATCGGCTCCATGGCCTGGCCGTCGATCTGCTTGATGATCACTTCCGGGCGCGACACGGCCAGCTCGTAGCCTTCGCGACGCATGTTCTCGATCAGCACCGACAGGTGCAGTTCGCCACGGCCGGAAACCAGGAACTTGTCGGCGTCTTCCAGCTGTTCGACCTTCAGGGCCACGTTGTGGACCTGCTCGCGGTCCAGACGGTCCTTGATCTGGCGGCTGGTCAGGAACTTGCCACCGGACAGGTCCTTGTTGCCGGCGAACGGCGAGTTGTTGACCTGGAAGGTCATCGAGATGGTCGGCTCGTCGACGGTCAGTGCCGGCAGCGCTTCCGGGGTTTCCGGATGGCACAGGGTGTCGGAGATGGTCAGTTCCGGAATACCGGAGATGGCCACGATGTCACCGGCTTCGGCGGTGTCCTGCTCGATGCGCTCCAGGCCCAGGAAGCCCAGCACCTGCGCGACCTTGCCGTTGCGCTTCTTGCCTTCACGGTCGATCACCGCGACCTGCATGTTCTTCTTCAGGGTGCCGCGCTGGATGCGGCCGATGCCGATCACGCCCACGAAGTTGTTGTAGTCCAGCTGGCTGATGCGCATCTGGAACGGACCTTCCGGGTCCACTTCCGGCTTCGGTGCGTGCTGCATGATCGCTTCGTACAGCGGGGTCATGTCGCCGTCGCGCACGGTGTCTTCCAGGCCGGCGTAACCGTTCAGGGCCGAGGCGTAGACGATCGGGAAGTCGAGCTGCTCATTGGTGGCGCCGAGCTTGTCGAACAGGTCGAAGACCTGGTCGATCACCCACTCCGGACGCGAGCCCGGACGGTCGACCTTGTTGACCACGACGATCGGCTTGAAGCCCATCGCGAAGGCCTTCTGGGTGACGAAGCGGGTCTGCGGCATCGGGCCGTCCATCGCGTCGACCAGGATCAGCACGGTGTCGACCATCGACAGCACGCGCTCGACCTCGCCGCCGAAGTCGGCGTGTCCGGGGGTGTCGACGATGTTGATCCGGTTCTTGATACCGGTCTTCTTGTCTTCCCAGGTGATGGCCGTGTTCTTGGCCAGGATGGTGATGCCGCGTTCCTTTTCCTGGTCGTTGCTGTCCATCACGCGCTCAGCGAGGACGGTACGCTCGGACAGGGTGCCGGACTGCTTCAGCAGCTGGTCGACCAGGGTGGTCTTGCCATGGTCGACGTGGGCGACGATGGCGATGTTGCGAAGATTTTCGATGGACATACGAAAGGGGGCCAGTCGGCGCCGGATTTGGAAAAAGAAGTCCAACATTATACGTCGAACTTGACGATTGGCGAAAACCTGGATTTCAGACCAGTCGAGGCCCCCATTCAGCCTGGGTCCCGGCGCTGCCCGTCCGCGGGCTGAAGACCCTGCCTGCGCCGATGGTCGAAGCCGCCCATGCCACGGGGGAGGTGTATCCTTATGGGGCTGATTACACACCCCGCATCCCAAGGATCTGCATGTCCCTCATCGCCACTTTCGACACCACCCAGGGCCCGATCAAGGTCGAGCTGTTCGCCGACAAGGCGCCGCTGACGGTCGCCAACTTCGTGAACCTGGTCAAGCGCGGCTTCTATGACGGCCTGATCTTCCACCGCGTGATCCCCGATTTCATGATCCAGGGCGGCTGCCCGCAGGGTCGTGGCACCGGCGGCCCGGGCTACAAGTTCGAAGACGAGAAGAATGGTGTGAAGCACCAGATCGGCTCGCTGTCGATGGCCAACGCCGGCCCGAACACCAATGGCAGCCAGTTCTTCATCACCCACATCAAGACCGACTGGCTGGACGGCAAGCACACCGTGTTCGGCCAGGTCCTGGAAGGCCAGGCGATCGTTGATTCGGTCAAGCAGGGCGACGTGATCCATTCGATCACGCTGGAAGGCGACACCGACGCCGTGCTCGCCGCCCAGGCTGAGCGCGTGGGTGAGTGGAACAAGATCCTCGCCGCCTGATCCGCCCCCGACGGCCCCCTGCAGAGGGGGCCGTTTCCATGTTGCGGCCGCCCCGCCAGGCCATCCCCGCCCGCGCGGCCATCTTCTACAACGCTACTTAGCTTCTTAGCAGAGGAAATCCCCATGAAAGCACCTGTTCGTGTTGCCGTGACCGGCGCCGCCGGCCAGATCGGCTACGCCCTGCTGTTCCGTATCGCCTCCGGTGAAATGCTGGGCAAGGACCAGCCGGTCATCCTGCAGCTGCTGGAGCTGCCGGTCGACAAGGCCCAGGCCGCCCTGAAGGGCGTGATGATGGAACTGGAAGACTGCGCGTTCCCGCTGCTGGCCGGCATGGTCGGCACCGACGACGCTGAAGTCGCCTTCAAGGACGCCGACATCGCCCTGCTGGTCGGCGCGCGTCCGCGCGGCCCGGGCATGGAGCGCAAGGATCTGCTGCTGGAAAACGCAAAGATCTTCACCGCCCAGGGCGCGGCGCTGAACAAGGTCGCCAAGCGTGACGTGAAGGTGCTGGTGGTCGGCAACCCGGCCAACACCAACGCCTACATCGCCATGAAGTCGGCGCCGGACCTGAACCCGCGCAACTTCACCGCCATGCTGCGCCTGGACCACAACCGTGCGCTGAGCCAGCTGTCGACCAAGCTCGGCAAGCCGGTCGCCGGCATGGAGAAGCTGGTGGTGTGGGGCAACCACAGCCCGACCATGTACCCGGACTACCGTTTCGCCACCGCCGATGGTGCGTCGATCGCCGATGCGATCAACGACCAGGAGTGGAACGCCAACACCTTCATCCCGACCGTCGGCAAGCGCGGCGCGGCGATCATCGAAGCCCGTGGCTCGTCCTCGGCTGCTTCGGCCGCCAACGCAGCGATCGACCACGTGCGCGACTGGGTGCTGGGCAGCAACGGCAAGTGGGTCACCATGGGCGTGCCGTCCGACGGTTCCTACGGCATCCCGGAAGGCGTGATCTTCGGCTTTGCGGTCACCACCGAGAACGGCGAGTACACCCTGGTCAAGGATCTGCCGGTCGACGACTTCAGCCAGAAGTACATCGACAAGACCCTGGCCGAACTGGAAGAAGAGCGCGCCGGCGTCGCCCACCTGCTGGGCTGATGCGGTCGGTGCCGGCAGCTTGCCGGCACGTCTTCCATCACGGTAGGTACCAACCGTTGTTGGTGCTTTTCCAGCGAGGTAGGTACCGACCGTTGGTCGGTACGCAGAAAACGGGGAAGCTTCGGCTTCCCCGTTTTCGTTTGAGGGGCAAGGAAACCGATGATCCATCTGCATTACATCGACGAGGCGCTGCTGGTGGCTGAGAAGCCTGCCGGCCTGCTGTCCGTGCCCGGCCGCTCGGCGGAGAACCAGGACTGCGTGGTCGCGCGGTTGCAGGCCGTGTATGCCGATGCGCTGACCGTGCATCGCCTGGACCAGGTCACCTCCGGCCTGCTGCTGCACGCGCGCGGCAAGGACATGCAGGTGGCGCTGTCGATGCAGTTCGAGAAGCGCGAGGTGGGCAAGCGCTACGAAGCCATCGTGCAGGGGCTGCTTGAAGGTGATGCGGGTGAAGTGGACCTGCCGCTGATCGTCGACTGGCCGAACCGGCCGCGGCAGA
The DNA here is from genome assembly GCF_002750935.1 of Stenotrophomonas sp. LMG 10879. NCBI lineage: Bacteria > Pseudomonadati > Pseudomonadota > Gammaproteobacteria > Lysobacterales > Lysobacteraceae > Stenotrophomonas > Stenotrophomonas sp. LMG 10879. The sequence continues at coordinate 75,950 of NZ_PEJT01000003.1, forward strand.
TGGTCGACCACGAACGCGGCAAGCCGGCACTGACCCGATGGCGCGTGCTGGCGCGTGACGTCGCGGCGCAACGCACGCGTGTTGAACTGGAGCCGGTCACCGGCCGCAGCCACCAGTTGCGCCTGCACATGGCCAGCCTCGGTCATCCCATCGTCGGCGACGTGCTGTACGGCGCGGACGCGGCGCAGCGCGTGCACCTGCATGCGCGGAAGCTGCAGTTCACCCATCCGGTGACGGGCGAAGCGCTCGCGTTCGAGTCTGCGACTCCGTTCTAGAGAGTAGGTGTATCGGCAGGGCTGCGCCCTGCACCTGCTGCGAACCGAAGCAACGTCAAAGGCCAAGGCAGCTCTGGTTTTCTGCTTGTTGGGCGGGCCGGTGTGGGTTGGCAGGACACGCCGTAAACCCATCCATGGGGGCTCGTTGGCGCCATCCATGGCGCCAACGGTCCTGCCAACCCACACCGCCCCGCCTTCGACAGATCTCCGGTGACGGATGGTCTGTCCACGCTTTGCGTGGATCAAATCCATCGAAATCGAATATTTCGATAAGTGAACGAGGAGCATCCACGCATGGCGTGGATCTACGTGTCGACCAAGGTCGACAGCTACCAACAGCAGCCCAACAGCCGCGGGAAATTGTCGGAGGCGGGGTGGGTCCGGTTGCGGGGGCGTGAGCGCCATGGATGGCGCGACCGAGCCTACAGGGACGTATTCACGGCGTCCCCCGCAACCGGACCCGCCCCGCCATCCCTCAGTAGCCCAGCTTTTGACGTTGACGTTGACGTTGATTCTGCGGGTGCAGGGCTGCAAGCCCTGCAGAAAACCCCACCCCCTACCAAGGTAGGGCGGCCCGCGCGCCAACGCCGGACTATGCTCGAAGCCATGACTTTGTCTGGGAGGGCTGCGTCATGAACTACGAGGAAACCTACCGCCGTTCGATCGACGAGCCGGAGGCATTCTGGGGCGAGGAAGCCAAGCGCATCCATTGGCACAAACCGCCGCAACAGGTGCTCGACTACAGCAACCCGCCGTTCCGGCGCTGGTTCGTCGGTGGCGAAACCAATCTCTGCTACAACGCCGTCGACCGGCATCTGGCCGACCGCCCGGACCAGCTCGCACTGGTCGCCATCTCCACCGAAACCAACAGCACCCGCGAAGTCACCTATCGCCAGCTGTATCGCGAAGTGAACGACTTCGCCGCCGTGCTGAAACACCTTGGTGTCGGCCACGGCGACCGCGTGGTGATCTACATGCCGAACATGGCCGAGGCCGTGTTCGCCATGCTTGCCTGTGCACGTATCGGTGCGGTGCACTCGGTGGTGTTCGGTGGCTTCGCCGCACACAACCTCGCGCTGCGCATCGACGATGCCAAGCCGAAGCTGCTGATCGCCGCCGATGCCGGCATGCGTGGCGGCAAGCTCATTCCGTACAAGGCGATGGTCGATGCTGCCTGCGCCGAAGCCAGCCATCCGCCGCCGCATGTGCTGATCGTGTCGCGCGGGCTGGATCCGGCCGAGCCCCGCATCGAAGGGCGTGATGTCGAGTACGCCAGCCTGCGTGCGCAGATCGGGCAGACCGATGTGCCGGTGCAATGGCTGGAGTCGAGCGAGCCCAGCTACCTTCTGTACACCTCCGGCACCACCGGCAAGCCGAAGGGCGTGCAGCGCGATGTCGGTGGCTATGCGGTGGCGATGGCGCAGTCGATGCAGACCGTGTTCGACTGCAAGCCGGGGCAGGTGATGTTCTCCACCTCCGACGTCGGCTGGGCCGTGGGCCATTCCTACAACGTATATGGCCCGCTGATCGGCGGCTGCACCTCGCTGCTGTACGAAGGGTTGCCGACCAACCCCGATCCGGGCATCTGGTGGGCGCTGTGCGAGCAGTACAACGTACGCACGATGTTCTCTTCGCCGACGGCGATCCGCGTGCTGAAGAAGCACGATGCCGATTTCATCCATCGGCACGACCTGGATGCGTTGAAGTATCTGTTCCTGGCCGGCGAGCCGCTGGACGAGCCGACCGCGCACTGGATCAGCGACGCGCTGGGCAAGCCGATCATCGACAACTACTGGCAGACCGAAACCGGCTGGCCGGCGCTGACACTGCTGCCAGGCCTGGACATGAAACCGGTGCGTTTCGGCTCGCCGGGTTTCCCCAATCTCGGCTATCGGATGAAGGTGATCGACGAGAACACCGGTGAAGAAGTGGCGGCCGGGCAGAAGGGTGTGCTGGTGATGACGCCGCCGTTGCCGCCGGGCTGCATGAGCACGGTCTGGAATGACGACAGCCGCTTCCTGCAGAGCTACTTCAGCCACTTCAAGGAACTGCTGTACAGCTCGCTGGACTGGGCCATCCGCGATGACGATGGCTATACCTTCATCCTGGGCCGCACCGACGATGTGATCAACGTGGCTGGCCATCGCCTGGGCACGCGTGAGATCGAAGAGGCAATCTCCAGTCACCCGCGCGTGGCCGAGGCCGCGGTGATCGGAGTGAAGGACGAACTGAAGGGGCAGGTGCCGCTGGTGTTCGTGACGCTCAAGCAGGGCCTTGATGGCGAAGACCCGGCGGCGGTGGTGGCCGAGATGATGGCCACGGTGACCGCGTCGCTGGGCGCGGTGGCGCGGCCGGCGCACGTGCACGTGGTCAACGCCCTGCCCAAGACCCGTTCGGGCAAGCTGCTGCGGCGTTCGCTGCAGGCATTGGCCGAGCAGCGCGATCCGGGCGATCTGTCGACGCTGGACGACCCGGGTGCGCTGGAAGAGATTCGCCGCGCGCTGGGCCGTTGACCCGGTCCTGTAGCGCCGAGCCCATGCTCGGCTGCCCGGGTCAGGCACACTCAGCCGGGCATGGGCTCGGCGCTACAGAGATCCAGTGGTGCTGCAGCGCAGCTTCCTCGCCGCCACCGGTGCGCTAAGCTCGCCCCGGGGAGCGTGCCCGCAACGGCACGCATGCGTATCGCATCGACGGAAGGGGGAGCTATGGCACTGCTGCATGCCAAGACGGCCGCTGGCCGCCAGGAGATCGAAGACCGTGCCCGGCGCCTGCCGGCGGCACTGCGCTCGATCCTGTTGATGGTGGACGGTCAGCGCGATGAAAGCGAACTGCGCGGGTTGTTCGAAGGACTGCGCGCACCGCAGGATGCGCTGGAGCAATTGGCCGCACTCGGCCTGATCGAAGTGGTCGGCGGCAGGGCCGAGCCTGCCCCGCAGCGCGGACTCTGCAGCGGCCGCGAGCAGGATCCGGCGCTGTACCAGCACCTGTACGACGCGATGAGCGATGCCGTGCGCCGCCATCTCGGCCTGAAAGGCTACTTCATGCAGTTGAAGATCGAGCGCTGCACCGACGCAGTCACCCTGGAGCGGCTGTGCCCGGAAATGATCACCGCGATCGGCAAGGCGCGCAGCCCGGCGCTGGCCCAGCGCTGGTGGCAGGAGGTCCAGGTGTCGCTGGCAGCGGTCACCGCCGAGGTCGTGCCCGGCTGACGCACGGGGTAAAGTGGTCCGCTCTTTTTCCGCCCAGGAGCCCCGCATGCAGGAGGACACCGACACCCCCGGTTGGGATGCGATCAATGCCGCGCTGGCGCCGCTGTACGCCGGCCAGGAACCGCGTCACTTCGGTACCGCGCTGCCGTACACGCTGGGTGGCCAGGATCCGCTCGACGGCATCAGCGTGTACTGGGTGCAAGCACCAGTTCCGCATTGGCATTACGTCACCTACGGTCTGTCCGAACTGTATGCAAAAGAGAGCAGCGATGCGGCCACCAGTGGCTACGGCTTTGAGCTGACGTTTCGCCTGGCTGCGGACAAGGGCGAGCATGCGGAGAGCACGCCGCCGGCGTGGCCGATGAACCTGCTGCAGAATCTGGCGCGCTATGTGTTCAGCAGCGGCAATGTGTTCGAGGATGGGCATCACCTCAACGCCAACGGCCCGATCGCGCTGGAGACCGACACCCGTCTTTGCCATCTGGCGTTCGTCGCCGATCCGCAGCTGCCCGCGCGCGAGACCGCCAATGGACAGCTGCAGTTCCTGCAGGTGGTCGGGCTGACCGACGGGGAAATGGACGCGATCAAGCGCTGGTCCACGCGCGGCGTGCTGCAGGTGCTTGAGGAAGCGATGCCGCTGTGGATCACCGACCTGCATCGCGGCAACCTGCTGGACGATCCGGCGCTGGCCGCGCGGGTGCAGGCCGGCAGCGAGCGTGAGGGATCCAGTACCGGCATGTTGTTCATCGAGACGCTGGACTGGCGGCAGACGGCGGGCATCACCACGCTGGTGCTGGGGGCAGGGCAGGTCGGCAGCGTGGGTGAACTGCTGCCACTGCGCCTGCGCCACGGCAAGGCACTGACGCTGGTCAGCCGCGAACGGCAATGGGAGTTCATGCCTGCCACCGATGGCGCCGCCACGGTCGAGGGCGACAACGTGCGCTGGGCACTGGACGACGCGGCGTTGCAGGCCTGGCATCAGGTGAGGCCGCAGCGCGGAACCTACACGGTGTCGAGCACGTTGCAGGTTGAGGTGGTGCCAACGTTCCTGCGCGATGCGAAGGGCGAAGTGATCCGCGAAATCGGCTGATCGCGCCGATGGAGCCGATGGGGTCAGAGCCGCCTGCTGCGCAGATGGATCCGACCCCGCCTCCCGGACCGTTGGGGTCGGAGCCGTTCGCGATGCGAACCGGTCCGACCCCGGTTACATCAGGCCAGGCCTTCGGCCTTCAGGGCTGCCTGCACGCCCGCATCGGCGTCCATGCGCGCCTTGTAGGCGGCCAGGTTGTCCAGGCCCGACAGGTCGACCTTGGTGCCGGCCGCCCAGCGCAGGGTGATGTAGAAGTAGGGATCGGCGAAGCTGCGGAAGCCTGCCAGCCACGGCTTGTCGGCCAGCTGCTTGTCGGCGGTCTCGAACAGCGCGCGCAGGCGCTTGTGTGCAGCGGCGCGGATCGCGTCGTACTGCCCTTCGTCGGCGATGAACTTGCCTGGCGAGAACAGCGGCGAGAACGCCGGGTGCACGTCGGAGTTGACGAAGGCCAGCCAGCGGGTGGCTTCAGCGCGCTGGCGCGGGCTGCCATCGCCGCCGAGACCGGCCTGCGGGTAGCTGTCGGCGATGTAGCCCATGATCGCCGCGTTCTGCAGCAGCACGAAGTCGCCATCGACGAGCGCCGGCACGGCGCCGGCCGGATTGATCTTGAGGAATTCCGGACCCTTCAGGGTGTCCTTGTTCAGCAGTTCGACCTCGAACGGCTGGCCGGTCCACTGCAGGGCGATGTGGTCGGCGGTGGAACAGGCACCGGGCTTGCTGTACAGCTTCATGGGAACTCCAGGCGGGGTGTGGCGGGAATCCACCACTATCCCAGAGCCCACCGGCGTGCGGCAACGCCGCCGCCGGCAACGGATCGTTACGACTGCCGGGGCTTGAGGTTCTGCACCTTGTAGAAGGTGTGATCGCCGATGGTGGCCACCTGGTAGGCATTGCGCCAGTTCGGGCTGGCAATGGCCAGCGCAGCGAAGTGGCTGGCACCGGGCACGATCTCGCGGCGCTCGCCGGCCGGCAGTGCCCAGTTGCGCTCGGCGTCGAAGGCGACGTCCATCGCTTCACTCCACGCGGCATCGTTGCCCAGCTGGGTGCCGGGGGAGACGATGGTGGGGGCGAACTGCTTGCGCGCGGTCACCACCTGGCACATCGAGTCGCCCCAGAGCCCGCTGTCGAGGCGGCGCAGGGCGACCTCGGCCACGGCCTGCTGGCCACGCAGGGTCTGGTCGCGGGCTTCCAGGTAGACGGTGGTGCTCAAACACAATGAATCAGCGGCCGGCTGCGGCAACAACTGCGACAGCCAGAGAATCCAGGCCAGTTTCATATAACTCCTTGCTCCGTGTGGGACGCACCTGGCGGTTCCGGCAGCGCAGGCTGCTGGAGGCGGGGTACGACTTGGCGTCATGGGGAGGCGGCCATCGGGGCTGCCCCGTGGGCGGCCCCAAGAACACGATCGTGGATCGATCGGCGGGGTCCGCACCGGCTCACCGGAAACTGGCTGGTGAGCGGAAAGATGGCGCAAGGTAGGGGGGCATTGCCGAACGCATCCTGAATCGTCCGGCTTGACATTCAGCTTGGGGCCGGTGACGGAAATCACATTCCGGCCCCCATTCAGGTGTTGATCAGAGCGCGGCGGCGACCCGGCTGCCCTGATCGATGGCGCGTTTTGCATCGAGTTCGGCGGCCACATCGGCGCCGCCGATCAGCTGTGCGGCGATGCCGGCTGCCTGCAGTTCGACCTGCAGCGCGCGCTGCGGTTCCTGCCCGGCACAGATCACCACGTGGTCGACCGGCAGCAGTTGTTCGCTGCCATCGACGCGGATGCGCAGGCCTGCATCGTCCACTCCCAGGTACTCGACACCACCCAGCATGCGCACGCCCTTGGCCTTCAGCGTGGCGCGGTGGATCCAGCCGGTGGTCTTGCCCAAGCGCGCACCGGGCTTGCCGGCGCTGCGCTGCAGCAGCCACAGCCTGCGCGGCGATGCCTCCACGGCGGGTCGGGCCAGTGCGCCGCGGGCCTCGAAGCTGGCATCCACGCCCCATTCGGCCATCCAGCGCTGCGGGTCCAGCGACGGCGAAGGGCCGTCGTGGGCAAGGAACTCGCCGACATCGAAGCCGATGCCGCCGGCGCCGATGATGGCGGCGCTGGCACCGACCTCGACCCGGCCCAGCAGCACGTCCAGGTAGTTGACCACCTTGGCGTGGTCGGCACCGGGGAAGTCGACCTTGCGCGGCACGATGCCGGTGGCCAGCACGACCTCGTCGAAACCGGCCAGGCTGGCCGCGTCGGCACGGGTGCCCAGGCGCAGCTGCACGCCGGTCTCGGCCAGCTTGTGGCGGAAGTAGCGCAGGGTCTCGTGGAATTCTTCCTTGCCGGGAATGCGCTTGGCCACGTTGAACTGGCCACCGATCTCCTCGCTGGCGTCGAACAGGGTGACCTGGTGGCCGCGTTCGGCAGCGACCGTGGCGCAGGCCAGACCGGCCGGCCCTGCGCCGACCACGGCCACCCGCTTCGGTGCGGTGGTCGGGGTATAGACCAACTCGGTCTCGTGTGCGGCGCGCGGGTTGACCAGGCAACTGGCCAGCTTGTTCTCGAACACGTGGTCCAGGCAGGCCTGGTTGCAGGCGATGCACGTATTGATGGCCTCGGCACGGCCGGCGCGGGCCTTGTTCGGCCACTGCGGATCGGCCAGCAGCGGACGTGCCAGCGACACCATGTCGGCCCCACCCTCGGCGAGGATGCGTTCGGCCACCTCGGGCATGTTGATGCGGTTGGTCGCCACCAGCGGCAACGTCACGTGTGGCTTGAGCTTGGCGGTGACTGCGGCGAACGCGCCACGCGGTACCGATGTGGCAATGGTCGGAATGCGCGCTTCATGCCAGCCGATGCCGGAATTGAGGATCGTCGCACCGGCGGCCTCGATGGCCTGGGCCTGCTGCACGATCTCTTCCCAGTTGCTGCCGTCTTCAACCAGGTCGACCAGCGACAGGCGGTAGATGATGATGAAATCCGGGCCGCAGGCTTCGCGGATGCGACGCACGATCTCCACCGCGAAGCGCATGCGCTGTGCGGCATCACCGCCCCAGCGGTCGTTGCGCTTGTTGGTGCGCGGGGCGATGAACTCGTTGATGAGGTAGCCCTCCGAGCCCATCACTTCCACGCCGTCGTAGCCGGCCTCGCGGGCCAGCTTCGCGCTGCGTGCGTAGTCGGCGATGTGCCGCTCGACGCCACTGGCCGACAAGGCGCGCGGGGTGAACGGATTGATCGGCGCCTTCAGCTTCGACGGCGCCACCGACAGCGGGTGATAGGCATAGCGCCCGGCATGCAGCAGCTGCAGGCAGATCTTCGCGCCGTGCTGGTGCGCGGCGGCGGTCAGCTGCCGATGCGGGCGCACTTCCCAGGGCCAGGACAGCTTGCCGCCGAACGGCTTGAGCCAGCCCACCACGTTCGGTGCGAAGCCGCCGGTGACGATCAGGCCGACACCGCCTTCGGCACGCTCGGCGAAGTAGGCGGCCAGGCGCGGGAAGTCGCGTGCGCGGTCTTCCAGGCCGGTGTGCATCGAGCCCATCAGCACCCGGTTGCGCAGCTGGGTGAAGCCCAGGTCCAGCGGGGCGAACAGGTGGGGGTAGGTGCTTTCGTTGGCTGGCGACATGTCGATACGCTTGCGTACGGAAGCGCGAAGGGTGCCGCGAAACGGCGCCGGGGGCAAGGGCTGGCAGATGGGTAGCGCCGGTCCCTGCCCGGCGACGCGACTACCCGTGGCCGCGCTGCGCGCTCGCCGGGCGTGGCCCGGCGCTACCGACCGCCGGCCGGCCGATCCCGAACCAGCCGAGGGTGATCCCGCACAGCGGCCCGATCAGCAGGGCGAAGGCGAGCGTGCCGACGCCGACGTTGCCACCCAGCCACCAGCCCAGCAGCAGCACGCTGCCTTCAATCAGGCTCCGCACCTTCCAGATCGGCCAGCCGGTGCGCGCGTGCAGGCCGGTCATCAGGCCATCGCGCGGCCCGGGGCCCAGCTTCGCGCCGATGTACAGGCCGGTGGCCAGCGCCACCAGCAGCATGCCGGCGCAGAACATCGCCACCTGCCAGCCGAGGCCGACGGCCGGGGGCAGCAGCCACAGCCCGAACTGGGCCGAGGGGCCGATCAGCATCACGTTGAGCACGGTGCCGACGCCGGGCTTCTGTCGCAGCGGCCACCACAGCAGCAGTACCAGCGCGCCGATCACGTTGGTGGCCAGGCCGAACGACAACGGGGTCTGTGCCGCAATGCCCTGCGACAGCACATCCCACGGCGCGACACCGATCGCGGCGCGGATCATCAACGAGGCGCCGAAGCCATAGAGGAACAGGCCGATGATCAGTTGCAGCAGGCGCAGGGGCAGGGCGGTGGGCATGACAGGCTCAGGGCAGGGGAATCTGTTTCCACCCTATCCCCGAAATGGGCTGTTCAATAGATACAGATGTCGGCCAATCCACCGCGACAGGCTGGGGATCGTGAATCAGTCGTCCCAGCCGGCCAGCGCCAGCTTGCCGATGGTGCGGCCGCTGGCCAGGCGCTGGTGGGCGGCTTCCAGGTTGGCTGCATTGATCGGCCCCAGCACTTCGCTCAGCGTGCCGCGCAACTGGCCTGCATCGATCATGCTGGCGGCGCGGTTGAGGATGCGGTGCTGCTCGATGCGGTCGGCGGTGGCAAAGCGCGCACGGGCGAACATGAATTCCCAATGGATGCCGATGCACTTGGCTTTGTAGGGATCGCCGATGCGCAGCGGGCCGCGCGGTTCGACGATCAGGCCGACATGTCCCTGTGGTGCCAGCAGCTCGCCCAGTTCGTCCCAGTAGTGATCGGTATCGGCCAGGTTCAGTGCCACCTGCACGTGGTCGATGCCGAGCGCCTGCAGCTGCGGCAGCAGGGGCTGGCGATGGTCGATGACATGCTGGGCGCCCATCCGCCGGCACCAGTCGATCGAGGCTTCACGCGAGGCGGTGGCAATCACCTCGAATCCTGCGTGGTGGGCCAGCTGGATCGCCATCGAGCCGACGCCGCCGGCACCACCGATCACCAACAGGCGCTGGCCGGCGTGGCGGCGGTCATCAAGCTGCAGGGGCATGCGCTGGAACAGCAGTTCCCAGGCGGTCAGGGTGGTCAGCGGCAGCGCGGCCGCTTCGGCGAAGTCGAGGGTGGTCGGTTTGCGCGCCACCAGTCGCTCATCCACCAGCTGATACTGCGCATTGCAGCCAGGGCGGGTGACATCTCCGGCGTAGTAGACCTCGTCACCGGAGGCGAACAGGCTGGCCTCCTCGCCCATGGCTTCGACCACGCCAGCGGCGTCCCAGCCGAGAATGCGCGGAGTGTCCAGCGACGCGGCTGACGTACCTGCACGCAGCTTGCCATCCACGGGATTGACGGAAAGTGCTTCGACTCGGATCAAAAGATCACGGCCCCGCGGCGGCTGCGGTGGTGGCAGCACCAGATCGCGCAGGGCAGGGGCGGATTCACGGCACAGGGCGACGGCTTTCATTGCGGCTCCAGCTCGGTTCCTGTCTGCATCATAAGGTTCCTCACCTCGATGGGCGCGCGCTGAACCGCTTTCCGATAAAGCAGAGCCAAAACTGTCGCATCTGGCCCTTAAACCCTTCCAAACCCTTGTGGTATGTGGGTCTTGCGGATTTTCATCATCCTGTATAGGGTTTCAACGTCGGGCCGGTAGCCGGTCGTGCACGACGCTTCACATGTTACGGGACTGTTAACATGACCTTCACCCGCCTGAGCATAATGTTCGCGGCGGTGGCGTGCTGAATCGGCTGTCTGAACATCGACGCAGTAGTGCTGGCCCATGCCTCTACCGGTTTCATACCCCCGAAATAGGAGCTGTACTCAATGAACAAGAAGATCCTTACTGCCGCGCTGCTGGGCGGTCTGGCTTTCGCCCAGGCTGCGTCGGCGCAGGAGTTCGATGACCGCTGGTACCTGACCGGTTCGGCCGGCTTCAACTTCCAGGATAACGACCGTCTGACCAACGACGCTCCGTTCGTGACCCTGGGTCTGGGCAAGTTCATCAGCCCGAACTGGTCGCTGGATGGTGAGCTGAACTATCAGAACCCGAACTTCGACGCCAACCAGGATCAGAACTGGTCGCAGTACGGCGTGTCGTTCGATCTGCGTCGCCACTTCATCAAGGAAGGCCGCGGCTGGAACCCCTACATCGTGGGCGGCCTGGGCTACCAGAAGTCGGAAGAAGAGTATCCGGCTCTGAACAACAATGGTCCGCGTGAGCGCAAGGACGGCAACCTGGCTGCCAAGCTGGGCGTCGGCCTGCAGACCACCTTCGACAAGCGCGTTGCTGTCCGCGCCGAAGTGGCCTACCGCGCTGACTTCGACGACCAGAGCATCGCCGCGCGCGACGAAAGCTGGTTCGGCGACGTGCTGGCTTCGGTCGGCGTCGTGATCCCGCTGGGCCCGGCCCCGGTGGCTGCTGCTCCGGCTCCGGCTCCGGTTGCCCCGAGCTGCGCCGACCTGGATGACGACGGTGACGGCGTCAACAACTGCGACGACAAGTGCCCGAACTCGCAGCCGGGTCAGACCATCGGTCCGGACGGTTGCCCGGTGCCGGTCTCGATCGACCTGAAGGGCGTGAACTTCGACTTCGACAAGTCGAACCTGCGTCCGGACGCTGTGGCCATCCTGAGCGAAGCCACCGAGATCCTGAAGCGTTACCCGGATCTGCGCGTTGAAGTCGCCGGTCACACCGACTCGAAGGGTACCGACGCTTACAACCAGAAGCTGTCGGAGCGCCGCGCCACCGCGGTGTACAACTACCTGACCAAGAACGGCGTCGACGCTGGCCGTCTGGCCGGTCCGATCGGCTACGGCGAGAGCCGTCCGATTGCGCCGAACACCAACCCGGATGGTTCGGACAATCCGGAAGGTCGCGCCAAGAACCGTCGTACCGAGCTGAACGTCCAGAACTAAGTTCTGACGCTCTGCCAGTAAGACACAGCAGGACCCGGCTTCGGCCGGGTCTTGTTGTTTGTGCGGCCCGGAATGATGAATCAGCGTTTCAGTGGCGACCGTTCGTCGGCGATTTGCCCATGAAACCAATGAGTTGCCGTATTCATTGAAAGTGGCGCTTGAAAGATGACGCGGCATTGCTAAACTCGCCGCGTCACTTCCTTTCGTGGATGCCCTCATGCTGCGCTCTGCATCGGCTGCCGTTCTGGCGCTGGCCCTGGTTCCTGCTGCTCACGCTGCGGTCGATTGCTCGGTCAACACCAGCGCTTCGCCGCTGCCGTTGCCGGCCACGGCCGTCGCCCCGGTGGCCGACGAGCTGTACATCCGCAGCAGCCAGCTGGGCATGGCCAGCGGCGTGCTGGGCAGCAGCTACGATCCGTCCCAGTCGCTGGACCAGGTGCTGCAGCGGTTGCGCATCGATGGCTGCCAGAACATCGCCAAGGCGATTCCGAGTGCGCCGGCGGTGAAGCCGAATGATCCGGCCGCGTACAAGCCGCAGACCGAGTTCGACAACACGCCGTGGCGCTTCGACATGAGCCAGAACGGCAAGCGCATGACCGCCGAAGAGTTCGACGCCTGGATGAAGGCGCGCGGCGTGCGTGTGGTCAAGGCGCGTCCGGTTCCGGCAGCCACCCCGGCCGCAGCCGAAGTACCGGCTGAGACCAAGCCGGTCGACAAGAAGTAAGCGCGGCGGGGAGCAGAGGCTTGCGCACGCGCCGCCCACCTGCTGCCCCCGCTGCCCGCTCCCACGCTGCGCGTGGGCGTGCGAATCCTGCTGCGGTTTCCGCTGGTGTGCGCCATGGCCTGGCGCGCGTGCTGTCCAAGGCCGGCGTGTGCTCGCGCAGCGAGGCCGCGCGCTGGATCGCCGATGGCCGCGTTCGTGTCGCCGGGCGCATCGTCCGTGATCCGGAATTCCCGATTGCCAGCCCGGCGCCGCCGATCGAGGTCGACGGCCAGCCGATGGGCGCACCACAACGCCTGTACCTGATGCTCAACAAGCCGCGCGGGGTGGTCACCACCGTGCAGGACGAGCGTGGCCGCGACACCGTGTACCGCTGCTTCGATGGCGCCGGCCTGCCGTGGATCGCGCCGGTCGGTCGCCTGGACAAGGCCAGTGAAGGCCTGTTGCTGTTCAGCAACGATCCGCAGTGGGCCGCGCGTCTGACCGATCCGGAGACCGGCCCGCAGAAGACCTACCACGTGCAGGTCGATCGCCTGCCCGATGACGACACCCTGGCCGCGCTGCGCGCCGGTGTCGAAGACGAGGGGGAATTCCTCCTCGCCCTGGCCGTGCGCGTGCTGCGCAGCGGCGACAAGACCGCCTGGTTGGAGGTGGTCCTCGACGAGGGTCGCAACCGCCATATCCGTCGCCTGCTGGCGGCCTTCGACCTGCAGGTGCTGCGCCTGGTCCGGGTTGCGATCGGAGAGCTCACGCTCGGCGATCTCGGCAAGGGCCAGTGGCGGGCGCTGGAGGTCAGCGACCAGCAGCGGCTGGGGGCCGCTGCACCGGGCTGAGTGATGCCCACGGCCGGCAGTTGCCGGCCACCGTTCCAGGCGTAGGGGGCGCCTGGTAGTCGAATGTCCAGAACGGAGCCTGCCCATGTATCACCCGACCCTCAAGCAAACCCTGCGCTGCGCCAGCCTGTTGTTGCCGATCGTGCTGTTGACCGCGTGTGGCGGCCACAAGAAGACGGCCAAGGCCGATCGCCCGGCCGAGACCCCGGTGGTTGAAGTGAAGACCCCGGAACTGGATGGCCGCGGCAGCTATCGCTTCATGATGAGCAACGGCGACCAGAAGATGACCGCCGACCAGTTCGATGCCTGGATGAAGGCCAATGGCATCCGCGTGGCCAAGGGCAATGGGCAGGATGCTGCTGCCAAGCCGGTGGTGGTTGCCAGCAAGGACGAGCCCAAGGACAAGAAGAAAAAGAAGAAATAGCGCCGGGTAGATGCCGACCTTGGTCGGCACGCTTTGGCCTGAAGGGTCAGAGCCCTTTCCGCAGGAAAGGGATCCGACCCCGCCGGTGATCAGCCCTTGATCACGCCCAGCTCGACGCCGATGCGGGTGAACGCATCGATCGCGCGGTCCAGATGCTCACGGCTGTGCGCGGCGCTGATCTGGGTGCGGATGCGCGCCTGGCCCTTGGGTACCACCGGGAAGAAGAAGCCGATCGCGTAGATGCCTTCTTCGAGCAGGCGCTCGGCGAACTTCTGCGCCAGCGGTGCGTCGTACAGCATCACCGGGCTGATCGGGTGCACGCCGGGCTTCACGTCGAAGCCGGCAGCGGTCATCTTCTCGCGGAAGTAGGTGGTGTTCTCGGCCAGGGTGCTGCGCAGGTCATCGGCTGCGGCCAGCATCTCGAACGCCTTGATGCCGGCGGCAACCACGTGCGGCGGCAGCGAGTTGGAGAACAGGTACGGGCGCGAGCGCTGGCGCAGCAGCTCGATCACTTCCGCGCTGGCGCAGGTGAAGCCACCCAGTGCGCCGCCCATGGCCTTGCCCAGGGTGCCGGTGATGATGTCGATCTTCTCCAGCACGCCCTTGACCTCGGCCGAGCCGCGGCCCGTCGCGCCGAGGAAGCCGGTGGCATGGCATTCGTCGATGTGCACCAGCGCGTTGTACTTCTTCGCCAGTGCGGTGATCTCGTCCAGCGGCGCGATGAAACCGTCCATCGAGAACACGCCGTCGGTGGTGATCAGCTTGGTCTTGCAGCCAGCCGCATCGGCGGCCTGCAGCTGCGCTTCCAGGTCGGCCATGTCGCAGTTGGCGTAGCGGAAGCGCTTGGCCTTGCACAGGCGCACACCGTCGATGATCGAAGCATGGTTCAGCGCATCGGAGATGATCGCGTCGTTCTCGCCGAGCAGCGGCTCGAACAGGCCGCCGTTGGCGTCGAAGCACGCCGCGTACAGGATGGTGTCCTGCTTGCCGAAGAAGCCGGCGATCTGTGCTTCCAGCTGCTTGTGCAGGTCCTGGGTGCCGCAGATGAAGCGCACCGAGGCCATGCCGAAACCATGGCTGTCCAGCGCGTCCTTCGCGGCCTGGATCAGCTCCGGATGGTCGGCCAGGCCAAGGTAGTTGTTGGCGCAGAAATTCAGCACCGTGCGGCCGTCTTCGAGGGTGATCTCGGCGGACTGCGGGCTGGTGATGATGCGCTCGGACTTGAACAGGCCCTGGGCGCGGATGGCGTCCAGTTCCTCAGCATAGTGGCGGGTCAGGGCGGAGGAGTCGGTCATGGCGTGGGCACGGCTCAGCACGGGAAACCACTGATTCTACCGGGCATCGACGGCTGCGGACCGGGCCGGTTGGGGCACCGCCATGGCCGGCACATGTTGCATCGCAATAGCAAACGGGTTAAAAATTCGTGAACCGGGCCTGTCTGGCTCCGGTCGCTGCGCCCGCTGCAGATCCCGCCTTCCACGCCACCGACCCCACCGGAGACGCCCATGAAGCACGCCCGTGCCTGCCTCGCCATTGCCGCCGCCCTGACCCTCGCGCCGTTCGCCGCCAGCGCCCAGGACAACGAATCTCCGTACAGCTGGAACGTCACCGCCGTCTCGGACTACCTGTTCCGTGGTGTGTCGCAGACCGATGAGGATCCGACCCTGCAGGCCGGCTTCACCTACACCAGCCCGGTCGGCCTGTATGCCGGCGTCTGGGGCTCGGGCGTCGACTTCGGCGCAGGCGATCCGAAGACCGAGGTCGACTACCTGATCGGCTACGGCGTGGACGTGACCGAGCGCGTCAACTTCGACGTGCTGTTGAACCGTTATACCTACCTCAAGTCCAGCCACCAGAACTACAACGAGCTGATCACCACCACCACGCTGGACGACACCTACAAGCTGACGGTGGCCTACAGCAACGACGTGTGGAACAGCAGCACCGATGGCTGGTACTTCGGCCTGGGTGGCAGCTGGGGCCTGCCGAAGGAGTTCACGCTCAACGCCAACGTCGGCCGCAGCACCTTCGAGGACGGCATCGCCAAGGACTACACCGACTGGAACGTCGGCGTTGCCCGCCAGTTCGGCCTGTTCAACGTTGGCCTGGGCTACTACGGCACCGACGGCAACGGCCGCGACAACTCCGGCAAGCTGGCGCACAGCCGGGTGATGCTGAGCGTCGCCGTCGGAAAGTAACGCCGCAGGCGTTACCGATAGTGCCGGCCGCTGGCTGGCAACACCAACGAGAAAGGCGCCCATTGGGCGCCTTTTTCAATTCCAGCGACGCCGGGCATGGCCCGGCGCTACACCGTGGACCGGGTCAATTCCAGCTCAATACCACCTTGCCGGCCTTGCCTTCTTCCATCAGGTCGAAGCCCTTCTGGAAGTCGTCGATCGGCAGCTGGTGGGTCATCACCTTGCCGAGCGGGAAACCGGACAGCACCAGCTGCGTCATCTTGTACCAGGTCTCGTACATCTTGCGGCCGTAGATGCCCTGCACGGTCAGGCCCTTGAAGATGATCTTGTCCCAGTCGCAGCCGGCGCCCTTGGGCATGATGCCGAGCATGGCGATCTTGCCGCCGTGGTACATGCAGTCGAGCATGTCGTTGAACGCGCGCGGATTGCCGCTCATTTCCAGGCCCACGTCGAAGCCCTCCATGTGCAGTTCCTTCATCACGTCCTTCAGCGACGTGTTGGCAACGTTGACCACTCGCGTGGCGCCCATGTCGGCGGCCAGCTTGAGGCGGAAGTCGTTGACGTCGGTCACCACCACGTTGCGCGCACCGATGTGCTTGCAGATGCCCGCCGCGATGATGCCGATCGGGCCGGCGCCGGTGATCAGCACGTCTTCACCGATGACGTTGAATTCCAGCGCGCAGTGCGCGGCATTGCCGTACGGGTCGAAGAAGGCGGCCAGTTCGGACGGGATCTGGTCGGGGATCGGCCACAGGTTGCTGGCCGGCATCACCATGTATTCGGCGAACGCGCCGTTGACGTTGACACCGATGCCGACGGTGTTCGGGCACAGGTGCTGACGACCGCCGCGGCAGTTGCGGCAGTGGCCGCAGACGATGTGGCCTTCGGCCGACACGCGCTGGCCGATCTCGTAGCCGGTCACGCCCGGGCCGATCTCGGCGATGCGGCCGACGAACTCATGGCCGATGGTCAGGCCCGGCTTGATCGTGCGCTGGCTCCACTCGTCCCACAGGTAGATGTGCAGGTCGGTGCCGCAGATCGCGGTCTTTTCCAGCTTGATCAGGACCTGGTTGGGGCCCGGGGTCGGCACCGGAACCTCTTCCATCCAGATGCCCTTGGCCGCTTCGCGCTTGACCAGGGCCTTCATCGTTTGCTGCGCCATCGGGGTGGAACTCATCAGGGGGAAAGCGCGGATTATAGGGCGCCACGCGGATTTCCCATGTTGCGCTGCGGGTGCATTGGTGGAACGAAAGCTGCGCGCAGGCGGGCGTTTCGAACGTTGCCGCTGCGCTCGCCGGGCATCGGGGCGTCCGGCCCATGACTTCCGGGGTTCGGGGCGGGGCAGGGTGGCGGGCTACAATCGAGGGTTCCACTACCAGGGGCCGCTCCATGCGCTCGAACCTGCTTGCATTCTCCGTCGTCGCCAGCCTTGGGCTGGTCCAGGTCGCCCATGCCGCTGAAGGCATGTGGGTGCCGCAGCAGCTGCCGGAAATCGCCGGCCCGCTGCAGAAGGCCGGCTTGAAGCTGTCCCCGGAACAGCTGGCCAACCTGACCGGCGACCCGATGGGCGCGGTGGTCGCGCTGGGCGGCTGCACCGCCAGCTTCGTCTCCCCGCAGGGCCTGGTGGTCACCAACCACCACTGTGCCTACGGTGCGATCCAGCTGAATTCGACCGCGCAGAAGAACCTGATCAAGGATGGCTTCAACGCGCCCAAGCTCAGCGATGAACTGAGTGCCGGCCCGAACGCCCGCGTGTTCGTGCTCGACCAGATCACCGACGTCACCGCCCAGGCCAAGGCGGCCATCGCCGGCGCCGGCAAGGACCCGCTGGCCCGCAGCCGCGCGCTGGATGCCTTCGACAAGGCCCAGGTCGCCGCCTGTGAAGCCGATGCCGGCTTCCGCTGCCGCCTGTACTCGTTCTCCGGCGGCAACACCTACCGCCTGTTCCGCAACCTGGAAATCAAGGACGTGCGTCTGGTCTATGCACCTCCGGGCAGCGTCGGCAAGTTCGGCGGCGACGTCGACAACTGGATGTGGCCGCGCCACACCGGTGACTTCTCGTTCTACCGTGCCTACGTCGGCAAGGACGGCAAGCCAGCGGCGTTCTCGGCCGACAACGTGCCGTACCAGCCCAAGCACTTCCTGAAGTTCGCCGATACGCCGCTGGGCGCCGACGACTTCGTGATGGTGGCCGGCTACCCGGGCCGCACCAACCGCTATGCGCTGGCCGGCGAGTTCAATGAAACCGCCAGCTTCACCTACCCGACCATCGCCAAGCACTACAACGCGGTGCTGAAGATGATCGCCGACGCCGGCAAGGCCGACGCCGACGTCAAGGTGAAGTACGCCGCCACCGCCGCCAGCATGAACAACGTGGCCAAGAACTACCTGGGCCAGCTGGAAGGCTTCAAGCGCATCGACGCCGCCGGCCAGAAGCAGGCTGAAGAAGCGGCGGTGCTGGCGTGGCTGAAGAAGCAGGGCGCTGCGGGCAAGCCGGCGCTGGCTGCGCACGCGCAGCTGCTGCAGCACCTGGATACCAGCAAGTCGACGCGCGAGCGCGACCTGTTCGTTGGCCAGTTCAACAACACCTCGGCCGTTGGCGCGGCAATCACCCTGTACCGCCTGTCGATCGAGCGCAGCAAGCCCGACGCCGAGCGCGAAGCGGGTTACCAGGACCGTGACCTGACCACCATCGAAGGCAGCCTGAAGCAGATGGATCGCCGCTACGTGGCGAAGATGGACCAGCAGCTGCAGACCTACTGGCTGGACCAGTACGTGGCCCTGCCGGCCGCGCAGCGCGACAACGAAGTGCTGAACACGTGGCTGGCCGGCAGCGATGCCACTGCGGTGAAGTCGCTGGTGACCAAGCTCGGCGGCACCGAGCTGGGCAGCCTGGACAACCGCCTGAAGTGGTTCAAGGCCGATCGCGCGGCGTTTGAAGCCAGCACCGATCCGGCCATCCAGTACGCGGTGGCGGTCATGCCGGCGCTGCTGAAGCAGGAAGAGCAGAAGAAGATCCGCGAAGGCGAATCGCTGACCGCGCGTCCGCTGTACCTGCAGGCCGTGGCCGACTACAAGAAGAGCCAGGGTGAGTTCGTCTACCCGGACGCCAACCTGTCGCTGCGCATCACCTTCGGCAACGTCATGGGCTATGGCAAGGACGGCGTGAAGTACACCCCGTTCACCACCCTGGAAGGCGTGGCGGCGAAGGAAACCGGTGAAGATCCGTTCGACTCGCCGAAGGCGCTGCTGGATGCGGTCAAGGCCAAGCGTTATGGCGGCCTGGAAGACAAGCGCATTGGTTCGGTGCCGGTGAACTTCCTGTCCAACCTGGACATCACCGGCGGCAACTCCGGTTCGCCGGTGCTCGATGCCAACGGCAAGCTGGTCGGCCTGGCCTTCGACGGCAACTGGGAATCGGTCAGCTCCAACTGGGTGTTCGACCCGGTGATGACCCGCATGATCGCCGTCGACAGCCGCTACATGCAGTGGATCATGCAGGAAGTGGCGCCGGCACCGCAGCTGCTGAAGGAACTGAATCTGGCCAAATGATCCGTCTGCGGTCGCTGGCGGTCTATCCACGCATGGCGTGGATCTACTGGCCGCCTCCGGTAGCGCCGGGCCATGCCCGGCGGAATCCGTAGGAAACCTGAAACCCCGCGACGCCAGTCGCGGGGTTTTTTCATGCCCCGTCCGGCCCGGTCTGCCGAACAGGTATGATCCCTGTTCGGCGTACTTCACGGGATGTGAACAATACGCCGGAACTCCTCCCCCAAGGACCCCTTGTTCGCATGCGCATCCTGCTTGCCCGTCACGGCGAAACGCCGTGGAACGCCGAAGGCCGCTACCAAGGCCAGATCGACATCCCGCTTTCGCCCATCGGTGAGGCCCAGGCGCAGGCGCTTGGCGCCCGCCTGGCGTCGGTGGACATCACCCGTGCGGTGGCCTCGCCGCTGTCGCGCGCCCAGCGCACCGCGCAGCTGGCCCTTGGCGCCGCACGCGCCGACATGCTGCTGACCGAGCCGGAACTGCAGGAGATCGCCCACGGCGAGTGGGAAGGTCTGCTGGCCAGCGAAATCAACGAAAAAGATCCGTCGCGCCTGCAGGCCTGGCGCAATGAGCCGGACACCGTGCTGATGCCCGGCGGTGAGTCGCTGCGCCTGGTGCTGGAGCGCAGCTGGCGCGGCCTGGCCCGTGCCGTGGAAGGCCTTGGCGAACACGACACGCTGCTGGTGGTCGCCCACGACGCGGTCAACCGGGTGATCCTGTGCAAGGTGCTGGGCCTGCCGATTTCCCGCCTCTGGACCTTCCGTCAGGCACCGACCACCCTCAACCTGCTTGAAGGTACCGATCTGGACAGCCTGGAAGTGGTGCGCCTGAACGACTGCGCCCACCACACGCCGTTCTTCGGTGAAGCCAAGCACCGCGCACTCTGAATTTCCTGTCCTGAACCACCTGTACCTGTTGGAAGCCTTGCCGTGAAGAACACCCCGACCACTCTGGCCGAATGGCTGGATTACATTGAACGCCAGCACCCGGCCAGCATCGACATGGGGCTGGAGCGCGTGCGCACCGTGGCCACCGCGATGGGCCTGGGCACGCCGGCCAGGCACACCATCGTGGTCGGTGGTACCAACGGCAAGGGGTCCACCGTTGCCTTCATCGAAGCCATCGCGCGCGCTGCCGGCTGGAAGGTCGGTGCGTACACCTCGCCGCACCTGCTGCGCTACAACGAGCGCGTACGCATCGATGGCCAGGATGCCGATGACGCCGCACTGGTCGCTGCGTTCAACGCGGTCGAGGCCGCGCGCGGTGATGTGACGCTGACCTATTTCGAGTACGGAACGCTGGCCGCGCTGCAGTTGTTCGCCGACGCCGATCTTGATCTGGCCGTGCTGGAAGTCGGCCTTGGCGGCCGTCTGGATGCGGTCAACATCGTCGACGCCGATGTGTCGGTGATCACCACCGTGGACATCGATCACGCCGAATGGCTGGGCGAGGACCGCGAGGCCATTGGTGCCGAGAAGGCCGGCATCATCCGCGGCTGGAAGCCGGTGATCCTGGGCGAGACCGATCCGCCGTCGAGCGTGCTGGCGCGCGCCTATCTGGTAGGTGCCAATGCGATCCGCGGTGGCAGCGACTATTTCTACGAACCGATCGACGCGCAGCGTTGGCGCTGGCGCGATGTCGGCACCCGGCTGGAGCTGCCGACCCCGGCGCTGGCCGGGCCGATCCAGCTGGCCAACGCCGGCGCGGCGATCGCGGCGCTGCGTGCGCTGGACAAGCCGGTGCCGCGCGCGGCATGGGCCGCAGGCGTGGCCGCAGCGCGCATCGCCGGGCGCCTGCAGGCGTTCGAGCGCGATGGCGTGCAGGTCCGCGTCGATGTCGGCCACAACCCGCAGGCGGCCGGCCAGCTGGCGCGCGCGCTGAAGGCCGAGGCGACCCCCGGGCGCACCCTGGCGGTGTACGCCGCGCTGCAGGACAAGGACGCCGTGGGCGTGGTGCAGGCCCTGCAGGAGGTAGTGGGCGACTGGACCCTGGCCGGCCTGGATGGCCCGCGTGGGCAGAGCGCGGCGCAGCTGCAGGCGCGCCTGGCCGATACCGCTGCGGCCGCTGCGGCATTGGCCGACACGGTCGAACAGGCGCTGGCGAAGGTGCTGGCCCGTGCCGAGCGCGGCGACCGGGTATTGGTGTTCGGTTCCTTCCATACCGCCGCCGCTGCACTGCAATGGCTGCAGGCCCACGCCTGACCGCCGTTCAGCCATTACCGACGCCGTCCGGTCGCGCACCCGTATAATCGACCGCAACGTCCAGCCTGCCGCCTGCCCTACGTGGATACGCCCCTGAAACAGCGTCTGATTGGTGCCATCGTCCTGGTGGCCTTGGCCGTCATCTTCCTGCCGATGCTCGTCAAGGGCCCGGCCCCGGACAGCGGTGTGGCCAATGTGCCGATCGCCGCGCCCGATGCGCCGGCCGATGGCCAGTTCGAAACGCGTGAACTGCCGCTGGTCGCGCCTGCCGGTGGCGCCACCGGATTGCAGAGCGGCCAGGCCCGTCCTGTCGAGGAGGCCGCTGCACCGGCTGCGCCGCCGACCGTGGACACCTCGCCAGCAGTCGCCGCCGGCAACTACGCGGTGACCTTCGGCGCCTACGGTAGCCAGGCCGATGCCGATGCGGTGGTCGCCTACCTGAAGCGCTCGCAGCTTCCGGGCTTCATCGAGACCGCATCGATCAACGGTCGCCCGGCCTGGCGCGTGCGCGTAGGACCGTATGCCGACCGTGCGCAGGCCGAAGCGGGCCGGCTGCAGGCGGTGAAGGTCCGCGCCGACGTGAAGGCAGAAGTCATCACCCTCGATGCCAAGCCCTCGACCAGCGCACCGGTGGCCAGCACGCCGGCACCCGCGCCGAGCGCCAGTACGCCCGTTGCGGCGGCTACGCCGTCGGCGACCGGCAACCCGGTGCGCAGTGAAAGCCTGCCGCCGAGCACGCCGACCGCAGCAACCGCGCCGGCTGCCAAGCCGGAACCGGCCAAGCCGGTGGTCAAGCCGGAACCGAAGCCCGAGCCCAAGCCGGAAGCGACTGCCAGCAAGCCGGCCACCCCGCCGACTACGCCGGCCGCGCCGGCTGCCAGCGGAGTAGGTTTTGCCGTGCAGCTCGGAGCATTCGGCCAGGCCAACGATGCCAACGCCCTGCGCGACAAGGTCCGCGCGGCAGGCTTCAGCGCCTTCGTCGAGCAGGTGCGTACCGAAAAGGGCAGCCTGCACCGGGTCCGTGTCGGGCCGGTCGCCAACCGCGCCGATGCAGAACAGTTGAAGGCGCAGGTCGCCGCCAAGGTCGGCGTGGCCGGCATGGTGCGACCGCACCCATGACCTGTACGCAGCCCCGTTGCCAGCGCCGCCGAAGGAGCGGGGCGCCATGATCGACGTGGTGCTGCTGATCGTGATCGCCGCCTCCACCCTGCTCGGGTTGCTGCGCGGCTTCGTCGGCATCGTCATCGGCACCGTATCGTGGCTGGTGGCGGCCTGGGCGGCCTTCGCCTTCGGCAACGACGCCGCGCGCTGGTGGGCGGCACCGGCCGCGCCCGGCGGCGAGCATTTCATCGGCGGCTACCTCAGCGTCGGCATCGGCGTGATGATCGTCGTCGCGGTGATCGGCATGGTCATCAAGGCCATCGTCCACCGCAACATGCTGGGCAGCCTGGACCGCCTGCTGGGCGGCGTCCTCGGCGCTGTTCGTGGGGGCCTCATCGCGGCCGTGCTGGTGTTGCTGGCCGGCTTCACTCCGCTCACTGCCGAACCCTCCTGGCGCGGCTCGGCGCTGCGGCCGGTGCTGAACCCGGCCGTGGCCTGGATGAACAGCAAGCTGCCGCACTGGCAGGTGCCGGGGGCCGACCTGCTGCCCAAGGCCTTGCCGATGGACGCACTGTCCCCATCTGCGTTGATGGAGCTGGGCAAGAGTGCCGGCGCCGGAGTGGGCAAGCCGGGGGCGACAGGCGATAATGGCGTACTCGGTCAGATAGTGGCGGGCAGCGGATGGCTGCGGCCTGCGAAGGCGGAACAGGGCGAGGCATACGATCCGGCCGAAGTGCGCCCGGACGCCCCAGCACTACCGGGCAGCATCGAGCCGGACGACCCGGCCAATGTCGACCGCAGACGCGGCGACAACTCTGGCCAGGTACGGCCACCTTCCTTGTAACTGGGCACAGCCCAGCGGAGACCTCGCATCATGTGTGGCATCGTCGGAATCGTCGGCAACCAGAACGTCGCCGGGCAGTTGTATGACGGCTTGACCGTCCTCCAGCATCGCGGCCAGGACGCGGCGGGCATCGCCACCGTCAACGGCAGCCGCCTGCGGGTGCAGAAGGCCACCGGCCTCGTCCGCGATGTCTTCGATGCACGCACCATGTCCACCCTGGAAGGCAGCGTCGGTATCGCGCATGTGCGCTACCCGACCGCCGGTTCGGAAGGCATGGACGAGGCGCAGCCGTTCTACGTCAATTCGCCGTACGGCATCGCGCTTGCCCACAACGGCAACCTGATCAACACCGAGGACCTGCGCCAGCAGGTGTTCGAGCAGGACCGCCGCAACGTCAACACCGATTCGGACAGCGAAGTGCTGTTGAACGTGTTCGCCTACGAACTGGAACAGCAGCGCCAGCTCAGCCCGGAAGCCGCCATCCGCGCGGTGGCCGGTGTGCACCGTCGCTGCAAGGGCGGCTATGCGGTGGTCAGCGTGGTGCTGGGCCTGGGCCTGGTCGCTTTCCGCGATCCGCATGGCATCCGCCCGCTGGTGCTGGGCAAGCGCAGCCACGCCGAGGGTGACGAGTACATCGTGGCCTCCGAGTCGGCTGCGCTGGACGTGCTGGGCTTCCAGCGCGTGCGTGACGTGCAGCCGGGCGAAGCACTGGTGATCACCGCGCGCGGCGAACTGTTCTCGGAAATCTGCGCCGAGCCGGCCGAACACACCCCGTGCATCTTCGAGTACGTGTACTTCGCACGCCCGGATTCGATGATCGACAACGTGTCGGTGCACAAGGCGCGCATGCGCATGGGCATCAAGCTGGGCGAGAAGATCCTGCGCCTGCGCCCGGACCACGACATCGACACCATCATCCCGATCCCGGATACCTCGCGCGATGCCGCGCTGGAGATCTCCAACGTGCTCGGGGTGAAGTACCGCGAAGGCTTCATCAAGAACCGTTACATCGGCCGCACGTTCATCATGCCGGGGCAGGGTGAGCGGGTGAAGTCGGTGCGCCGCAAGCTCAACCCGATCCACCTGGAATTCCGCAACCGCGTGGTGCTGCTGGTGGACGACTCGATCGTGCGCGGCACCACCAGCCAGCAGATCGTGCAGATGGCGCGTGACGCCGGCGCACGCAAGGTCTACCTGGCCAGCGCCGCGCCGCCGGTGCGTTACCCCAACATCTACGGCATCGACATGCCGGCCGCTGAAGAACTGGTCGCGCACAACCGCAGCATCGAGGAAATCGAAGCGCACCTGGGCTGCGACTGGCTGATCTACCAGGACATCGAAGACATGGAAGCGGCGGTGAGCGAAGGCAATCCGGCGCTGCGCAATTTCGATTCGTCGTGCTTCAACGGGCATTACCCGACGGGCATCGAGCCGGGCTACTTCGAGCGCATCCAGCAGCTGCGTTCGGACGACGCCAAGCACAAGCGCCGCGCCTGAGGTCCAGGCGGTGATCGACGTGCCTGACGTCGGCGGCAATCTGCTGCGCGCTGCGCAGCAGTGCCTGGCCGAAGCCGATCCCCTGCACAAGGTCGCACTGACCCAGGCCTACGCGGCGGCGTTCCGCGCCGGCCGGTTGCACGTACCGGCCGATGCGCCGCCTGCCGAACCGATCCGCATGCCGGGCCGACCGCCGCAGCTGCTGATGGTGCATCCGCGTGAAGTGCCCCGGCGCGGCCTGGGGGGAGTGGAAGGACGCGCGGCGTTCATCCATGCCATCGCCCATATCGAGCTCAATGCGATCGACCTGGCCTGGGACGCGGTGTACCGCTTCCGTGGTCTGCCGGCAGCGTTCCACGCCGACTGGGTGAGCTGCGCCGACGACGAATCGCGCCACTTCATGCTGCTGCGCGAGCGCCTGCTGGCACACGGCCATGAGTACGCGGATTTTCCTGCGCACAACGGCCTGTGGGAAATGTGCGAGAAGACCGCGCACGACGGCCTCGCGCGCATGGCGCTGGTGCCGCGCGTGCTGGAAGCGCGTGGGCTGGACGTGACCCCGGGCATGATCGACAAGCTGCGCAATGTCGGCGACGGTGAAACCGCCGATGTGCTGGAAGTGATCCTGCGCGAGGAGGTTGCACACGTTGCTGCCGGATCGCGCTGGTTCCGCTGGTACTGCGAGCGCGCCGGCGTCGAACCGCGTGCGCGTTTCAGGGAACTGCTGGTCGAGTATGCCGGTGGCTACCTGCACGGGCCGTTCAACATGGAAGCGCGCCTGCTGGCTGGGTTCGATGCGGATGAGCTCGCCAATCTGATCGGGCAGGCGGGTTGACCGGCGTCAGTTGATCCATCATCCACGCATGGCGTGGATCTACTGCAAGGCCGGTGCCCCGGTGAATGAGGTCCACCCGCTACCCCAGTAGATCCACGCCATGCGTGGATGCCGTTCACCCGTTCGGCAACACCACGCGCCTGCCATCCACCGTCGGCCGGTTGATGTAGAACAGCCCCGGCCCGGGCCGATACGGCAGCTCGCTGACACCAGCATCAGCGGTGTAGGTCAGGGCGGTATCGCCCAGCGCATCGAAATTCCAGTGGGCGGACTGCATCAGGTAACGGCGGCGCAACAGCGCTTCCTGCGTCGGGGTCAGCGGCTGGCCGGCGATCAGGCGCCGTGCGATCGGCTGCAGCGCGCTGGGCAGTTCCCAACCCGCCACCTCGGCGGCGTCGGCGGTCCAGGTCACGCCGGCATCGACGGCGTGCTTCTGCATCACCTGCAGCGCAACCAGCTGATAGCGCCAGTCGATGGGCCGGTGCAGCACCACCGCAGCGGTGGCGTACAGCACCGGCGACAGCAGCACGCTGCGGCTGCCCGCGCGTCGTTGCTGCTGCCACTGGTGCCAGACATCGACCCACACTTCCTTCGGGCTCAGCCCCAGCTGCTGCCGCCAGCGTTCGGCGTCGGCCTGTGCTTCAGCGTAGGCGGTCGTCGCCTGCAGCAGTGCCAGTGGCGGTGTCTGGTAGTCCTCCACGCCGGGCCGGCGCAGCAGCTGCCGTCGCGGCCGGCTGAGCAGCTTGGGCCCTTCCTCCCCCTGGTCGTAGCCACCACCGATGTTGGCGTGTACGCCGGGCAGTGCGATTTCGCGATAGGCAGGTGCGACAGTGGTCAGCGCATAGTGCTGGCGATGCTCATCACGCGCGCTGAGCTGCAACACCGCCTCGGCGATGCCCGCGGGCAGGGCGATGCGGGGATGCTCGTCGGCGCGTCCGCCGTTGACGGCGACCACCGTGTCGAACAGGCCGATGAAGCGCAGTGTTGGCCGCGGCAGGGCGAAATCGGCACTGCACGAAAGCCCGGCCTGCTGCAGCAGCTGCCGCCAGCGCGCGGCATCCCACCCGCGCAGGTGGTTGGCCACATCGCGCGCGGCGGCCGCGCCCCGCGAATAGCCGAACAGATCCAGCTGCACGCCGTGCAGCGGCGCGGGCCACTGCGAGGCAAGTGCCGACAGTGCCGCCGGCAGCAACACCTGCAATGAACGCTGCACCTTCGCCTGCACGCCGCTGGCGCCAATCCCGAAAGCCAGACCGATCAGGTCGTCCTCGGCATTGTCGCGGGTGCCGACACCTTCAACATAGATCGCCAGCGAAGGTGCGCTGCCCGGTGTGCGCCGGCTGTCCGGATACAACTGGTGCAGGCGCGCGATGTTGGTGGCGCCGTTGTCGTAGCTGCTGGTCAGCCGGCTCTGGTAGGTCGAATCGTCATCGGCGCGGAGCAGGGCGGGGCGCGGTCGCGGCACCTGCCGGTGACCCTGGGCCAGGTTGTGCGCGTTGTTGCGTGTGCCGTCGAAGAACAGGCCGATCCGCAGCAGGCCCGGATCAGCCGTCATGTCACTGCTGTGCTGGCCTGGCGCCATGTGCATCCCCTGTCGTGGCCGCGTCACGGTAGCGCGAAAGCCGTGTATTGGCGATGTGTAGTAACACTTTTGACCTCACTGAACGCAGATGCGGTCGATCACAGATCGCGATTTCCATTCCCCTCATCTATTGAATTCACACGCCCTGCGCAGGCCTGATGGCCGAACCCGGCACCCCGGGTCGTGCTGCATCAACGCTGTCCACTTCACTCCAAGGAGCGACAAGATGATGTCCAGATCGATAGGTAAAGCGACAGGTGGTCTGTTGTTGGGATTGTCGGTAGCGGCGGCCGCGAGTGCGGCGCCGTTGTTCGAGCCGGTCACCGTGCTCAGCCGGGCATCGGCCACCAGCGAGCCGGCACTGGGGCGATTGCTGGCCACCCCGTCCACCGCCGCCGTACAGGAAGTGCGTGTCGATGCTGCCGCCACCGCGCAGCCGCAGCTGGAATTCGAGCTGCTCGGGCAGAAAGTGCAGGCCGTTCGCAGCAAGGTCGAGGCGCTGCCGGATGGTGGCAGCGTCTGGTATGGCCAGTTGCGCGCGCCGTCCGATCGCCTGCAGGCGGCCACGTCCAATGGCCAGGACGATCCGGGCAATTCGCTGATCCTGGTGCGCTCGGGCAACACCCTCACCGGCTCGATCCGCAAGGACGGCAAGCTGTATCGCCTGCGTCCGCTGGGCAATCGCCATGTGCTGGTCGAGGTGGATGAATCGCGGATGCCGGCCGACCATCCGGCCGACTACAACCAGTTGCCGAAGATCGCCATGCCGGCCAATGATCGCCTTGGCACCGCGCAGGCCTCGTCGGGAAGCCCGGCGACCATCCGCGTGCTGGTGGTGGCGACCAACGCTGCAGTGACCGCCTACGGCGGCAACATGCAGTCGCTGGTGCAGCTGGCCGTTGCCGAGTCCAACCAGGGGTATACCAACAGCAACGTGGGCCTGACCCTGCAGCTGGCCGGTTATGAAACCACCAGCTACACCGAGTCCGGCAATTTCACCACCGACCTGTCGCGCTTCCGTGGCACCAGCGACGGCTACATGGACAGCATCCACACCAGCCGCAACAACACGGCCGCCGACGTCGGCGTTCTGCTGATCAACAACACCAGTTACTGCGGGCTGGCCTCGGGCATCGGCTCCACGGCGTCGACGGCGTTTGCCGCGGTGTACTGGGATTGCGCCACCGGCTACTACTCGTTCGCCCATGAAATCGGCCATCTGCAGAGCGCACGGCACGATATCGCCAGTGATCCGAGCACGTCACCGTATGCCTATGGCCATGGCTATCGTTATGAGCCGGCCAGCGGATCGCGCTGGCGCACGATCATGGCCTACGACTGCTCGGCCGGCTGCCCACGGCTGAACTACTGGTCCAATCCGAACATCAGCTACAACGGCGTGCCGATGGGCATCGCCAGCAGTGCCGACAACCAGCGCGTGCTGGTCAATACCAAGGCCACCATCGCGGCCTTCCGCTGAGGCCAGGCGCCGACCAGGGGCGGCGTCTATCAGGGTGGGACCACCTGCTCTGGTAGATGCCAACCTTGGTTGGCACCCTGCGATCCATCATTCGCGGCTGAGCGTATCCAGCGTCCAGCCGTTGGCATCCACACGCAGCACCGAGCCCTGTTCGTACCAGTCGCCCAGCACGATGCGGGTGCAGCTGCGTCCGCCGGCCTGCAGGGTGTGGATCGCCGGGCGATGGGTATGGCCATGGATCATCGTGTCCACGCCGTGGCGCGCGTAAGTGGCTTCCACTTCGGCCGGGGCCACGTCGGTGACGGTCTCGAACTGCGCGCGGTCGCCCTGTTTCATTTCCGACTGGCGCGCCTGGCTGGCATCGCGCGCCTTCTGCGCGAAGGCGATGCGCGCTTCCAGCGGCTGCGACAGGAACTGCGCCTGGAAGACAGGATCGCGGGTCTGGGCGCGGAACTGCTGGTAGGGAATGTCATCGGTGCACAGCAGGTCGCCGTGCTGCAGCAGCACCGGGCGGCCGTACAGCTCGATCATGCACGGGTCCGGCAGGATGCGCAGGCCGGCGCGGCGGGCATAGTCTTCGCCGAGCAGGAAGTCACGGTTGCCGCGGATGAAGAACACCGGCACGCCGCTGTCGGACAGTACCTTCAGTGCATCGGCCACCGCATCGGCTGCGGCCGAGGGGGTGTCATCGCCGATCCAGGCTTCGAACAGATCGCCAAGGATGTACAGCGCGTCGGCGCCGGGCGCCTCCTCGCGCAGGAAGCGCAGGAACAGGTCGGTGATGGCCGGACGGCTGGGGTCCAGATGCAGATCGGAGATGAACAGCGTGGTCATGCGGACATTCTAGGGCATCACTTCGCCGCTGGCGCAGGGCTCTGCCCAGCCGCAGGGCATCACACCGGCAACGGCAGCCAGGCCAGGCTGGCCGAGGCCAGCAGCGCGGCGATGCCGGTGGCCGCCAGAACGTCGCTCGGGTAGTGCAGGCCCAGTACGACGCGCGACAGGCCCACGCCGAAGGTGAACGGCACCAGCAGCGGTGCCAGCCAGGGGTAGTAGGCCAGAGCAACGATGGTGAACGACACCGCGTGCAGGGTATGCCCGGACGGGAAACTGAACTCATCCAGCGGCGCCACCCAGGCACGGATACGCAGGTCGGTCGCGTACGGCCGCGGTCGCCGGGTCCAGCGTTTCAGCCCCTTGTACAGCAGCAGCGCAGCCAGCCCGGTGGCGGCCATGTGCACCGACGCACGCAGGCCGTCGAAGCCATCAATGAGCACCAGCGCGCCCATCAACATGTACCAGAACACGCCATCGCCGAGCCGGCTGATGATCGAGAACACGCGCCGCACGCGGCGACGTCGGCAGTAGTGGTTGGCGCGGCGGCACAAGCGCGCTTCGCGGCCGGCCAGCAGTTCAAGCGGCGTGGTGCGCATGTCCGCTCCTCCGTGCATTGGCCAGTTCCGCCAGCAGGCTTTCAAACTCCGCCACCACCTGCTGTGGGTGCAGCCGTTTCATCGCCCGTGCCGCGTTGCCGCCAAGTTCGCGGCGCAGGGCATCATCTGCAGCCAGTTGAACCGCTGCCTGCACGAACTGCTCGTCGCCATCCACTGCCGCACCGTTCTCGCCGTTGCGCAGGTACTCGCGGGCCGCGCCGTAGTCGAAAGCGACCGTAGCCAGGCCGCTTGCCATGCTTTCCAGTGTCACGTTGCCGAATGTCTCGCTGCGGCTGGGGAACAGGAACAGATCGCCACTGGCGAAATGTCGGGCCAGGGCATCGCCGCGCTGGATGCCACAGAAGATGAAATCGGGATTCTCATGGGCCAGCTTCTCGCGCGCCGGGCCATCGCCGACCCAGATGAAGCGTGCTTTCGGGCGCACCTGCTGCAGCTTGCGGAAGGCCTTCACCGCCAGGCCGAGGTTCTTTTCGGCGGCGATGCGGCCAACGTAGATCGCCGCCAGCCCCGTACCATCGATGCCCCATTCTTCGCGCAGCGCCGGGTCGCGGCGCGACGGATCGAACTGCTGGTTGTCGACCGCACGCGCGAGCAGGCGCACACGCTCGAAGCCCTGCTCGGTCAGGAATTCCTGCAGTTCGCGGGTGGGCACCAGGGTCGCATCGGCCTGGTTGTGGAAGCGGCGCATCCAGCGCATTGCCGCCGACTGCAGCCACGCCACGCCATAGTCGGGCAGGTATTCGTCGAAGCGGGTGTGGAACCCGGTGGCTACCGGAATGCCCAGGCGGCGCGCGGTGCGCAGTGCCGACCAGCCCAGCGGACCTTCGGTTGCCACGTAGATCGCGTCCGGGCGCTGCTGGCGCCAGTGCCGGCCCAGCCGGATCGGTGCCGGCAGGCCGAAGCGCAGGCCCGGATAGCGCGGCAGCGCCGCACCCGGAACCAGCAGGGTGCCCGGTGCCGCCTCCAGCGCTTCGCTGGCCTGTCGCGGGCGGATCAGGTCGACCTCGTGGCCGGCGGCGCGCAATCCCTGCTCCAGGCCCTGCACGGTCAGTGCGACGCCGTTGATCTCCGGCGGGTAGGTTTCGGTGACGATGGCATAGCGCATGGCGGGCCTCCGGTTTTACGCATGCTCAGGCCTGGCGATGTAGCCGACATGACCGCTTTGCGACAGCGTGATGACGGCCACGCCGGGCGCCGCCCGCGTAGTTCAGGAGCACAAAAAACCACGGCCCCGCAGGGCCGTGGTCATGGTGTTGCGCCAGTGCGTGGATCAGAAGCGCTGCTGGTACTTCATGTAGATGAAACGACCGATGTCAAAGCCGCCGTAGTAGGAGAAGTTGGAGCTTGGCTGGCTGTACAGGATCGGTCCCTGGCGAGCGAACACATTGTTGGCGCCAATCGAAACGGTGGCGCTCCACGGCAGGGTGTAACGCGCCTGCACATCATGGAACGTGACCGAACCGCGTCGGTTGTAATCGCGGCTGCCGCTGTACCAGGGCGCGCGCTGGTCCGGATCGGAACATTCGTCCGGATGGTCGCTCGCGTCCAGGCAGCGTTCCTTGACGGCGGAGAAGTAACGCAGGCTCCAGGTGAGGCCCAGGTTGCCCTGCTCCCAGCCCAGCGATGCGTTGGAGCGGACCCGGAAGCCGATACCGTCGTTGGTGGCGATGCCATTGCTGGGAATCGGCGGCACATCCGCCTCGTTGGTGGTCCGCTCTTCGGCGGCAACCACATAGGTGCTCTTCCAATCGGCGCGCAGCGTGCCCCAGCGGGTTTCGAGCTTGTGGCCGATCTCCAGGTCATAGCCTTCGGCCTGGCGGAAACCGCTGTTGCGGTTGCCGAAGCTGAGCTTGTCGATGATGCCCAGTTCCGGGTCACGGGTGAAACCGCCGCAACGTTCGGCGATGCCCAACTCGTAGCAGTCGCGGAGGATGTCATTGGGATGGTCGGAAACGATCGTGTTCTCGATGCGGATCTTCCACCAGTCCAGCGAGATGTTCAGCCCTTCGGCGAACGTGGGGCTCCAGACCAGGCCCAGTGTGCGGCTGGTCGAGGTCTCCGGCTCCAGGTCCGGATTGGAGCCGTTGGTGAAGGGCCGCGGCGTCTGCCCGCTGCTGCTGGTGATCGGCTCGTTGCCCTGGCCGAGCTGGCGGTAGGTGTCCGCATTGGCGATGTCGGCGGCGCAGCGTGCACGCACCTCCGGGCTGCTGGCGGCTGCACCGTAGACGGTGTCGCAGGGATCGCGGAAGCCGGTGGTGAAGGTTTCAGAACCACCGCCATACAGGTTGGAGATGGTCGGTGCGCGGAAGCCCTGGGCCCAGGTGCCGCGGACCAGCAGCTGGTCGATCGGCTTCCAGGTGAAGCCGAACTTGCTGTTGAGGGTGCCGCCGAAGGTGGTGTAGTCCGAGTATCGGCTAGCGGCGCTCAGGCTCAGCTCACGCGCACCGGCCAGGTCGCGAAGCACCGGCACGCTCAGCTCCAGGTAGGCCTCGTCTACACGGTAGCCACCGCCGGTGGGGCCTGCGGCCAGGTTGGTGGTGGCACCGGTCTGTGCCAGCGCATCGGGGATGAAGCGGCCATCCTCGCGGCGGCTCTCCGCACCCACCGCGAAGCCCAGTTCGCCGGCCGGCAGCGTGGCGAGACTGCCGCTGAGGCTGGCGAACAGGTTGCGGGTAGTGGTACGGCCGCGGGTGAGTTCTTCTGGGAACAACCAGTCCTGCAGTTCCGGGTTGCCGGTCAGGCCATAGGGATCATCCTGGCCATAGGGCACCAGCGGGTTCCTGGGCCTGCAACCGGCGATCGGCGCATCCGGTGTACCGCACTCGACCTTGCCGGTTGCCGGATTGTAGAAGGACGGCCCGGTGGCATCGGCGACGCGTTGCTTGTGCAGGTTGCCGGTGGCGCGTTGGATCAGTTCGCTGCGGTTGTACTGGTAGCCGGCTTCCCAGTCGAAATCGCGACCGCCGAAGGCGAAGCTGCCCTCGAACGCCGCCACGCCCTGCCAGGAGGTCAGTTCGCTGGTACTGACCCGCGGAATCTCCCAGGTACGGCGGTTCCAGTCCACGTCGCTGGGCGTTTCGTAGCCGTGATGGCTGCCGAACGGGTTGAACCAGCTGTCGACGGACATCGGCGTGATGCCGGCTGCGCCGGACTGGAACGGGTAGCCGGCCACCTGACGCCTGGTGGTGCGTTGGTTGTAGGCCAGCTGGGTGTTGAAGCGGACCTGGTCGTTCAGATCCACGCGCGCGTCAACGAAGATCGAGTCGCGCTTGATCGGTGTCTGCAGGTGCATCTGTTCGTTGCTGTTGCTGACATCACCGGTGAACGGGGTGTTGTCGCTGAGATGGAAGCTGTCCGGACCTCCCGGCTGGCCGCCACGGTCGAGCGAATAGCTGCAGCCGCGGCTGTTGCTGCAGCCCGGACCGTTGAAGCCGGTAATGCGGCCCCACTGGCCGACCGTGGTCCAACCATCGTCCGGATGACGATCGGTATAGGTGTAGGCACTGAAGCCCCGGTCCTTCGCCCACACGCCCTTTTCTTCGACATGCTCGGCGGCGAGGCTGATCGAGGCGCGTTCATTCGACCAGCCTGCAACCACGTCGTACTGGGTGCGGGCGCCATCGCCTTCGCTGAACTGGCCATGGTAGACGCTGGCGGTCACGCCCTCGACGTTGCGGCGGGTGATGATGTTGACCACGCCGGCCATGGCATCGGAACCGTAGATGGCCGATGCGCCATCCTTCAGAACTTCCATGCGCTCCACGGCAGCGGCAGGAATGCTGGAGATGTCCTGGTAACCACTGGTCGTCATGCCCAGGCGTTTGCCATTGATCAGCACCAGCGTGCGCTGTGCACCCAGGCCGCGCATGTCCACGTAACTGCCACCGGCGGTTTCGCCAGCACTTAGGGGGCTGGCACGGCTGATTGCCGGGCTGCCGGTTGCGGTCAGGTTCTGCAGGATGTCGGCGACGGAATTGAAGCCTTGCCGCTCGATGTCAGCGCGGCTGATGGTCAGCACGGGCTGTGCGGTTTCCAGATCGACCTGGCGGATGCGCGAGCCAGTGATCTCGATGCGGTCCAGGGTGGTGGCTTCAGCGGAATCCTGGGCGAATGCGGGAACGGCCAACGCAGTGGTGGCGGTCATCGCAAGCACTCGGCGGATCGCCAACCCAAGTTCGGGAATACGGATGGTCATGGGTCTCTCTCTCTTCCAATTCATCGGTGCGCGGCCAAGCAGGGCGGCGCCAGTTCCACCGCAGGCGGTGGACGTTCAAACCTAGTGAAGGCCCGCAGGCAGAAGTAGAGGAAAGCGACGAAAGCGCCCGGATCGGTGATGACGCTTTTGTACAAAGCGGAAGCGAATCAATCGATTGCTCGGTCATGTGGTGTTCCGGCTGAAGGTGTGCCCGGGCTCGCGTGCTGGATTGAAAGCGTCAAGGCCGATGTGGATGGCGACAACCTGCGCAGGCAAAAAAAAACCACGGCCCCGAAGGGCCGTGGTCATGGTGTTGCGTCAACGCGTGGATCAGAAGCGCTGCTGATACTTCATGTACATGAAACGACCGATGTCGTAGCCACCGTAGTAGGAGAACGACGAATTCGGCTTGCTGTACATCACCGGGCCTTCCTTGCCGAACACGTTGTTGGCGCCAACCGACACGGTGGCATCCCACGGCAGGTTGTAACGGAACTGCACGTCGTGGAAGGTGACCGCGCCACGCTGGTTGTAATCGCGCGTGCCCTTGATCCACGGAGCCATGAAGCCCGGATCGGAGCACTCATCCGCGTAACGGGTAGCGTTGAGGCAACGCTCCTTCACGCCGGAGTAGTAACGCGCGGTCCAGCTGACGCCGAAGTCGCCGATATCCCAACCCAGCACCAGGTTCGAACGCACCCGGAAGGCCAGGCTGGTGCTGGTGCCGATGGTGTTGGCCACGCCGTTGATCGGGGTGGGAACCACGCCGGTATCGTTGGTCGAGCGGTACACGTTCTTGCTGACGTAGGTGCTGGTCCAGCCAGCGCTCAGCTTGCCGTAGCTGGTATCGACGCGGTAGCTGACGTCCAGGTCGTAGCCTTCGGTCTCGGCGAAGCCGGCGTTGCGGTTGCCGAACTTCAGGCCAGTGACGATGCCGGTGGCCGCGTCGCGGGTGAAGCGGCTGCAACGTGCTGCGATACCCTGCTCGTAGCAGTCGGTGAGGATCTGGTTCGGGCTGTCATCGACGATGGTGTTGTCGATGCGGATCTTCCACCAGTCCAGCGCAACGTTGAGGTTGCTGACGAAGGTCGGGCTCCACACCAGGCCCAGCGTCTTGCTGG
The DNA here is from genome assembly GCF_002750935.1 of Stenotrophomonas sp. LMG 10879. Taxonomy (NCBI): domain Bacteria; kingdom Pseudomonadati; phylum Pseudomonadota; class Gammaproteobacteria; order Lysobacterales; family Lysobacteraceae; genus Stenotrophomonas; species Stenotrophomonas sp. LMG 10879. The sequence goes on from NZ_PEJT01000003.1 coordinate 111,482, forward strand.
TCGAGGTTTCCGGGGTCAGCTGCGGGTTGGAACCGGAAACGAACGGCGTCGGCGTTGCGTCCTGCGCGGTGGTCACCGGCGTGTTGCCCTGGCGCAGCTGACGGAAGTTGCCGGCATCGGCGATGTCGCGTGCGCAGCGTGCGCGGACTTCAGGACTGTTCTTGGAAGCGCCGAACACGGTGTCGCAGGGATCGCTGAACTGCGCGAAGGTTTCCGAACCGCCGCCGTACAGGTCACTGATGGTCGGTGCGCGGAAGCCTTCGGCCCAGGTGCCGCGGACCAGCAGCTGGTCGATCGGCTTCCACTTGAAGCCGAACTTGCTGTTGAGGGTGTTGCCGAAGGTGTTGTACTCGGAGAAACGCGTTGCGGCGCTGATGCTCAGTTCCCTGGCACCCGGCAGGTCGGCCAGGATCGGCACGTTGAGCTCCAGGTACGCTTCCTTCACCGTGTAGCTGCCGCCGGTCGGGCCAGCGGCCAGGTTGGTGGTGGCACCGGTCTGGGCCAGCGCGTCAGGCGTGTACTTGCCATCTTCCTTGCGGCTTTCGACGCCGAAGGCAAAGCCCAGGTCGCCTGCCGGCAGGGTCATGATGCTGCCCGACAGATTGGCGAACGCATTCTTGGTGGTGGTGCGGCCGGTGGTTTTTTCGGCCGGGAACAGCCAGGACAGCAGTTCTTCGTTGCCGGTCAGGCCGTTCGGGTCATTCTTGCCGAACGGCACCAGCGGGTTCCACGGCTTGCAGCCATCGATGACCGCGCCCTGGCGGCCGCACATCACCTTGCCGGTGGCCGGGTCGAGGAACGACGGGCCCACGGCATCACGCACGCGCTTCTTGTGCAGGTTGCCGGTGGCGGTGGCGGTCAGCTCGTTGCGGTTGTACTGGTAGCCCACGTCCCAGTCGAAGTAGCGCTCGCCGATCTCGAAGGCACCATCCAGCGACACCACCGCACGATAGGTCTTCAGTTCGCTGGTGCTCACGCGCGGCACTTCCCAGGTGCGGCGGTTCCAGGACACTGCGGTCGGGTTGGCATAGCCGTGCTGGCTGCCGAACGGATTGAAGTAGCTGTCCCTGGACATCTGGCCCGTGGCGTTCGGGTCATTGGGAATGGACACCGAGCTGGACTGGGTCGGGTAGCCGGCGATCTGGCGCTCGGAAGAACGCTTGTTGTAGCCGAACTCGGTGCGCAGGTTGATGTCATCGGTCAGCTTGAAGCGGCCATCGAAGTACACCGAATCACGCTTGATCGGGTACATGACGTGCATCTGGTCGTTGGCATTGCTGACGTCACCGGTGAACGGCGTTGCATCGGTCAGGTGGTAATTGGCCGGGTTGGTCGGATCGGCACCGCGGTTGAGCGAGTAGCCGCAGCCCAGCCGGGTATCGGTGCAGCCCGGGCGGCCCTTCAGGCCAGTGATCTGGCCGTACTGGCTCAGCGTGGTCCAGTTGGACGGGTCATTGGGGTTGTGGTCGCTGGTACCGTACTTGCTGAACCAGCGGTCACGTGCCCACACGCTCTTTTCTTCGGAGTGCTCCAGCGCCAGCGTCAGCGACACGCGGTCGTTGCTCCAGCCACCCACCACGTCGAAGCGGTCGCGCGCGCCGTCGCCTTCGCTGTACTGGCCGTGGTAGACGTTGGCGGTCACGCCGTTGACGTTGGAACGGGTGATGATGTTGACCACGCCGGCCATCGCATCGGAGCCGTAGATGGCCGAGGCGCCATCCTTCAGCACTTCGATACGCTCCACCGCCGACACCGGCAGCGAGGACACGTCCTGCAGGCCCGAGGTGCTGATGCCCAGACGCTTGCCGTTGACCAGCACCAGGGTGCGCTGCGCGCCCAGGTTGCGCATGTCGATATAGGTGCCGCCGGTGTTCTCGCCCGAGCTCAGCGCGTTTGCGCGGCTGATTGCCGGGCTGCCCATCGCGGTCACGTTCTGCAGGATGTCGGCAACGGAGCTGAAGCCCTGGCGTTCGATATCGGTACGGCTCAGTGCCAGCACCGGCTGCGCCGTTTCAACGTCCACCTGGCGGATGCGCGAACCGGTGATTTCGATGCGGTCCAGGTTGGTCGGCGAGGCGGTGCTGCTGCTCTGGGCGAACGCCGGCAGCGCAGCCAGCGTCGCGGTGGTTGCCAGGGCGTAGCGGATGGCCTGCCCCAGTGCGGTGGTGCGTGAAGTCATGACGAGCTCTCTCTCTCGGGTCGTGCAAAGGACGCCAAAACGGGCGTCGAAGGAATCGGCAGGTCCAGGACCGAGCCGATGACTCGATAGTAGTCTCGTTGGTTAATGCTCTGTAAAGAGCGCGTGTCGGTTTGTGTCGTTACACATCATGCGTTTTCACCAAACGTGAACAAAAGCAGGGGTTTACGTCAGAACGAGTCGCACGCCGCCGAAGCCTGCTGCTGCGTTGCAGCAGGAATTGGCGGTCGATTGCGCGGACTGTAACGAAATGTAATCGGGCGCCGACGGCGATGCGTGGGCGCCCGGCGCCCTGCTCAGACCACGAACGGACGGAACTGGATGCCCAGTCCGGCGATGCCTTCGGTCTCGCCGATCAGGTCGGCGCGCAGCAGCGGCCGCGCATCGATGAAGGCCTGCGGCACGATCAGCGACAGGCGGCTGTCGTCGGCGGTCAGTTCCAGCGCCGGCAGTGGTGCGTCTTCATGCGCGCGGTTGAGCAGTACCGCCAGGCGCAGCAGGGCAGCCAGGCGCCGTGCCGTCAGCAGCAGGCGTTCGGGAATGGCATCGAAGGCGGTCTTGCTGATGCTGCGGCGGTGATTGCGCACCAGCGTCGCCAGCATCTGCTGTTCCTGCCGCGAGAAGCCGGCGATGTCCGAGTTCTCCAGCACGTAGCTGCCATGCACGTGGTAACCGCTGTGGGCGATCATCAAGCCCAGTTCATGCAGGCGCGCGGCCCAGCCGAGCATGCGTGCATCATCGGCATCCAGCTTCCAGCGTTCCTGCACCTGCTCCAGCAACGACAGTGCGGTGTCCTGCACGCGGCCGGCCTGCACCGTGTCGATGCCATAGCGATGGGTGAGGGCGGCCACCGATTCATCGCGCGGGTCGTTGTCACCGGCACGGCCGAGGATGTCATAGAGGATGCCCTCGCGCATCGCGGCCTTGCTGACCAGCAGCTTCTGCAGGCCCAGTGCCTGGAAGGCGGCCTCCAGCACCAGGATGCCGCCGGCGATGATCGGGCGGCGATCGCTGGACAGGCCGGGCAGCACGATGTCGTCGATCTTCTTGGCCTTCAGCAGCTCATCGCGGAGCTGCGGCAACGCCTCGGCGGTGATCGCACCCTTGCTCAGCTTCATCGTCGCGCAGATTTCGCTGATGGCCTTGTGGGTGCCGGACGAGCCAAGGGCTTCCTGCCAGCCCAGCGCGCGGTACTTGCTGGCGAAGGGCTGGAACTCCCGGCCGATCTCGGCCAGTGCGTCCTTCCAGCGCTTCTTGCTGAGTTTGCCGCCCGGGAAGAAGCGGCGGGTGCTGGCGATGCAGCCGGCCTGCAGGCTCTCGCGCTCCAGGGTCTGCATGCCCTTGCCGATGATGAACTCGGTCGAGCCGCCGCCGATGTCGATGACCAGGCGATGCTGGTCGGGCTTGGGCGGTTGTGCATGGGCCACGCCCAGATAGATCAGTCGCGCCTCTTCGCGGCCACTGACCACTTCGATGGCATGCCCGAGTGCGGTTTCGGCCGGCATCAGGAAGGCCTGCGGCGAACGCAGCTGGCGCACCGTGTTGGTGGCCAGTGCACGCACGCGATGCGGCGGGACGTTGCGGATGCGCTGGCCGAACCGGGCCAGGCACTCCAGCGCGCGCTGCCGCGCTGCTGCGGAGAGTCCGCCCTTGCCGTCCAGGCCATCGGCCATGCGCACGGTTTCGCGCAGGCGGTCGATCACCCGCAGCTGGCCAAGCGTGTAACGCGCGATGACCATGTGGAAACTATTGGAGCCAAGGTCGATGGCGGCCAGCAGGTCGCCATCCTGCAATGCGGGCGGAGTCGTGGTGGTATGCGGCATGGGCGAATGTTAGCCGAAGGGGCGGTGAACTCGTCACCGCGTGGCCTTCACATTTTGTGGGGGGAGTGCGGCAGGGCTGCGCCCTGCACCCGCAGAATCAACGTCAACGTCACAAGCGGGCTATCCGTGGGAGGGCGGGGTGGGTCCGGTTGCGGGGGACGCTGCAAGTACGTCCCTGTAAGCTCGGTCGCGCCATCCATGGCGCTCACGCCCCCGCAACCGGACCCACCCCGCCTTCGACAGGTTCGCGTGGCTGTCGGTAGGTGTCGACCTTGGTCGACACGGTAGATCCACGCCATGCGTGGATGCATCCAAACGTGCCGACCAAGGTCGGCATCTACCGGATCAAAGACCCTGCATCTGTCGACCTTCGACAGGTCGCTGCGGCTGTTGGTAGGTGTCGACCTTGGTCGACACGGTAGATCCACGCCATGCGTGGATGATTCCAAACGTGCCGACCAAGGTCGGCAGCTACCGGGTCAGAGCCCCTGCATCAATGCCATCTGGGCCGAATGCGGGGCTTCGTCGTGGGCCGGCGCGCGCTTGTGGTAGATGCCCTCGGCATCCAGCTCCCAGGCGTTGAGGTTGTCGTCCAGGTAGTTCTGCAACACTTCGCGATAGACCCGCTTGGCCAGTTCCGGGTCGAGGATCGGGAAGCAGGTTTCCACCCGGCGCAGCAGGTTGCGTTCCAGCCAGTCGGCGCTGGCGCAGTACAGCTCCGGTGCGCCGTCGTTGCCGAACCAGTAGACCCGGCTGTGTTCCAGGAAGCGGCCGACGATCGAGCGCACGCGGATGTTGTCCGACACGCCGGGTACGCCCGGGCGCAGGGTGCAGGCGCCGCGGATGATCAGGTCGATCTGCACCCCCGCCTGCGAGGCGGCGTACAGCGCACGGATCACCTGCGCTTCGTTGAGGGCGTTCATCTTGGCGATGATCCGCGCCGGCCGCCCGGCGGCGGCGATGCGCGTCTCGCGCTCGATCCTCGCCAGGATCCCGGTGTGCAGGGTGAAAGGCGACTGCAGCAGGCGCTTGAGCTTCATCTTCGAGGCCAGCCCGGACAACTGCTGGAACAGCAGGTGCACGTCGTTGCCGATGTCGGCATCGGCGGTGATCAGGCTCAGGTCGGTGTACGCGCGGGCGGTGCCGCTGTGGTAGTTGCCGGTGCCCAGGTGAACGTAGCGGCGCAGCTTGCGGCCTTCGCGGCGCACGATCAGCAGCATCTTGGCGTGGGTCTTGTAGCCGACCACGCCATACACCACCTGCACGCCGGCTTCCTGCAACCGATCGGCCAGGCCGAGGTTGGCTTCTTCATCGAACCGCGCGCGCAGCTCGACCACCACGGTCACGTCCTTGCCGGCACGTGCCGCCTGGATCAGGGCATCGACGATCAAGGAGTCCTTGCCGGTGCGGTACAGGGTCTGCTTGATCGCCAGCACGTTCGGATCCAGTGCGGCCTGGCGGATCAGGTCCAGCACTGCAGCGAACGCGTCGAAGGGGTGGTGCAGCAGCAGGTCCTTGCGCGCGGTGGTCTCGAAGATGCCGTCGCTGTCGCGCAGGGTGCGCGGGGTCATCGGCGGATACTTCAGGTCCGGCTGCGCGATCAGGTCGTACAGCTGGATGATGCGGTTGAGGTTGACCGGTCCATCGATGCGGTACACCGCGTTCTCGGTCAGGCCGAAGTTCTGCAGCAGGGTGCGGACGATGTCGCGCGGCATGTCGTGGGCGATTTCCAGCCGCACCGCAGGACGGTAGCCACGGTCCACCAGCTCGTCACGCAGTGCCAGCGCCAGGTTTTCCACTTCCTCCTCGTCCACCACCAGCTCGGAGTTGCGGGTGACACGGAACTGGTAGGCGCCCAGCACTTCCAGGCCCGGGAACAACTCGTCCACGAAGGTGGACAGCACCGAGGACAGGAACACGAAGTTCTGCGGGCCGCCGAGTTTTTCCGGCAGCTGGATGATCCGCGGCAGCGAACGCGGTGCGCGCACGATGGCCAGGTGGCCGCTGCGGCCGAACGCATCGGTGCCCTTCAGCACCACCACGATGTTCAGCGACTTGTTGAGGATCTTCGGGAACGGATGCACCGGATCCAGGCCCAGCGGCGACAGCACCGGCATGATCTCGTTGCGGAAATAGGCACGCAGCCAGCGCTTCTGGCGGTGGGTCCAGGAGTTGCGGCCGAGCACGCCGATGCCGGCCTCCATCAACGCCGGGCGCAGCGTCTGGTTCCAGCAGCGGTACTGCTGGTCCACCAGCTCGGCGGCGCGTTCGTGGATGGCGTTGAGAATGGCCTGCGGGCTCATGCCGTCCGGAGCCGGTGGCAGGCCGAACTCCTGCGCATGACGGACCGCAGCGGCACGGATCTCGAAGAATTCGTCCAGGTTGGTGCAGGAGATGCACATGAAGCGCAGGCGCTCCAGCAGCGGCACCTGCGGGTCCATCGCCTGCGCCAGCACGCGGAAGTTGAAATCCAGCTGCGACAGTTCGCGGTTGATGTACAGCGCCGGGTCGCGCAACGGATCGCTGTCCGTGCTCACGGGGAGGGGGAGGGATCCGAGGCTGCTCATGGCGTCATTCTTCGAAGGAGGTCAGGGGGGCGGACTCACGCGGTCGCACGTGGTCGGCATCGAAATGGCAGGCGAACACCGAGCCCTTGCCGACCTCGCTGTCGATTTCCAGGCGTGCGTGGTGCAGACCGAGGATGTGCTTGACGATCGACAGGCCCAGGCCGGTGCCGCCGCTTTCGCGCGAGCGGCTGCTGGAGACACGGTAGAACCGTTCGGTCAGGCGCGGCAGGTGCGTGGCGGGAATACCGTAGCCGGTGTCACGCACCGCCAGCACCACACCATCGCCCTCGCGGCGGAACTCCACCGCGATGCGGCCACCGGCCGGGGTGTAGCGCACCGCGTTGGTGACCAGGTTGGAGAAGGCGCTGTGCAGTTCCTTGGTCGAGCCCTGCAGGTCCACGCCGGCCAGGTCGTCGATGCTGATCTGGTGGCGGCCTTGGCTGTGTGCTTCGGCTTCGCGGCGCAGGGTGGCCAGCATGGGCTGCATCGCCACCGTCTCGGCTTCGCTGTGTTCCTGCGATTCCAGCCGCGACAGGGTCAGCAGGTCCTCCACCAGCTGGGCCATGCGCTGGCTCTGCTTGCGCATCTCTTCCAGCATCGGTCCGGTTCCCGGGAAATCCTCCGGGTCCATCATGTCCAGGTAGCCGTGGACCACGGTGAGCGGGGTGCGCAGTTCGTGTGAAACGTTGGCCACGAAGTCACGACGCACCTGTTCCAGGCGCAGCAGCTTGCTGACATCACGGGCGATCAGCAGCCAGTAGTCGGACGAATAGGGAATCAGGCGCAGGTTCAGGCGGATCGCAGGATCGACCGGCGAGGGCACGTCCAGGATCGGTTCGGCATTGCGGCCACCGGCCAGCCAGTGGGCCAGCGGCATCGGCTGCAGGCGTTCGACCAGGGCCTCACCCAGATCGCCGGGATGGTGCAGGCCGAGCAGGGCCGTGGCCGCTTCGTTGAACCACTGCACGCGCTGGCTGTTGCGGTCCAGCACCACCACGGCGTCGGGCAGCGCGGCGGCGGCGGCGCGATAGCTGCGCAGCATGTCCAGCAGGCGTCGCTTGCGCACGCGCATCTCGACCTGGTTGCGGTACAGCAGGCGGTCCAGCTCATTCCAGACGCCGGTGCCTTCGGCGGCGGTATCCCAGCGCTGGCGCGCGGTCAGCCGGCGCAGCACGCGGCGCAGCCGCCAGTAATGCCAGACCAGCGTCGCCAGTGCCGCCAGCGCGATGCACAGCCACAGGTGGCCAGTGAACCATCCGACCAGACCGGCCAACAGCAACACGGTGGCCACGGTGGCCAGTGTCTTCAACCAGGCAGAGCGGATGTGGCGGGGCATTGCGGTCTCGTCGTGGGTTGCGGCGGTTCACGCAGGTGAACCGAGGGTTATAGCAGAGTTGCCGACGCCGGCACCGTGGGGTGCACGGCGCCGGCACGACGAGGCTCAGGTGGCGGTGGAGAAGCGGTAACCGGCGCCGCGCACGGTCTGCACCATGTTCTCGGCGTTGAACGGTTCCAGCGTCTTGCGCAGGCGGCGGATATGCACGTCGATGGTGCGTTCTTCCACATACACGCTGCCGCCCCACACGTGGTCCAGCAGCTGCGCACGGGTATACACGCGCTCGGGGTGGGTCATGAAGAAGTGCAGCAGGCGGTATTCGGTCGGGCCGATCGGCACCGGCTGGTCGTTGGCGAACACGCGATGGGCGGCGCCGTCGATGCGGATCGAGCCCACGGCCACGCTGCCGTCCTCGTCATCGTCGCGGGCGCGGCGCATGACCGCGCGGATACGGGCCAGCAGTTCGCGCGCCGAGAACGGCTTGACCACGTAGTCGTCCACACCGGCTTCGAGGCCGCCGACGCGGTCGTTCTCTTCGCCGCGCGCGGTCAGCATGATGATCGGCACTTCGCGGGTCAGCGTTTCCTTGCGCCAGCGCCGGGCCAGGTCCAGGCCGCTGGTGCCGGGCAGCATCCAGTCCAGCAGGATCAGGTCGGGGACGCGGTCGGCGATGGCGGTCTGGGCCTCGCGGGCGTCACCGGCGTGGACAGGTTCGTAATCGCCCTTGCGAAGGGCGAAGGCGACCATTTCGCGGATCGCGGGCTCGTCATCGACGATCAGGATGCGTTTCTGCACGAGGGCACCGTAGGGCTCAGTTACTGGAGTGGTGCCAGTAGACTACGGTTTGATGACATGTTTGTGACTACCTGGCCGGCATCTGGCATTGCTGCCATCTGCCGGTCATGCCGTGCTCAGCGGCGGTCCAGGTCCGGGTCCTGTACACCCTGCCGGCGCAGCTCGAGTACGGTGGGGGTGATCGACTCGATCCGCGCATCCACCCGGGCCCGACCGACGTAGTCCAGGGCGGGGTTGCGCTTGAGTGCCTGCAGCTGCATCAGGGCCTGTTCCGGGCGACCGCCCAGGAACGCCGCCTCGGCATAGGCCTCGCTGGCACGGACACTATCGCCGGCCAGTTCACTGGCGCGGGCGTAGCGCTGCTGGAAGACCGGATCGTTACCGCTTTGCGACAGCAGCGGACGCAACATCGCCTGCGCGCGCTGACCCGCGGCCTGGCCGCCCTGCTCGTTCAGGATCTCGGCATAGGTCAGGGCCACCGGCCGGCTGTTGGGGTGCTCATGCAGCAACTGCTCGAAGCGCGCATTGGCCTGGGTGGATTGGCCGGTGCGTGATTCCGCCTCGGCCAGGGCCAGGGCGACCCAGAGGCTGTCCGGGTGGGTCTTCAGCAGCTCGCTCAACGTCTGCCGGGCCTCGCTGGCGCCGCTGCGGCCGCCGCGCATGCTGGCCAGTGCCTGGCCGTAACGCTGGGCGTCGTCCAGGCCGTCCTTCTGCCGTCGCGCAAGATCGGCGTATTCGCGCTGCAGTTCGGCCGGGCTGTCGGCGCTGAGTACGCGCAGGCGTTCGCGGGCCCAGTTGAAATCACCACTGGCGCCGCGGCTGAGCTGGCCGATCGGCACCCGCAGCACGCTGCCGGGCAACAGCGGGTTGATGCCGCGCAGCAGCGGATCGCCCAGGGTCGGGTCGGCCGGATCCACCCGTTCCCTGCGCTCGCCGCTGGGCGTGCGCGTGGTCAGCAGCACCGTGTCCTTCTTCATCTGTTCGGCGCGGGCCTTGGCCTCGCTGATGCGGGTGGTGTTGACCGGGTGCGTGCGCAGGAAGTCGGGAACGCTGTAACCGCCGTCGTTGCCGCGCATCGCCGAGGACATGCGCTCGAAGAAGCCGGCCATCGCGTCCACGTCGTAGCCGCTGCGCGACAGCGTGCGGATGCCCAGCCGGTCGGCCTCCGACTCATTGGAGCGGGTGTAGTCGATCTGCCGTTGCTGCATCAGGCCCATGCCCGAGCTGATCGCAGCCATGGTGGCGTTGCCCGAGGACGAACTGTTGCTGGCCTGGGCGGCAACCACCGCCGCCAGCATGCCCAGCAGGATCGGGATCTGGTCGCGCTGGGCGCGCTCGACCCCGCGCAGCACGTGCTGCTGGGTGACGTGGGCGATTTCGTGCGACAGCACCGCCGCCACCTCGTCCTCGCGCTCGGCCGTCAGCACCAGGCCGGCATTGACGCCGATGTAGCCGCCGAGGGTGGCGAAGGCATTGATCTGGCGGTCCTTCATCACGAAGAACGTGTAGGGCTGGCGCGGCTGGTCGCTGTTGGAACCGAGGCGGGTGCCCATGGTCTGCAGCCAGTCGTTGACCAGTGGATCGTCCAGCAGGTAGCCGTAATTGCGCAGCTCGCGCAGCATCATCGCGCCGTACTCGGCCTGGCGGGCCGGGGTCAGCAGTTCGCCCGCCGAGGAGCCGATGTCCGGCAGCTTCTCCTGGGCCTGCGCCAGCGGGGCGGCCAAGGCCAGGATCAGGGCAGCGGTGAGCAGCAGGGGTCGCAAGCGGTCGGTCCTCGGGCAGAGTCTGCCCAGCGTGGCAGGGCAGGGGGCAACCATTCGTTAATCAATCCACAGTGTTGCGGGCGTGGCGTGGAAATTCCAGCGCACCGGTACCATATATGGACCGTCGATCCATCGTGGAGTTTCCCGTGACAGCCCAGTCCGCCGGCGCTACCCCCGCCATCACCATCTATTCCACCGCCGTCTGCCCGTACTGCGTGGCCGCCAAGAATTTCCTCAAGAGCAAGGGCCAGCAATGGACCGAGGTCCGCATCGACCTGGACCCGGTCGAGCGCGAGAAGATGATGGCCAAGACCCGCCGTACCAGCGTGCCGCAGATCTTCGTGGGCGACGTCCACGTGGGCGGCTACGACGACATGATGGCCCTGCATCGTGAAGGCAAGCTCGAGCCGCTGCTGGCCGGGCAGGGCCAGGCATGAGCGCGGCCGACGACGGCAGCAAGGATCGGATCGCCGAGTTCACCGATTTCCGCAAGCGCATGAATGAACGCATCCTGGGTGAGCCGAACCAGGTGGTGCGCCGCTTCTTCGCGCTGGACACGCAGACCTACCAGGCCGGCGCGCTGGACGTGAAGACCAAGGAGCTGCTGGGCCTGGTGGCCTCGATGGTGCTGCGCTGCGACGACTGCATCAGCTACCACGTGGCCCAGTGCAAGGACGCCGGCGTCACCCGTGAAGAGTTCTTCGAGACCTTCTCGGTCGGCCTGGTGGTCGGCGGCTCGATCGTGATCCCGCACCTGCGCCGCGCCGTGGACTTCCTCGACCAGCTGGAAGGTGGCGCCGCCGCCCCGGCCGCGCACGAGCACTGAGGTAGCGCCGGGCCATGCCTGGCGGGCACCTGAACGAAAGGCCGCCGGGCATGGCCCGGCGCTACCGATGACGTTCATCGGGGCCTTCCCCGCGATCCAACAGCCCAGGAGCCCCCTTGTTGTTCAAGGGGGCGCGCCAAAGGCGTGGGGATAAGGTGGGATGCGCGGGCAATTCTGCCTTACCCGGCTCGGACTAATTGCCTATTTGGGGTCTCCGAGCCGGGTAAGGCATAATTGCGGGTGAAACTTCCTTTGCGCCGGCGTTTCCGGGCACGTCCGGACGGCGTTTTTCCCCCTGTTCGGAACATCGATCAATGACGCAGAAAATTACGGTCATCCGCGGCGACGGCATTGGCCCGGAAATCATGGACGCCACCCTGTTCGTACTCGACCAGCTCAAGACTGGCCTGGAGTACGAGGACGCCGACGCCGGCCTGGTGGCCCTGGAAAAGCACGGCGATCTGATGCCGGCGGTGACCCTGGAATCGATCGCGCGCAACAAGGTCGCGCTGAAGAGCCCGCTGACCACGCCGGTCGGTGGCGGCTTCACCTCGATCAACGTCAGCCTGCGCCGCCACTTCGACCTGTACGCCAACGTGCGTCCGGCCCACACCTTCCCGAACACCAAGTCGCGTTTCGAGAACGTCGACCTGATCACCGTTCGTGAGAACACCGAAGGTGCGTACCTGGCCGAAGGCCAGGAAGTGTCGGCCGACGGCGAGACCGCCTTCTCCGGCACCCGCATCACCCGCAAGGGCTCCGAGCGCATCGTGCGTTACGCCTTCGAGCTGGCCAAGAGCACCGGCCGCAAGAAGGTCACCGCCGTGCACAAGGCCAACATCATCAAGTCGACCTCGGGCCTGTTCCTGGCCGTGGCCCGTGAAGTCGCCGCGCAGTACCCGGACATCGAGTTCCAGGAAATGATCGTCGACAACGCCTGCATGCAGCTGGTGATGCGTCCGGAACAGTTCGACATCATCGTCACCACCAACCTGTTCGGCGACATCATTTCCGACCTGTGCGCGGGTCTGGTCGGTGGCCTGGGCCTGGCTCCGGGCGCCAACATCGGCAAGGACGCGGCGATCTTCGAAGCCGTGCACGGCACCGCGCCGGACATCGCCGGCCAGGGCAAGGCCAATCCGTGCGCGCTGCTGCTGGCAGCGGCACAGATGCTGGATCATGTCGGCCAGCCGGAAAATGCCGAGCGCCTGCGCAAGGCCATCGTGGCCACGCTGGAAGCCAAGGATTCGCTGACCGGCGACCTCGGCGGCACCGGCAACACGATGGGCTTCGCCAAGGCGATCGCCAGCCGCCTGTAAGCAGCGGCTCGACCCCCGGTTGGATCCCACAGCGGGGCGCCTTCGGGCGCCCCGTTGCGTTTCACCGCCTCCACAGAAATCTATTTGTGCATATTTCGCACAGATCATGTGCTCGGATGCGGCTGGTTCGTGCGTTCAATGCTACGCATCCTGTGCCGACTTTCCCTCGCACAGGAGCTTGACCATGAACCTCGCTGCTTTCGGCCTGGCCAGCCTGATCGGCATGGCGGCCACCACCCCGGCGGCCGCCGCCGAGTCGTCCCATCCCACCATCCGCCATATGGCCGGCGCCCCGGCTGCCACCTCGCTCGACGCAGCGAAGACGGCCGTTCTCGTGATCGACTTCCAGAACGAGTATTTCGATGCCAGCGCCGCCGCCGGTTTCGCCGGTGGTCGCATGGTCATTCCCGATGGCGTGGCGGCCCTGCGGCAGACGCGCCGCGTGGTCGACTTCGCCGATGCCAACGGCATCCGCGTGATCCATGTGCAGCACGTGTTGCCGGCCGGCGCGCCGCTGTTCGCAGAGGGCAGCCTCAACGCCGCGTTCCACCGTGACATGCAGCCGCGCAAGGGCGAGACCGTGGTGCAGAAGGACAACGTCAGCGTGTTCGCCGGTGCCTCGGCAGCGGTATTGGACAAGGCGCTGAAGGATGCCGGTATCGACACCCTGATCGTCACCGGCCTGCAGTCCCATGCCTGCGTTGCCGGTGCTGCACGCGATGCCGCTGCAGCGCCGCGCGGCTATCGGGTGATCGTCGCCTCCGATGCCTCTGCCAGCCGCGATCTGGATCTGGCCAACGGCGGGAGCATCGGCCATCGCGCATTGCATGAAGCGTCGCTGGCACAGATCGAGGATGCCTTTGGCGATGTCATGACCACCTCGGCGATTCTGGCCCTGCCGGTGCGCAAGGCAGGCGACGACGCTTGATAAGCTGGCGGGGTCCGCAGTCAGCGGGCCCCGCCGACTGGAGTCACCTCCCGATGGATCATTTCGCCGCCCTGCGAGCCTTGCGCGCGATCGTCGATGCAGGCAGTTTCACTGCCGCCGCCGAGCGGCTGGATACCACCCATTCGGCGATGTCGCGGCAGTTGCGTCAACTTGAAGAGCACCTGCAGGTGCGGCTGCTGGATCGCAACAGCCGGCGGTTGTCGCTGACCGAGGCCGGGCGCGACTACTACCGCGAGGCGGTGGCGCTGCTTGACCGGCTGGAGGCCGCCGATGACCGCGCGCGGGCCGGCCAGGCCCAGCCCAGCGGGCGCGTGCGGGTCAGCGTGCCGCAGGTGGTCGCCAGCCAGGAGTTGCCGCATTGGTTGCCTGGCTTCCTGGCGCGCTATCCGCAGGTGGCGCTGGAACTGTCGGCCGACGATCAGCTGGTCGATGTGGTCGGCGGTGGCTTTGATCTGGCCCTGCGCATCGCACCGTCCTTGCCTGACAGCCAACTGGTCGCCCGTGAACTGGCGCGATGCCCGCGCATCCTGGTTGCGGCACCGGCCTACCTAGCCCGGCACGGACTGCCTCGACAGGTGGCCGATCTGCAGAACCACACGTTGTTGGCATTCAACCCGGTTGCGGCGATGACGCCGTGGCAGCTGCACGGGCCGCGCGCTGCCATCGTCAGCGTGGAAGCCGGTCAACGACTGCGCGTGGACGCCACGCCGGCACTGCATGCGGCCGTGCTGGCCGGCATGGGCATCAGTCTGTTCACCGCGCTCACGGTGCAGGAAGACCTGCGCGCCGGTCGGTTGATCCGCGTGCTGCCCAGCTGGCACGGTGGCACGCGCTGCTATTTCGCGCTGTATCCGCATGCGCGTGCGCTGGCGCCGAAGGTGCGTGCGCTGGTCGATCACCTGGCCGCGCATTACGCTGCAGCGTCGGGTGCGGCAGGGTAGTCGCGCGGCAGCGGTGAGGAGTGGGGATGGAGTCGGTGTATCTGCTGGTCGCGCTGGGTGCGATCGTCGCGGGGTTCGTGCAGGGCCTGTCGGGTTTCGCGTTCGGCATGGTCGCGATGTCGTTCTGGGCGTGGGGGCTGGATCCCCGGCTTGCGGCGACGCTGTCGGTGTTCGGCGCGCTGGTCGGCCAGTTGCTGGCGGTGTTCACCGTGCGCCGTGGCTTCAACCTGCGCTTGCTGCTGCCGTTCGTGCTCGGCGGGTTGACGGGCATTCCGTTGGGCGTGCTGGTGCTGCCACAGCTGGACATGGTCTGGTTCAAGGCGCTGCTGGGAGGATTCCTGGCACTGTGGTGCCCGGTGATGCTGATGGCGCGTTCGTTGCCACCGGTCACCGTTGGCGGCAGGTTTGGCGACGCGCTGGCCGGCATGGCCGGCGGTGTGCTCAGTGGCATCGGCGGCTTCGCCGGGCCGGTGCCGACGCTGTGGAGTACCCTGCGTGGCTTCGGCAAGGACGAGCAGCGCGCGGTCATCCAGAACTTCAACCTGGCGATGCTGGCGGTGACCATGGCCACCTATGTCGGTACCGGCATGGTGACCCGGCAGATGCTGCCGTACTTCGCCATCGTCGCGCCGGCAATGCTGGTGCCAACGCTGCTGGGGCGAAGCTGTATGTCGGCATCAGTGAAGCGCGTTTCCGGCAGATCGTGCTGGGTCTGTTGACGGCCTCCGGCGTTGCCATGCTGGCCTCGTCGTTGCCGTTGCTGCTGTCCCGTGGGGCGGCGGGATGAGGGCTCAGGCGGGCCGCAGCATGCGGAAGCGTTGGTCGGCGGTGATCCGGAAATAGTCGGCCGGTCCGCCGCCACGCAGGATGGTGTCGCTCGCGGCAGTGTCGTAGATGCCGTCGACGAGCAGCCGCGTATCGATATGCACGGCGACCACTTCTCCCAGTACCAGCCAGCCATTGGTGTCGTCACCGGCCGCGTCGCGCAGGCGTACGATCTGCGTGCAGCGGCACTCCATGCTCACCGGGCTCTGCGCCACGCGCGGCGGTGCAACCTGCTCCGAGGCCAGGGGTGTCAGCCCCGCCAATGCGAACTCGTCCACTTCGGGCGCGACGGCGCGGCAGCTCTCGTTCATTGCCTGGGCCAGATCGAATGTGGCGAGGTTCCAGACGAACTCGCCGGTGGCTTCGATGTTGCGCAGCGAGTCCTTGCGCCCCTGGCTGCTGAAACCAATGATCGGCGGCGTGTAGTTGAAGGCGTTGAAGAAGCTGTAGGGCGCCAGGTTCACATTGCTGTGGGCATCACGACTGGAGATCCAGCCGATGGGGCGCGGGCCGATGATGGCGTTGAACGGATCGTGCGGCAGGCGATGGCCGTCGGCCGGGCGATAGCTGTGGAAGCGGGGAGGGGAGGTATCTGCCATGGGGCATGGTTCCGCGGAAGTCGAGCGCGCTCGACGCTACAAAAAAGGCCGCGATCCCGACGGACCGCGGCCTTGTCGTTTACGGCACGGATTGGATCAGCGCTGCTGGATCTTCGACAGCAGGCGCAGGAACTCCACATACAGCCAGACCAGGGTCACCATCAGGCCGAATGCGCCATACCATTCCATGTACTTCGGCGCGCGCTGGGCCACGCCGGTTTCGATGAAGTCGAAATCCAGCACCAGGTTCAGCGCGGCCACGACCACTACGAACAGGCTGAAGGCGATGCCCAGCCAGCTGGCGTCATGGATCACCGGCACGTTGATGTTGAAGAAGCCAAGCACGAACGACGCCAGGTACAGCAGGGCGATGCCGCCGGTGGCGGCGACCACGCCGAGCTTGAAGTTTTCGGTGGCCTTGATCAGGCCGCTGCGGTAGGCGAACAGCAGCGCGAACAAGGTGCCGAAGGTCAGCAGCACCGCCTGGAACACGATGCCCGGGAACTTCATGTTGAACACGGCCGAGATGGCGCCCAGGAACAGGCCTTCCACCAGCGCATACATCGGCGCGGTGACCGGCGACCATTCCTTCTTGAAGACGGTGATCAGGGCCAGCACCAGGCCGCCGATCGCGCCGCCCATGGCGTACAGCTTGGCGCCGGCCATCACCTGGCCGTAGTCGTCCACGGTCTGGTTCCAGGCGAACGCTGCCGTCAGCACGGTCAGCAGCAGCAGGAAGCCGGTCTTGTTGACGGTGCCATTGAGGGTCATTACCTGGCCGGGGCTGGTTACCACCGAGCCACTGGCCAGATCGAGGAAGGTCGACTCGGAAAGAGCCGGGTTGCCGCTGCGCATGCGAGGTCTCCGTGCGAAAAGGGGGCGATTCGGCCATCCGGCCGATGGCTGCGAGCATAGCCGATGGCTGCGCAATCTGCGGTCATGGCCGGGCAGGGCGGGGATTGCGCGTTGACAGTTCGCACGACGCTTGGCCACAATGGTCAGCTCCCCGGGTCCAGGCCCGAGGGGATTGCAACACCGGGGTATAGCGCAGTCTGGTAGCGCGCCTGCTTTGGGAGCAGGATGTCGGGGGTTCGAATCCCTCTACCCCGACCAATCCACATCACGTCGGATTGGACGCCGTTCCGGTTCGGGCGCCCGTAGCTCAACTGGATAGAGCACCGGCCTTCTAAGCCGGCGGTTACAGGTTCGATTCCTGTCGGGCGCGCCATTGGTTGGTGCGACACCGGAACGTAGCTGGCGGATGTGAAGAAGTGCTTGCAAAAGCCTGTCGACTCCACCAGAATGTCGGACTCGCTTCGGCGGACCTGAACTTCGGTGACAGTCCTCGGGCAACGTATCAAGCGTCAACGTCGGCAGCATCGACGGTGAAGCGAAAGTTTCAGTGGTGGCTGTAGCTCAGTTGGTTAGAGTACCGGATTGTGATTCCGGTGGTCGGGGGTTCGAATCCCCTCAGCCACCCCACTGATTCAACCGCATCGGCAACGCCGAAACGGTATTGCAATAAACAGAGTGCACGCTACAATGTGCGTCTGAGTTTCAAGGGCTGTTAGCTCAGTTGGTAGAGCAGTTGACTCTTAATCAATAGGTCCAAGGTTCGAATCCTTGACAGCCCACCAAGACAGAAGCCATCGGGTCCAACCGGTGGCTTTTTTCTTCAGATGTAACCCTTCGCGATGGATCGCCGGTTGCAGTGCTTGTTTCAACGACGTTGAAGAAAGTACTTGCAACGCCCTCGCGGATCGGGTCATAATTCGCCCCCGATTTCGGGCTGTTAGCTCAGTTGGTAGAGCAGTTGACTCTTAATCAATAGGTCCAAGGTTCGAATCCTTGACAGCCCACCAGACGAAAGCCACTTGGTCCGCCAAGTGGCTTTTTTCTTTCTGTCTCCGCTGGCGTGGAGCCGGCTGGAGGATAGCCCCCTTGAGTCAAGGGGGCGCGGCGAAGCCGGGGGGGATGTGGGTGTGGGTGAGAGGGGCCCGCGCGGTGCGCAGCAGCGCGTGGGGCGGCAGCGCGAATGCACAGCCGCGTCCCCAAGGTTCGAATCCTTGACAGCCCACCAGACGAAAGCCACTTGGTCCGCCAAGTGGCTTTTTTCTTGCCCGCGACAGCGTCGGTAGGCCCGCGCCCTGCGCGGATGAAGGTCGCACGAAACGCACAATCCACGCAGGGCGTGGATCTACTGAAGCACGGCTGAAATCAGCGTCAAATGCGTCATCAGCATGTTCAATGCTGTGAGCTGCTTCTCACCGGTTGCCATCGGCATCGCTCCCAATAGGTGTTCCGCGCCGAAGGCGCATGCATGAGGAGTGCTTTGATGGCCATTAACAGAGCTGTGGGTCTGATGCTGTCCAGCGTGGCGGTGATCGCCCTGTCGGGCTGCAGGGCGGACGACGCCGCCACTGCCGGGGCCGCACCGGATCACGCGCAGACGGTGGAGCGCGCTGCGGATGTCGAGCATGTTCCCGCGAAACCGGCCGACGCCGCAATGGCGATGCGTCCGGCCCAAGCAGCGGGGGAGGGGGTGTCTGCGGATGCGGCTGAAATGAAGCGCTCTGAAGACGGCGCGACGCCCGAGGCCCGCAAGCGCGATGCGGCGATGGGCAGCGATGGTGCGGCATCGGGGCAGGTGCAGCCCGCGCATTGATCCGGTGGCCCGGGCCTGCACCCGCCGCCCGGGCCGCTTTCTCCATCAAATGGCGTATTCAGTTTTGTGGAAGCCTTCCGCTTTCCGCCCCCGCCTGCAACAATGAACGCCTGAGCCGGCCACGCGAAAGTGGCGGAATTGGTAGACGCCCTGGATTTAGGTTCCAGTGCCGCAAGGCGTGGGGGTTCGAGTCCCCCCTTTCGCACCAGGCCGGCCCGTCCCCCGCCCAGTCGGGCATCCCGCGTCAACCCCTGCGCCCGGCCATGCTGGCGGCGCCGCCCGAATTGGGCGAAACTAAAGGGCTGCGGCAAGCAGGCGCGTCATCGACGTCGTGTCCTTACAACCGTTTCATCCATCATCGAGCCGGGGGCCAGGGCGCCACCGGTGGCAGGAGTCAACATGCAAGCTTCGATCGAAACCATCGGCAACCTGGAACGCCGCCTGAGCTTCTCGCTGCCGGAAGACCGTCTGCAGAGCCACATCAACGGCCGCCTGGGCGAAATCGCCCGCACCACCCGCATCAAGGGTTTCCGTCCGGGCAAGGTGCCGGCCAAGGTGATCGAGCAGCGCTTCGGCGCGCAGGTCCGTGGCGAGGCGCTGGACGGCCTGCTGCGCGAGACCTTCGATGCCGCCGTGCGCGAGCACGACCTGCGCATCGTCGGCAGCCCGCGCATCGACAAGGGTGACGAGGGCGAGTTCTCCTTCGTGGCCACCGTCGAAGTGGTGCCGGACTTCGGTGACATCGACGTCAGCAAGCTGACCGTCGTGCGCCACACCGCCGAGATCACCGATGCCGACATCGACCAGATGATCGAGAACCTGCAGACCCAGCGTCGCAGCTGGTCGCCGGTTACCCGTGCCGCGCAGGACGGCGACCTGGTCGCACTGGAAACCTGGTCGCAGGCCGGTGACGAGCGCCTGCCGGCGGAAGGCACCGAGAAGGGCAGCATCGTGCTCGGTCAGGGCATGATGTTCGAGACCATCGAGCAGGGCCTGGTCGGCCTGGCCAAGGACGAAGAGAAGACCCTGGACGTCGAGTTCCCGGCTGACTGGCGCGTGCCGGCGCTGGCGGGCAAGACCGTGCAGGTCACCGTCAAGGTCACCGACGTCTCCGAACCGGTCGTGCCGGCGGTCGATGAAGCCTTCATCAAGAGCTTCGGCGTGAAGGGCGGCGACGTCGAGCAGTTCCGCAGCGACATCCGTGCCAACCTCGAGCGCGAGCTGAAGGGCGCGCTGATGAACCGCCTGCGTCGTGAAGTCGGCGAGCAGCTGATCGCGGCCTACGCATCGGTGGAAATGCCGCCGCGCCTGGTCGAGAACGAAGCCCGCGCCATGCTGGCCCAGCAGGTCGAGCAGATCCGCCGCAGCGGCCGCAACCCGGGCGAGATCCCGGCCGACGCCCACGAAGGCTTCAAGGACGCTGCTGCCAAGCGCGTGCTGGTCGGCCTGGTGGTCGGCGAAGTGGCCCGCAGCAACGACCTGCGCCTGGAGCCGAAGCGTCTGAATGAAACGATGCGTCTGATCGCTTCGACCTACGAAGAGCCGGAGCAGGTCATTGAGATGTACCGCAACGACCCCCAGCTGATGTCTGGCCTGCAGAACCGCGTGATGGAAGAGCAGGTGATCGACTGGATCGCCGAGCGCGCCCAGCACACTGAAGAAAAGCTGTCGTTCCAGGACGCGATCCGCCAGTAATCCCTGGCGGATTGCCGGATACCCCGCGCCAGCCCTGGCGCGGGGTTGTTTCCCCCCCAAGATAGGTACCTCACGAAATGGACAACCGAACCAAAGCCCTGAACATGGTTCCCATGGTGGTCGAGCAGACCAGCCGCGGCGAGCGTGCCTACGACATCTATTCGCGCCTGTTGAAGGAGCGCCTGATCTTCCTGGTTGGCCCGATCGACGATCACATGGCCAACGTGGTGGTGGCGCAGCTGTTGTTCCTGGAAGCGGAAAACCCGGAAAAGGACATCAGCATCTACATCAACTCGCCGGGTGGCGTGGTCACCGCCGGCATGGCGATCTACGACACCATGCAGTACATCAAGCCGGACGTGAGCACCATCTGCGTCGGCCAGGCCGCCTCGATGGGCGCGCTGCTGCTGGCTTCCGGTGCAGCGGGCAAGCGCTATGCGCTGCCGAACTCGCGGGTGATGATCCACCAGCCGCTGGGTGGCTTCCAGGGCCAGGCCACCGACATCGACATCCACGCTCGCGAGATCCTGACCCTGCGTGCGCGCCTGAACGAAGTGCTGGCCAAGCACACCGGCCAGTCGCTGGAGACCATCGCGCGCGATACCGAGCGCGACAACTTCAAGAGCGCGGTCGATGCGGTCGCCTACGGCCTGGTCGACCAGGTCCTGGAGCGTCGTCCGGAAGAGTCGATCCAGGCCGGCTGACCGGCACTCACGGGGCCATGGCAGGCCCCGTTCCTGCAGGGTCGGGTGGACTGATGTCCTTCCGGCCCTGTGTTATTCTCGAATCGAACCCCCGTTCAGCGGGTGGCGTAACTGGGTAAGCGAAGCATGAGCGAAGACCGCCAAGGTCGTTCCACGGACACCGGCAAGATCCTCTACTGCTCTTTCTGCGGCAAGAGCCAGCATGAAGTGCGCAAGCTGATTGCCGGTCCGAGCGTGTTCATCTGCGATGAGTGCGTGGAGCTGTGCAACGACATCATCCGTGAGGAGCTTGAGGAAAAAGCGCAGTCGGCACGCAGTTCGCTGCCCAAGCCGCGCGAGATCCTCGAGGTGCTCGACCAGTACGTGATCGGCCAGAACCGCGCGAAGCGGACGTTGGCCGTGGCCGTGTACAACCACTACAAGCGCATCGAGAGCCGCCAGAAGAACGACGAAGTCGAGCTGGCGAAGTCGAACATCCTGCTGGTCGGTCCGACCGGTTCGGGCAAGACCCTGCTGGCCGAGACCCTGGCCCGCCTGCTCAACGTGCCGTTCACCATGGCCGACGCCACCACGCTGACCGAAGCCGGTTACGTGGGCGAAGACGTGGAGAACATCATCCAGAAGCTGCTGCAGAAGTGCGACTACGACGTCGAGAAGGCACAGCAGGGCATCGTCTACATCGATGAAATCGACAAGATCTCGCGCAAGAGCGAGAACCCGTCGATCACCCGCGATGTGTCCGGCGAAGGCGTGCAGCAGGCCCTGTTGAAGCTGATCGAAGGCACCGTGGCCAGCGTTCCGCCGCAGGGTGGCCGCAAGCATCCGCAGCAGGAATTCCTGCAGGTGGACACCAAGAACATCCTGTTCATCTGCGGCGGCGCGTTCGCCGGCCTGGACAAGGTGATCCAGCAGCGTTCCAACGACGCCGGCGGCATTGGTTTCGGCGCCAAGGTGAAGAGCAGCGAGCGCAAGCAGGAAGTGGGCAAGGTGCTGGCCGAAGTCGAGCCGGAAGACCTGATCAAGTTCGGCCTGATTCCCGAGTTCGTGGGCCGCCTGCCGGTGGTCGCGACCCTGGAGGAGCTGGACGAGCCGGCCCTGATCCGCATCCTGACCGAGCCGAAGAACGCCATCACCAAGCAGTTCAAGAAGCTGTTCGAGATGGAGAACGTCGAGCTGGAGTTCCGTCCGGACGCGTTGTCGGCCATCGCCAAGAAGGCGCTCAAGCGCAAGACCGGCGCCCGTGGCCTGCGTACCATCGTCGAATCGGTCCTGCTGGACACCATGTACGACCTGCCGTCGCAGGAAAACGTCAGCAAGGTTGTCGTGGATGAATCGGTGATCGAGCACAAGTCCGAGCCGTACCTGATCTACCAGACCCCACCGGCCCCTGAACAGAAGGCCGCTGGCGCCGAGTGATTCTTTCAACTTGTTGAATAGAAAGAATTTTCTCGGAACGTCTTGCATCTGAAAGCCGATGGCCCCATAACGGGGCCATCGGCTTTTTTTGTCTCCGGAAGATGCCCTTCCGGAGACGGTTTTCCCCTTCCCTGGAGCCCCCATGGCCCGTTCCCCAAGTGAGACCCTCGACCTGCCGGTCCTGCCGCTGCGCGACGTAGTGGTATTCCCGCACATGGTCATCCCGCTGTTCGTCGGCCGCGACAAGTCCATGCATGCGCTGGAACAGGCAATGGAAGCGGACAAGCGCATCCTGCTGCTGGCGCAGAAGTCGGCCGAAACCGATGACCCGCAGGCCGCTGACCTCTACCAGGTCGGCACCCTGGCGCAGGTGCTGCAGCTGCTGAAGCTGCCCGACGGCACCATCAAGGTGCTGGTTGAAGGCCTGTCGCGCGTGCAGGTGACCAGCGTCAGCGAACGTGATGGCTCGCTGCACGGGCAGGCCGTCGAAATCGAGGCCACCGACGCACGCGAGCCGCGCGAGATCGAGGCCATCGCCCGCTCGCTGATGTCGCTGTTCGAGCAGTACGTCAAGACCAACCGAAAGCTGCCGCCGGAGCTGCTGCAGACCCTGGCCGGCATCGATGAGCCGACCCGCCTGGCCGACACCATCGCCGCGCACATCAGCGTGCGCTTGTCGGACAAGCAGCGGCTGCTGGAAACGCTGGCCGTGGGTGAACGCCTGGAGATGCTGGTCGGTCTGGTTGATGGCGAGATCGACGTGCAGCAGATGGAAAAGCGCATCCGCGGCCGCGTGAAGTCGCAGATGGAGAAGAGCCAGCGCGAGTACTACCTCAACGAACAGATGAAGGCCATCCAGAAGGAACTGGGTGACCTCGACGACGCGCCGGGCGAACTGGAAGAGCTGGCCCGCAAGATCGCCGAAGCGGGCATGCCCAAGCCGGTGGAAACCAAGGCACGCAACGAGCTCAACAAGCTCAAGCAGATGTCGCCGATGTCCGCCGAAGCGGCGGTCGTGCGCAATTACCTGGAGTGGCTGCTGGGCGTGCCGTGGAAGAAGCGCAGCAAGGTGCGCAAGGACCTGAAGGCCGCGCAGGACACTCTCGATGCCGATCACTACGGCCTGGAGAAGGTCAAGGAACGCATCCTTGAATACCTGGCGGTGCAGTCGCGGGTGAAGCAGATGAAGGGCCCGATCCTGTGTCTGGTCGGGCCGCCGGGCGTGGGCAAGACCTCGCTGGGCCAGTCCATCGCCAAGGCCACCAACCGCAAGTTCGTGCGCATGTCGCTGGGCGGCGTGCGCGACGAAGCCGAGATCCGTGGCCACCGTCGTACCTATGTCGGTTCGATGCCGGGCCGCATCGTGCAGAACCTCAACAAGGTCGGCAGCAAGAACCCGCTGTTCGTGCTGGACGAGATCGACAAGATGTCGATGGACTTCCGCGGCGATCCGTCCTCGGCGCTGCTGGAAGTGCTCGACCCCGAGCAGAACAACGCGTTCAACGACCACTACCTGGAAGTGGACCTGGACCTGTCCGAAGTGATGTTCGTGGCGACCTCCAACTCGCTCAACATCCCGGGCCCGCTGCTGGACCGCATGGAAGTCATCCGCATCCCCGGTTACACCGAGGATGAGAAGCTCAACATCGCCACCCGTTACCTGGCTCCCAAGCAGATCAAGGCCAATGGCCTGAAGCCGGAAGAGCTGGAGATCGGCAGCGATGCGATCCAGGACATCGTGCGCTACTACACGCGCGAATCCGGCGTGCGCAACCTGGAACGCGAGATCGCCAAGATCTGCCGCAAGGTGGTGAAGGAGATCGCGCTGGGTGGGCCGCAGCCGGTGGCGAAGGCGAAGAAGGGCGCGCGCAAGTCCAAGGCGCTGGTGAGCGTGTCGAGCAAGAACCTGGACAAGTACCTGGGCGTGCGTCGCTTCGACTTCGGCCGTGCCGAAGAAGAGAACGAGATCGGCCTGGTCACCGGCCTGGCGTGGACCGAAGTCGGTGGCGATCTGCTGCAGATCGAATCGACGCTGGTACCGGGCAAGGGCCAGCTGATCCTGACCGGCCAGCTCGGCAACGTGATGAAGGAATCGGCGTCGGCGGCGTTGTCGGTGGTGCGTTCGCGTGCGGTCGGCTTCGGTATCGATCCGGAGTTCCTGCAGAAGCACGACGTGCATCTGCACGTACCCGATGGTGCGACGCCGAAGGATGGCCCCAGTGCCGGTGCGGCAATGGTCACCTCGCTGGTGTCGATGCTGACCAAGGTGGCCGTGCGCGCCGATGTGGCGATGACCGGCGAAATCACCCTGCGTGGTCGCGTCACCGCGATCGGCGGCCTGAAGGAAAAGTTGCTGGCGGCACTGCGCGGCGGAATCCGCACGGTGATCATCCCCGATGAGAACCGCAAGGATCTTGCCGACATTCCGGCCAACGTCACCCGCGATCTGGAGATCGTGCCGGTGAAGTACATCGAGGAAGTGCTTGATCTGGCGCTGGAACGTCCGCTGGCGCCGAAGAAGACGCGCAAGAGTGCGCAGCGCGTCACGGTGCGCAGCAAGGCCAAACCGAGTGGAAACGCCCGCGTCAAGCATTGATGCGTCCTGTCGAAATGCTTGAAACCCGCGTCGTTGCTGGCTTTCCAGCTTGCGTGGGGGTAGGGCCGCTGGTATAAAAGCAGCACTCGCGAATGAGTGATCGCAGTCAGCGCTCACTGAATTCGGCGAACCGTTTCCACATGGCAACCGCATGCAGACGTCGTGCGGTTGCTTCCCTGTCGAATACGCGGAACCCACCGCCAAAGGAGTTGTAAAGAATGAACAAGACCGAATTGATCGATGCCGTTGCTGAAGCTGCCGACCTGACCAAGGCCGAGTCCAGCCGCGCTGTCGATGCCGTCGTTGCTGCCGTCACCAAGGCGCTGAAGGACGGCGATGCGGTCACCCTGGTTGGCTTCGGTACCTTCCAGGTCCGCGACCGTGCTGCCCGCACCGGCCGCAACCCGAAGACCGGCGACACCATCAAGATCGCTGCTTCGAAGAATCCGTCGTTCAAGGCTGGTAAGGCCCTGAAGGATGCTGTAAACTAAGCGGCTCGCTGGGGTGCTTAGCTCAGCGGTAGAGCGTCTCCTTTACACGGAGAGGGTCGGGGGTTCGAAACCCTCAGCACCCACCACAGCACCGCGGTAAGTTTGAAATGTGGAGCGGTAGTTCAGCTGGTTAGAATGCTGGCCTGTCACGCCGGAGGTCGCGGGTTCGAGTCCCGTCCGCTCCGCCATTTTCAACGAGGCCCCCGGCCGAAAAGCTGGGGGCCTTGTTTTCTCTCCAACCACCCGGTTGCAGAGAAAACAAAGAGGTCTGCAATACGGAGCGGTAGTTCAGCTGGTTAGAATGCTGGCCTGTCACGCCGGAGGTCGCGGGTTCGAGTCCCGTCCGCTCCGCCATTGCAAAACTCTTAAATCCTCGTGAAAAAACTTTGAAAAAAGTGTTCAGCGGGGTAGGTTTTCAGGAAGTCTTCGGATATACTGAGCGCCTGCAAAGTTTCAAGCGCGGAGCGGTAGTTCAGCTGGTTAGAATGCTGGCCTGTCACGCCGGAGGTCGCGGGTTCGAGTCCCGTCCGCTCCGCCAACTCTAAGAGCCCTCGACGCAAGTCGGGGGCTTTTTCTTTGTGTCGTTTTCATCTTTTGATGGGCGCGATCGTGTCGATCGCCGGGGCAGGGGGGCGCCAGACCCCGCCGGCACTGCTTTTGGTCCACGCCGCGAAGCGGGTTACACTGCCGGGCTCGCCAATCAAGCCTTGTGATTCCTCACCATGCTGCAGAAACTCCGCGACAAGACCTCAGGCTGGATCGTTACCGTGATCCTGGGGCTGCTGATGATTCCGTTCCTGTTCGTCATCGACAACAGCTACCTCGGTGGCGTCGGCGCACAGAACGTCGCCAAGGTTTCGGCACCGCCGACCTGGTGGCGCTCGGCACCGTCCTGGTGGCCGGTGCGCATGATGTGGCAGCACCATGAGATCAGTGCGCAGGACTTCCGCACCCGTTTCGAGCAGGAACGCATGCGCGAACGCCAGCAGCAGGGCGAGAACTTCGACCCGCGCGCGTTCGAAAGCACCGAGAACAAGTTGGCCGTGCTTGACCAGTTGATCGACGAGCAGGTCGTGCGTCTGGTCGGTGAGCAGGCAGGTGTCGTGATTGGCGACGGCGCTGTGCGCGAATACATCACCGCCATTCCGGGCTTCCTGGGCGCCGATGGCAAGTTCAGCGAGAGCAATTACCGTCTGGCCCTGGCCGGTGGCAATCCGCCGCGCACGCCGACCCAGTTCCAGGAACTGGTGCGCGAGAGCCTGCAGCAGTCGGTGATCCCGTCGGGCCTGCAGAACTCCGGCTTTGTCACCCAGGCCGAGACCGAGCGTCTGCTGAAGCTGCTGGGCGAGACCCGCGATGTGGAACTGGCCGCGCTGCCGGAAGTTCCGGTTGATACCGCGCCGGTGACCGATGCGCAGATCAAGCAGTGGTACGACAGCCATGGCAAGGATTTCCGCCAGGCCGAATCGGTGTCGCTGGAATATGTCGAGCTCAATGGTGCGAACCTGCCGGCGCCGACCGCCGCCGACGAGGCGACCCTGCGCAAGCGCTATGAAGACGAGAAGGCCAAGTTCACCACGCCGGAACAGCGCCAGGCGGCGCACATCCTGATCACCGGTGACGGTGCCGAAGCCAAGGCCGCCAAGCTGGCTGTCGAAGCAAAGGCCGCCGGTGCCGACTTTGCCGCGCTGGCCAAGGCGAACTCGGAAGATCCCGGTTCCAAGGCGCAGGGCGGTGACCTGGGTTGGGTCGAACGTGGCGCGATGGTCAAGCCGTTTGAAGACGCACTGTTTGGCGCCAAGGCCGGTGAAGTGATCGGCCCGGTCAAGACCGACTTCGGCTTCCACATCATCAAGGTTGCTGCGGTTCGTGGCGGCGAGGGCAAGTCGTTCGAAGACGTGCGTGACACCTTGGCTGCCGAGCAGCTGAAGGCTGATGGCGAGCGCGGCTTCAACGATCTGGCCGGCCGCCTGGTCGATGCCATCAACAAGAGTCCGAGCGACCTGGCTGCAGCCGCCAAAGCGGTCGGCCTGTCGATGCAGACGCTGGGCCCGATCACGCGCACGACCGCCACCGGCATTGCCGCTGATCCAGCCGTGCTGCGTGCCGCCTTCTCGGACGTCCTGGTGCAGGACGGTACCGCCAGCGATCCGATCGCCCTGGGTGGCAGCAGCAACCACAGCGTGGTGATCCGCGTTGCCGCGCATACCCCGGAGCAGGCGCTGCCGCTGGACAAGGCGCGTGAGCAGGTGATCGCCGCGATCCGTGCCGACCGCCAGCGCCAGGCCGGTGACAAGGCCGCGGATGCCCTGCTGGCCAAGCTGAAGGCGGGCGCGACCCTGCAGTCGCTGGCCGCCAGCGAGAAGCTGCAGCTGAGCCCGATGCCGGGCCTGCCGCGCAGCCAGCCGGTGCCGACCCCGGAGATCAACCGCGCGATCTTCAGTGCGCCGCTGCCTGCCGAAGGCAAGCCGAGCTACGGCAAGGTCGACGTCAACGGTCATGCACTGGTCTTCGCAGTGAACAAGGTCAACCCGGGTGACATCAAGGAAGTGACCGCCGAGCAGCAGAAGCAGTTGAAGGACCAGCTGAGCCAGATCGACGGCATGGCTGCTGCCAAGGCGTACATCGACGCCATGCGCAAGCGCTTCCTGGTGCAGACCACCGAAGCGAACCTGTAAGCCTCTGACGAGCAGGAACGAAAAGGCCCGGCATTGCCGGGCCTTTTTTGTGCGAGAGCGCTGCTGGAGATTGAACTGTAGAGCCGAGCCTATGCTCGGCTTGTCATGAACCCCGACAGGTCGCAGGCAAGAAAAAGCCGAGCACAGGCTCGGCTCTACACGGGGAGGCGCTTGGCCTGTCCCTCAGTCTTCGACGCGCAGTACCGCGCCTGGCTTCAGCACGCTGCTGCCGCTCAAGCCATTCAGCGACAACAGCGCCTTGACCGGCATGCCGTAGCGGCGGGCGATGGTCCAGGCCGATTCGCCGTTGCGCACGGTGTGGCGGCGGTTGCGCGGGCGATCAGCAGCCGACGCGACCACCTTTGCCACCTGCGGGCTCGGCGCAGCGCTGGCGGTGCTGGCCAGTGCGGTGGCCACGGCCGTGCTGGCGATGTCGGCAACGTCCGCGTTGGACGCCGAAACCGGGGCCAGTACGCGTGCGGTGCCCGACGGGCGGTTGCCGGCAGCCAGCGCCGGATTCAAGCGGGCGATCTTCGCCGGGTCCAGGGCACGCTGTGCGGCCCACTGCTGGACGCTGGTGCCTGCCGGCAGGGTGTGGTCCTTCAGCACCGGGACGGTGCGGTCCAGCGAGGCCATTACGCCCGGCTGGTCTTCCACGTCTTCCAGCACGCAGGCCAGGGCATGCAGCTTCTCGACGTAGGCATGGGTGACCGGCGACAGCCCGGGCAGGCCGGCCGGCTTGGCGTTCTGCGCATTCATGCCGGCCTTGCGCATGGACTGCAGCACGCGGTACTCGCCGGCGTTGTAGGCCATGGTGGCCAGGCGCCAGTCGCCACCGAACATGCCATGCAGGGTCTTCAGGTAGCGCACGGCGGCCTGGGTGGACTCCACTGCCGACAGCCGGCCGTCGTAGTTGTTGCTCATCGGCACGCGATGGTTGCGTGCGGTGGTGGCGATGAACTGCCACAGGCCGGTCGGGCCGCTGCCGTTGCGGGCATTGGGCCGGTAGCCGCTCTCGACGAAGGGAATCAGGGCGAATTCGGTCGGCAGGTTGGCTTTGCGCAGCTCTTCGACCACATAGCCGAACAGCACCAGCGCGTCGTCATCCTGGTTGGCCAGCCGCGAGGGGGCGTGGGCGAACTGCCTCTGCCAGCGCGGGCTGGTGGCCTCGGCGTCGCAGGTCGGTTCGGCCAGGCCGTCGCGGAAGCTGGAGAAGATCTCCTGGCCGTTGCGTACCGATGCAGCCGGCAGCGTCGACGGATCCAGCGGCAGGGCCGAGGCGGCGGTCAGGTTCTGGCTGATGCCGGCGCCCAGCGATTGTGCGCCGGCAGTTCCGGCCAACCCCAGGACGAGACCCAGGGCCAGCGGCAGACTTCGGCGACTCATGCGCGGAAGCCGTCTTTCCAGTGCCGGAGACCGGCCATGACGTCGACGTCATCCACGACCTCGCGCCCCAGGTGCGCCGACACGGCCGCGCGGATGGGCGCCGTGTGGGTACGCAGGAACGGATTACAGGCAATTTCATCGGCCAGGGATACTGGCAGGGTGGAACGGTCATCGCGGCGCATGGCCAAAGCCTCCTCTTGGCGCTGCAACAAGGCAGCGTTGGCGGGGTCGACATGCCGCGCGAAGACGGCATTTGACACGGTGTACTCGTGAGCGCAACACAGCAGCAGTTGCGCGGGCAGGGCACCCAGCTTGCGCATCGATGCCAGCAGCTGGGACGGCGTACCTTCGAACAGGCGTCCACAGCCCAGGCTGAACAACGAATCGCCGCTGAAAAGCTGTTCAGCGGTGTGAAACGCGATGTGGCTGCGGGTGTGCCCGGGGACGGATAGTACGTGGAACATCCGGCCCAGTGCCTGAACACGTTCACCTTCGCCGACCCGCTCGGTGGCCATCGGGATGCGCTCGTCGACCGGTGCAACCACGCGCACGCCGGGGAAACGCGCCTGCAGCGCCGGCACGCCACCGATGTGATCGTCGTGATGATGGGTGAGCAGGATGGTATCCACGCGCACGCCTTGGTCGGCCAGCGCCAGTACCGGCGCAGCGTCGCCGGGATCGACGACCACGGCAGCACCGTCGTCGGCGATCAGCATCCAGATGTAATTGTCCGCAAATGCGGGCAGGGCAGTCAGTCGCATAGAATTGGACCATGCCCGCGCTGCAGAGCACCCGTCAAGCGAGCCAGGCCCCGTGGTTCGACAGCGAACCGGCGGAGGCCTTGCGCGTGCTCGAACGGCAACTGCTGCTGCCACAACTGTCGCTGCTGCCGACCCGGCCCTGGTTGTGGATCGCCCCCAGCGCCGCCTGGCTGGCGGATGCGCAGCTGGGCGGGCGTGGCCTGCGCCTGCATCGCCAGGGCACTGGCTACGCTGGCGATACCCGATGCGCACTGCCGTTGCCGCTGCCCAACGAGAGCGTCAACGCCATCGTGCTGCAGCATGTGACCGTCGGTGATGCCGACCATCTGCTGGACGAATGCGAGCGCGTGTTGATGCCTGGCGGCCATCTGTGGCTGACCAGCCTCAATCCGTTCAGCCCGTTCCGCACGCGCTGGCGCCAGCACGGGCTGGTGGTGCGCACGCCGCAGCGGATCCGCCAGCTGCTTGAGCGCCATGGGCTGGAATGCGAGGACGTGCGTTACCTGGGGCCGATGTGGCAGGGTGCCGGCAGCCGCCGTCGCGGCGGCTGGGCCCCCCTGCGCGCGGCCTGCCTGTTCCATGCCGAAAAACGCACGCTGGCCCTGCCCGGGCCGACCCCGTTGCCCGTGCGCTGGCACGGCACCGTTGCTACCTGATCTGGAGTTGTATTGAAAACCATCGAAATCCACACCGACGGTTCCTGCCTCGGCAATCCCGGCCCCGGCGGCTGGGCGGCGCTGCTGCGCTACAAGGGGCACGAGCGCGAACTGAGCGGTGGTGAAGCGCATACCACCAACAATCGGATGGAGCTGATGGCGGCCATTTCCGGCCTGGAGTCGCTGACCGAGCCCTGCGAGATCGTTCTCTACACCGATTCGCAGTACGTGCGGCAGGGCCTGACCCAGTGGCTGCCGGGATGGATCCGCAAGAACTGGAAGACCGCCGGCGGTGACCCGGTGAAGAACCGTGAACTGTGGGAGCGCCTGCAGGCAGCCACGCTGCGGCACCGGATCGACTGGCGCTGGGTGAAAGGCCACTCCGGTGACCCGGACAATGAACGCGTGGATACCCTGGCCCGCAACGCCGCGATCCAGATCCGCGACGGCAGCCCGGTAAACTGAGCCCATGCGTCAGATCATCCTTGATACCGAAACCACCGGCCTGGAATGGAAGAAGGGCAACCGCGTCGTCGAAATCGGCTGCGTCGAGTTGTTCAAGCGCCGCCCGACCGGCAACACCTATCACCAGTACCTGAAGCCCGACTGCGAATTCGAACAGGGCGCGCAGGAAGTCACCGGCCTGACCCTGGAGTTCCTGGCCGACAAGCCGGAGTTCGCGCAGGTCGTGGAGGAGTTCCTGGCCTTCATCGATGGCGCCGAGCTGATCATCCACAACGCGGCGTTCGATCTGGGCTTCCTCGACAACGAGCTGTCCCTGCTCGGCGAGCAGTACGGCAAGATCACCGATCGCTGCACGGTGATCGATACCCTGGCGCTGGCGCGCGAGCGTTTCCCGGGCCAACGCAACTCGCTCGATGCGCTGTGCAAGCGGCTGGGCGTGGACAACTCGCACCGCGCCCTGCATGGCGGTCTGCTGGATGCGCAGATCCTCGGCGATGTGTACATCGCGCTCACCTCGGGCCAGGAGGAGATCGGTTTCGGGCTGGGCGATGACGATGCCGGTGGCGCTGCGGCGTTGCAGGCGTTCGATGCGTCCAAGCTGCTGCCGCGCCCGCGCGTGGTGGCCACGCCGTCGGAACAGGAAGCGCATGCGGCGCGCCTGGAGCGGCTGCGCAAGAAGGCCGGCCACGCATTGTGGGACGGCCCGAAGGTGGAAGAAGCCGCGAGCGCGTAAGCGACCGCGGCAGCCACGCATGGCGTGGTGATACGGGTGAAATGCAGCCACGCATGGCGTGGCTCTACGGTAGATCCACGCCATGCGTGGATGCCGTTGCTCAGTGGCAGCGCACCAGGATCACGGTGATGTTGTCCGATGACGCGCCAGCGCAATCGCGCTGCCGCCCCACAATTTGCGCTGCAGATCGTGGGCCCCGTCTCACCAGCATCCATACCCCCGCCGCTTCGCGGCCGCCCCCTGACTCAGGGGGCTTCTCTCCGGCCGGCTTCAGTGGCAGCGCACAAGGATCACGGTGATGTTGTCCGAGCCGCCGCCGTCGAGGGCGGTGGCGACCAGGCTGTCCACGCATTCCTGGGCGCTGGCATCGTCGAAGGCGAGGGTGCGGGCGATGCCGCGATCATCCACTTCCTCGGTCAGGCCATCACTGCACAGCAGCAACTGCATGCCCGGTCGCAGCTCGCCGCTGGTGGTCGCCACGTTCAGGTGTGCCGGGTCGGTGACGCCCAGTGCCTGGGTGACCACGTTGCGGTGGGGATGGGCGCGTGCCTGCTCGGCGGTCAGGTTGCCCTGTGCGACCAGTTCCTGCACAACGCTGTGATCCTGGCTGAGCTGGGCAAGCTGGCCGTCGCGCCACAGGTAGGCGCGGCTGTCACCAACCCAGGCCACTTCGTAGCGGTTGCCCTGCACCCGTGCAGCGACCACGGTGGTGCCCATCGGCAGGCTGTCGTTGCGCCGGCGCGAGGCGCGGATGATCTCTTCGTCGGCCGTGCGGATCGCCTGCGCCAACGGCGCGCCACGGCGGATCTCGCGGACGATGGTCTCGCGCGCCAGTGCGCTGGCCACCTCGCCGCAGGCGTGCCCGCCCATGCCGTCGGCCACCAGCCACAGGGCCAGCTCGCCGTCACCGTAATAGGTGTCCTCGTTGAGCTCGCGGCGCAGGCCGGGGTGGGTGAGATGTCCGAATTCGATCATGGTGGGTGCTGGGAGCGGGGTAATGCCGGGGAGAACGGCATCATCACGGCCAAGCGGACATCCGGCAAGCCATGCAGTCAGGAAAATTTCACTTCATTGGGCACAATGACTTGTCGTCAGCCGCGCTTCCTCGTATGATGCGCGTCCCCGGTTCGCCGGGGAACATCTGGAGAGGTGGCAGAGCGGTTGAATGTACCTGACTCGAAATCAGGCAGGCGTTTATAGCGCCTCGGGGGTTCGAATCCCCCCCTCTCCGCCAGATTAAAAAAGAAGGGCTGCCGAAAGGCAGCCCTTCTTTTTTAATCTGGCTGGGGATGCGACGACGCTGCGCGCGTCGCCCCAAACGTTGCGGTGCAACGTTCGGGCCCCTCCCTTTGCCGGCCTCTCCCCGCCCCTGTCGGGGCAGCCCCTCAACAGAGGGGCTTGTTCCTCCAGATGGATCTGCATCAACGGATGCGGTGGGCAAGTGGGATCATCTGGCGCTGGGATGCGACGATGCTGCGCGCGTCGCCCCAAACGTTGCGATGCAACGTTCGGGCCCCTCCCTTTGCCGGCCTCTCCCCGCGGATGCTCCAGTAGATCCACGCCATGCGTGGATGCCGCTCGCATGCGGCGGGTTACCATGTATCCCATCACCTGCTGGAGCTCTCTCGATGACCGCTGAAATCCTCGTCCCCGTTTCATTCGGCGAGCTGTTGGACAAGATCTCGATCCTGCAGATCAAGTCCGAGCGCATCAGTGACGAAGGCAAGCTGGCCAACGTGCGCAAGGAATTGTCCGCGCTGGAAACCACGTGGATGGCGCACCCGGCGGCCGTGAAGGACATCGCCAAGCTGCGCGCCGAGCTGAAGGCGGTCAACGAGCAGCTGTGGGAGATCGAGGACGACATCCGCCTGAAGGACAAGGCGCAGGCCTTCGATCAGGGGTTCATCGACCTGGCGCGCAGCGTGTACCTGCGCAACGATGAGCGCGCGCGGATCAAGAAGGCGATCAACCTGGCGCTGGGCTCGGCCTATGTGGAAGAGAAGTCCTACCAGGACTACACGCAGCGCGCGTAATCCCGGGCAGCCCGATGCAGTGGATCCACGCCATGCGTGGATGAAACCGCGGGCTGCCGGACGGTGCGGACCAGGGGCCGCACCCACCCGACACCGCTCAGCCGCTTGGCCCGTCACTCACCCCAGGTGGTCGGCCACGTAGCGCTCGAACGCGGCAATGCCGTCCTCGACGGTGATCAGCTCCATCACGTCGTCGAATTCGATCTTGGTGCCCCACTTGAGGTCGGCGGCCTGCTTGCCCAGGTACTTGCGCGCTGCGTCGTCGTAGCGGTCCGCGCAGTAGCGGCGGTCCGAGTACGGGCCGCTGCGGTTCGGGTTGCTGGCCGCATGCAGGCCCAGCACTTTGGTGCCCATCGCATTGGCGATATGCATCGGGCCCGAGTCCGGCGTCATCACCAGGTTGGCGCGGGCCAGCAATGCCGGCAGCTGCTTGAGCGTGTCCTTGCCGACCAGGTCCAGCGCCGGAACATCCAGCTGGGCCAGGATGGCGTCGGCCATGCTGCGCTCCAGTTCGCTGCGACCACCGCACAGCACGATCCGCCAGCCGCGCGTGACGGCATGGTTGGCGACCTCGGCATAGCGGTCGGCGTACCAGTTGCGGCGCACGTGGCTGGAGCAGGGCGAGATCATCAGCACCGGGCGGCCATCGTCCTGCCATTGCGCGGCGGCCCAGTCATAGGCCGCCTGCGGCACGGCCAGGTCCCAGCTGACATCGGTCTGGCGCAGGCCCAGCGGCTCGCAGAAGCTGCCGATGGCATCGAGCACATGGATGCCCGGGCGATCAGCGATGCGCTCGTTGATGAAGAGGCCGTGCAGGTCCTTGGAGCGGCTGCGGTCGTAACCGATGCGGCGCTCGGCGGGAATGAAGGCGGACAGCACGTTGGCGCGGAACGCCACCTGCATCTGCAGCAGCGCCTCGAAACGCCCGGGCGGCAGCTGCTTGCGCAGTTCCTTCACCCCGGCCATGCCGGTCTTCTTGTCGTAGGCGTGGAAGGTGACGCCCGGCAGGCCATCAAGCAGCTTCTGCCCGACCTTGTCGATGATCCAGTGGATCGGCGTATCCGGGCGCGCGGCCTGCAGGGTGCGCACCAGCGGCACTACGTGGGTCACATCGCCCAGAGCGGACAGGCGCAGAAGACACAAGGAGGAGGACGCTGATGCCATGTGTTGTTAGACTCAAAGGAATGGTCGCATTCGACGCCAATGAAGCGCTGACGCCATGCCGCGAGGGTCGCGGCATCGGGGCCATTCTGTTCGACCGCGAGCGGCTGCGGCAAGCCGACATCGGTCTGTTCTCGCCACAGCACTGGGCCGGCAAGGCCCGGCCGGTGGGTGAGGGTGGCCGCGGCAGTGCCTGGTTCGTGGATGCGCCGTTCGGTCCCAGCGTGCTGCGGCACTACCTGCGCGGAGGGCTGGCGGCCCGGATCAGCCACGACCAGTACATCTGGCGGGGGGCGGACCGGACCCGCAGTTTTTCCGAATTCCGGCTGATGCGCGCGCTGCGCGAGAAGAAACTGCCGGTGCCCAGGCCGATTGCCGCCTTCTACATGCGTGAAGGCCTGCGCTACCGCGCCGCGATCCTGATGGAACGGATTGAAGGGGTGCGCTCGCTGGCCGACCGCGCGCTGGTGGCCGGGCGCGGTGCGCCGTGGGAGGAAACCGGGCGGATGATCGCGCGCTTCCACCGTGCCGGGCTGGACCATGCCGATCTCAATGCGCACAACATCCTGTTCGACGGCAACGGCCATGGCTGGCTGATCGACTTCGATCGCGGGGTGATCCGCATCCCGGCCACCGCCTGGCGCGAGCGCAATCTCAAGCGCCTGCTGCGCTCGCTGATCAAGCTGCGCGGTGAGCGCAGCGTGGAAGACGTGGAAAAAGACTATGCGCGCCTGCGTCGCGCCTATGACATGGCCTGGAACCGGGGCACCTGATGGACTGGTCGTTGCGTTTCCTCGGCGTCGGCAATGCGTCGGCGGTCGAGCTGGGTTCGCCGATGTCGGTGATCGAGCGTGATGGCCGGCCGTGGCTGACCATCGACTGTGGTGGTGAAGGCCTGACTGCCTTCAAGGCGCACTACGGGCATATGCCGCAGGCGCTGTTCGTCACCCATGTACACCTGGACCACGTGGCCGGTTTCGAGCGTCTGTTCGTGGACACCTTCTTCAGCGCGCAGCGGCGCGGCAAGGTGCGCCTGTACGTGCCGGCCACGGTGGTGCCGCTGCTGCACAAGCGCATCGGCGATTACCCGAACGTGCTGGCCGAGGGCGGCGCCAACTTCTGGGATGCCTTCCAGCTGATCGTGGTGGGCGATGCGTTCTGGCATGAGGGCGTGCGCCTGGAGGTGTTCCCGGTGCGCCACCACTGGCCGGAGACGGCCTATGGCCTGCGGCTGCAGGGCGCGCTGACCTGGAGCGGCGATACCCGGCCGATTCCGGAAATGCTGGCGCGCTTTGCCAATGACAATGAGCTGATCGCCCACGATTGCGGGTTGCATGGCAATCCTTCGCACACCGGCGTGGATGACCTGGAGCGCGAGTACAGCGCCGAGCTGCAGGCACGGATGATGCTGTACCACTACGCCAGCGTGGCCGATGGCCAGGCCCTGTCCGCGCGTGGGCACCGGGTGGCACAGCCGGGCCAGTGCGTTGTGCTGGCCACGCCGACCGCCCCGCACGTTCTGTCGCAGGATCCGCCGTGAGCAGTGCTGGCCGCGCCGCAACGCCGGCGCTGGCTGCCGAGCTGGAGGGGCTGGAACGCGCACTGCACTCCCCGCAGGTGCGCGCAGATCATGAGCGTCTGGCGGCATTGCTGGATGAGGATTTCAGCGAGATCGGCAGCTCCGGCCAGTGCTACGGCCGTGAGGCCGCGCTGGAAGAGATCCCGCTGGAGCGTGCGCAGGTGCTGATCGAGTCGGACCAGTACGCCGTGTGGATGCTGGCAGCGGGCCTGGCCCAGGTGCGTTACCGCAGTCGCTATCACGTCGATGGCCAACCACAGCGCTGGGTGCTGCGCAGCTCGCTGTGGCGGTTGCATGCAACGGGTTGGCGGGTGGCGTTCCATCAGGGCACGCCCGAGGCACGGTAGCGCCGGGCCATGCCGCGAAGGGCGGCAACCAGGGTTGGCATCCATCAGGGGCGGGGTATCGCCTGAAAAGGCGGTGGCCCCGCCGGCTGACCTCGGCGCCCGCGTCGATCGATACCGTTGCTGCCTTCCGGCCCTGGCGGAGTTTTCGACCTAGCGTCGCGAGGGGCCGACGGGGCCACCATAGAGACGTTGGCCGCCCGGAGGCGGCCGATTCACGGATCAGGGGAAGCAGCGCATGGAGCGCCGGAGACCACAGCCGGACTGCGCATCAGCTGACCGATGGCAGACGCGCATTCTAACGCAGGCATGGGTGCTGACGCCAGCTTCACGCGCTGAATCCGATGTAACCCGTTGGCTGCGGCATCGGCCTGGGGCTGCCGCCGTTGCTAGAATCCGGCCGCAGGAGGAACGACCTCCCCCACATCGGGATTCAATGACCAGGACGGCCTGGCCCTACCATCGGAGGGCTGTCATGGCCTGGATCTATCTGTTGTTTGCCGGCCTGCTGGAAATCGTCTGGGCCGTGTCGATGAAGCAGTCTGAAGGCTTCACCAAACTCACCCCCAGCATCATCACCATCATCGGCATGATCGCCAGCTTCTGGCTG
The DNA here is from genome assembly GCF_002750935.1 of Stenotrophomonas sp. LMG 10879. Lineage (NCBI taxonomy): Bacteria > Pseudomonadati > Pseudomonadota > Gammaproteobacteria > Lysobacterales > Lysobacteraceae > Stenotrophomonas > Stenotrophomonas sp. LMG 10879. The sequence continues at coordinate 149,395 of NZ_PEJT01000003.1, forward strand.
CTGGCCGTTGCCATGCGCAGCCTGCCGCTGGGCACCGCTTATACGATCTGGACCGGCATCGGCGCGGTCGGTGCCTTCGTGGTCGGCATCGTATTCCTGGGCGAGCAGGTCAGCCCGATGCGGATTGGTGCAGCGGTATTGATCGTCGCCGGCCTGGTGCTGATGAAACTCTCCAGCAGCTGAGGCCGGTAACGGGTACGACGGGAATAGGGATATTCCCGTTTTGCCAAAACAAGAGAATATGCATATTCGGCAAAGTCGTGACGACTGCCGTGATTATTTGACGGCCATCATGAAAATAACGTGCCGGATTCACGTGGTGCTGGCGGTGGCGGTCGCACAGTGCGGCCATTCGTCAAGCGAAACCGGGGAGTTTTCGCGATGACGGACGTGCAGGGGCACGCCGTTCCTGCCGCGCTCTGACGTGAACGTGTGATTGTTTTCCAAGGTTGATACCGCAGGTCTTGTTCCCGGTGTGGAGCAGGGCGGGACGACATCACCTCAAAAAAACCTGCCTGCTGTGCCACCGGTCATTTCATGGAGATTTACCGATGAACCGCATTTACCGTCTGGTTTTCAATCGTGCTCTTGGCGTGATGCAGGTGGCTTCGGAGGTCGCCCAGAATCCATGTGGAAATGCGGGTACCGCGGTGCGGTTGCCGCGATTGAGAATGCATCAGCTGGCCGTTGCATTGGCTGCCACGCTGGCCAGTGGTTCGGCGTTCGCGGCGTGCTCCACGCCGGGCCCGGCAATTACCTGCACCGGGACCACCAACAATTTCGTGGACGCCACCAATGGTGTCCAGGTGACCGTAGCAGCGGGAGCGAATGTCGGTAGCACCGCTGGCCTGGGCAACTCGATGACGTTGAGCGGTAACGGCATCCAGCTCACCAACAACGGCACGATCGGTACCAATGTCGGTATTTTTGCCGCCTCCGGTGCGGTGCTTGGCAACGCGAGTGGCCAGACGATTACCGTCGACAACACCGCCACCGGCACGCTGCAGGGCTTCATCGATATCGGTTCACTACTGGGCGCAAGCGGTCGCGCGCTGTCCGTACAGAATGGCGCAAGTGGTATCACCACGATCAATAATGCCGGCACCATCAACATGAACTTCCTGCTGGGCGGGCTTGGTACGGCCGACGCGCCGGCCATTGTAAGCTACGGCGGCGCGCAGACGGTTCTGCGCAATACCGGGGGAATCACCGGGCGTGTCGGATTGGCTGGATCGGCGGCAGGCAATTCGGTCACCAACAGTGGCACGATCACCGGCAGCGTTCACCTCGGCGATTCGACGCAGGGAAATACTTTTACGGCCGTATCCGGGTCCAGTGTGGCGACCGGCGTCGGGGCATCGGCGGGAATCGATGTGCTGGGCGGCATCTCGGTCTCGCTGGCGGCAGCCGGTACGGTCAACGCCGGTGTGGGCGCCGGGGCAGCCAGCAACACATTGGTGTTGCAGAACGATGCCGCCGGCCCGGGATCCGGTACCGGGGGAGCAGTGACCACGCTGGGCTGGAACCAGTACCTCAACTTCCAGAAGCTGACCGTCAACAGTGGCACCTGGAACCTGCAAGGTGCCTGGGCCGGAACCGGCGCCACGCTCAACGATGGCCTGGTCAATTTCAACAACGCGGCGTCATTCGGTACCGGCATCTTCAACGTGAATGGAGGTGCCATCGCAGCATCGACGGCCGGGCTCACGCTTGCAAATCCCTTCGCGCTCAACACGGGCAGGCTGACGCTGGGCGGCACCAACGCCTTTGGTTTGAGTGGTGTGCTTACCGGTGCCGACGGCCTCACCGTCAACAACACCGGTGTGGTCACGCTGGGCGGAGCGAACCTGTTCTCCGGTGGCGTCAACCTCAACGCCGGTGGCCTGCTGCTGGGCAATGCAGGTGCACTGGGCAGCGGCAACCTGACGGTAGGCGGCAGCGCATCGCTGGATACCAGCGGGGTCTTCAACCTCGCCAACAACATCGTCGTCAACAGCGGCGGCAACCTCAATCTGCTCGGCAGCAATGCGGTCACCCTCAATGGTTCACTGTCGGGTGCGGGCAACCTGATCAAAAGCGGTGCGGGCACGCTGACCCTGGGCGGCGCGAATTTGCTGACCGGCGGTTTCTCGATCACCGGGGGGGCGCTGGCGCTCGGTGCGGGTGGCAGTCTGTCGCCCACCGGTGCGTTGACGCTGGCCACCGGTACGACGCTGGACCTCACCGCTGCAGCCAACCAGACAGTGGGATCGCTGGCCGGACTCGGCGGCACGGTCAACTTGGGCACCCGCACATTGACCCTCGGCGGGCTCGGTAATACCAGCTTCGCCGGCAACTTCACCGGCACCACCGGCGGCTTGATCAAGGTGGGTACCGGCATACAGACTCTGTTGGGCAGCAACGCGCTTACCGGCGGCGTGGCCCTCAACGGCGGCGGGCTGCTGTTGGGCAACAGCAACGCGCTGGGTACAGGTACGTTGAGCGTCGGTGCTGAAGTCACTCTGGATGGCACAACCGCGCTTTCGCTGGGCAACAACGTCTCGCTTGGCACCGGGGGTTCGCTGGCGCTGCAGGGCGGGCAGCCGTTGGTGTTCAACGGTGTGATTTCCGGCAACGGCAGCCTGGTCAAGAACGGCGCCGCACTGCTGACGTTGAATGGCGCCAACACATTCGGCGGCGGTGTCGTCGTCAATGGCGGCAACCTGCTGCTGGGCAACAACACGGCACTGGGTACCGGCCTGCTGGACATCAACAATGCCGCCACGCTGGATGCAAGCGCGGCGTTGAACGTGGGCAACAACATCAATCTTGCCGCGGGTGGCTCTCTCAACGTGCTGGGTGGCCAGCCGCTGACGCTGGGAGGTGCGCTGGGTGGCAACGGCGGCCTGATAAAGAGCGGCACTTCGACGCTGACGCTGACCGGCGCCAATACCTTCACCGGCGGCTTGAACGTTGCCGCCGGCACGGTGGCGCTGGGCAGTGGCGGCAGCCTGGCCGCGACCGGCGCGGTCAGCCTGTCCGGTGCTGGCGCGGCGTTGGATCTTTCCCTGGCTGGCAACCAGACCATCGGCGCACTGTCCGGCGTGGCAGGTACCACCGTGGCATTGGGCGCCAACACGCTCAGCTTTGGTAGTGCGACCGACCAGACGTTCGCCGGTGTGATCAGTGGCGTTGGCGGGGGCCTGGTAAAGAACGGCAGCGGCGTACAGACATTGACCGGTGCAAACACCTTCACCGGCGGCGTCGCGCTCAATGCCGGCGGGCTGCTGCTGGGCAACAGCGGCGCGCTGGGAACCGGTGCGCTGAGCATCAACGGTGCCGCGACGCTGGAGGGAACCACCGCGCTAAATCTGGGCAACGCGGTCAATCTTGGTGCCGCGCTGACACTGGGCGGCAGCAACAACATCACCCTGACCGGCGACATCTCCGGTGTCGGCAGCCTGACCAAGAACGGTGCCTCGCAGCTGACCTTGAACGGTACCAACGGGTTCAGTGGTGGCTTGAATCTCAATGCGGGCAGCGTGCTGCTGGGCAACAGTGCAGCGGCCGGCACCGGCGCGCTGAACATCGGTGGCAACGTGTCGCTGGACGGATCGACCGCACTGAACCTGACCAACAACGTTGCATTGGCTACCGGTGCGATCCTTACGCTCCCCGGCAGCCAGAACGTCACCCTGGGCGGCGTGGTGTCCGGCGACGGTGGCCTGGTGAAGAACGGCGCCACGGTGTTGACGCTCAATGGTGCCAATACCTTCGGTGGCGGCCTGAGCCTGGCCGGCGGCGGCCTGCTGCTGGGCAACAGTGGAGCGCTGGGAACCGGCGCGCTGAACGTTGCTGCGAACGCCAGCCTGGACGGCAGCGTTGCGCTTGATCTGACCAATGCGGTCAACCTGGGCGCAGGCTCGGCACTGACGCTGATCGGCAGCAACGCACTTACGCTCGGTGGCGTGGTGTCCGGTACCGGCGGTCTGGTCAAGAACGGCGCCGGTACACTGACGCTCAACAGCGCCAATACCTTCAGCGGTGGACTGGCGCTCAATGCGGGCAGCCTGACGCTGGGCAATGCAGGGGCGCTGGGTACCGGCTCGCTGAGTGTGGGGGGCAATGCATCGTTGGACGCTGGTGCCGCGCTCGCCCTCGGCAACAACATCGGGTTGGCATCGGGCGCCACGCTGGCGATACAGGGCAGCAACGCGCTGACCCTGGCGGGGCTGCTGTCCGGCGCCGGCGCGCTGACCAAGAACGGAACGGCCACGCTTACTCTGAGCGGTGCCAATACCTATACCGGCGGCACTCTGGTCAATGCGGGCACGCTGGCACTGGGGGCGGGGGGCAGTCTTGCCGCGGGCGGCAACGTGACGCTCGGCGGCCTCGGCGCAGGTCTGGATATCTCCGGTGCCGGTGGCAACCAGGCCATCGGTGCGCTCGCGGGCGTGACCGGCAGCAGCCTTTCGCTGGGCGGAAATTCTCTGACCTTCGGTACGGCAGCCAATGCGGTGTTCGACGGCGTGATCAGCGGAGGCGGGGGGCTGGTCAAGGTGGGCGCAGGCGTGCAGACCCTGTCCGCTGCCAACACCTTCGGCGGCGGCGTCAGCCTCAATGCCGGTGGCCTGGTGCTCGGCAATGACGCGGCGCTGGGCAGCGGTGTGCTGACCGTGGGCGGTGCGGCGACGCTCGACACCAGCCTGGCAGCGACGCTGGTCAACAACATCACGCTCAACGCCGGCTTGACGGTGCTGGGCAGCAATGCGCTGACGCTCAACGGGGTGATCTCCGGCACCGGCGGCCTGACCAAGAACGGCGCTGCCACGCTCACCTTGAACGGCGTGAACACCTATACCGGCGGCACCAACGTCAATGCCGGCACGCTCGCGCTGGGCGCAGGTGCAAGCCTGGCCGCCAGCGGCATCGTCAACCTGGCCACCGGCGCCATCCTGGATCTCTCTGCGGGCAGTGGTGCCCAGACCTTCGGCACCCTGACCGGCAATGGCACGGTCAACCTGGGGGCGAACTCGATCACCGTCGGCGGACCGACCAACGGTGTCTTCAGCGGCTCCATCGCCGGCACCGGTGGCCTGATCAAGGAGGGGACCGGCACTGAAACGCTGACCGGTACCAACACCTTCACCGGTGGCACGCTGATCAATGCGGGCACGCTGGCGATCGGTGCCGGCGGCAGCCTGGCGGCAACAGGCGCGGTTACGCTGTCCGCACCGGGCACCGGCTTCGATATCTCGGCCGCGGGCAACCAGGCGATCGGCGCGCTCAACGGCGTCGCCGGCAGCGCCGTGGCGCTGGGTAGCAACACGCTGACCTTTGGCGGCACCGACAACGGCACCTTTGATGGTGTGATCGGTGGTACCGGCGGGCTGGTCAAGAACGGCACGGGCATCCAGACGCTGGGCGCTGCCAACCTCTTCGGTGGTGGGGTTGCACTCAACGGTGGCGGCCTGGTGGTCGGCAACAATGCCGCGCTGGGTACCGGCGCGCTGACCGTGGGCGCCAACGCGTCGTTGGACAGCAGCATCGCCGCGACTCTCGGCAACGATATCGGCCTGCTGGCTGGTGCGACGCTCAATCTGCTCGGCAGCAATGCATTGACGTTGGGCGGGGCAGTCACCGGCGACGGTGGCCTGATCAAGAACGGCGCGGCAACGGTGACCCTGACCGGCAGCAACACCTTCACCGGCGGTACGGTCATCAACAGCGGCACGCTGGCGATCGGCGCGGGCGGAAGCCTGTCGCCGACCGGTGCGGTGAACCTGGCCGGTACTGGCACGTTCGACATCTCCGCCGGTGGCAACCAGGGCATCGGTTCGCTGGCGGGCGTGGCCGGCAGCACGGTGTCGCTGGGCGGCAACAACCTGACTCTGGGAGGCACCACCGACGCGACGTTCAACGGCGCCCTGACCGGCAGCGGTGGGCTGGTCAAGAATGGCAGCGGCGTGCAGACGCTCAACGGTGCCAGCACCTTCGGTGGCGGCGTCACCCTCAATGCCGGCGGCCTGGTGGTGGGCAACAACACGGCGCTGGGTACGGGCACGCTGACGGTCGGCGGCGCTTCCACGCTTGATTCCAGCAGCGCGGTGACCTTGGCCAACAACATGGTGCTCAACGCTGGCCTGACCGTACTGGGCAGCAACGATCTCACGCTCAACGGCAACCTGTCGGGCACCGGCAGCCTGACCAAGGACGGCGTGGCTACCCTCACCTTGAACGGCACCAATACCTACACTGGCGGGACCAACATCAATGCGGGCACGCTCGCTCTGGGGGCCGGTGCCAGTCTCAGTGCAGGTGGCATCGTCAATCTCGCCACCGGTGCCACCTTCGATCTTTCAGCGGGCAGTGGCACGCAGGTGTTCGGCACGCTGATCGGCAACGGTACGGTCAACCTCGGTGCGAACACGTTGACCATCGGTGATTCCACCAACGGCGTGTTCAGTGGTTCGATCGGCGGCACCGGTGGCCTGATCAAGGCAGGCACGGGTACCGAGACATTGACCGGCACCAACACCTTCACTGGCGGCACCACCATCAACGCCGGCACGCTGGCGATCGGTGCCGGTGGCAGCCTGGCCGCAACCGGCGCGTTGAACCTGGCCAACGCCGGTACCGGTTTTGACATCTCCAGCGGTGGCAACCAGGCCATCGGTACGCTGTCCGGCGTTGCCGGCAGCACGATCAGCCTTGGCGGCAACACGCTGACCACCAACGCAGCGGGCAACAGCACGTTTGCCGGCGACATCAGCGGCAGCGGTGGACTGGTCAAGAACGGTGCGGGCGTGCTCGGCCTGACCGGCAGCAACACCTTCGGTGGCGGAGTGGCGCTCAATGCCGGTGGTCTGTCGCTGGGTAGCAATGGTGCCTTGGGTACCGGCGCGCTGACCGTGGGCGGCGATGCCACGTTGGACGGCACTGTGCCGCTGACCCTGGGCAACAACGTGCAGCTGGCAAGCGGCACGCTGACCCTGCTGGGCGGCACGCCGCTGACGCTGGACGGCGACATCGCCGGCGCCGGCAACCTGCTGAAGGATGGCGCAGCGACGGTGACCCTGGGTGGTGCCAGCAGCTACACCGGTACCACGACGATCAACAGCGGCACCCTGGCCGTCGCGGCCGGTGGCAGCCTGTCCTCGGCCAGCACGGTGAATCTGGCCGGCGCCGGAACGCTGGACATCAGTGCGGCCGGCAACCAGAGCATCGGTGGCCTGGCCGGTGTTGCCAGCGGCAACGTGGTGCTGGGCGGTTCCACCCTGACCACCGGCGGCAGCAATGCCAACACGACCTTCGGCGGCACCATCGGTGGAAGCGGTGGGCTGGTGCAGACCGGCAGCGGCACGTTGACCCTGACCGGCAACAACACCTACACCGGTGGCACCACCATCAACGGGGGCAGCACGCTGCAGATCGGCAATGGCGGCGCGACCGGTGCAATCGTCGGCGACGTGACCAACAACGGCGCGCTGGTGGTCAACCTGTCGGCCAACACGACACTCGGTGGGACTGTCAGCGGCAGCGGTGGCCTGACCCAGGCCGGCAGCGGCACGCTGACCCTGACCGGCAACAACACCTATACCGGCGGCACCACCATCAACAGCGGTGGCACCCTGCAGGTGGGCAATGGTGGCGCCACGGGGGCGATCATCGGCGACGTCGGCAACAACGGCAGCCTGGTGTTCAACGTCGGTGGCAACACCACGCTGGGTGGTGTGGTCAGTGGCAGCGGCGGACTGACCCAGGCCGGTGCCGGCACGCTGACCTTGACCGGCAACAACACCTACACCGGCGGTACCACCATCAACACCGGCGCTACGCTGCAGGTCGGCAATGGCGGTGCCAGCGGTGCGATCGCCGGCAACGTCAGCAACAACGGCAGCCTGGTGTTCAATGTCGGCGGCAACACCACGCTTGGCGGCGTGGTCAGTGGCAGCGGCGGGTTGACCCAGGCCGGCAGCGGCACGCTGACCCTGACCGGCAACAACACCTATACCGGCGGCACCACGATCAACGCTGGCGGTACCGTGCAGATCGGCAACGGCGGCGCCAGCGGCGCGATCACCGGCAACATCACCAACAATGGTGGCCTGGTGGTCAACACCGGCGGCACCACGACACTGGGTGGCAGCATCAGTGGCACTGGCAGCATCGTGCAGGCCGGCCCGGGCCCGCTCAACCTGGGCGGCAACAGTGGCGGATTCACCGGTACTGGCCAAGTCACCGGCGGTGGCCTGAATGTCACCGGCACCATCGGTGGCCAATGGACCATCGGCAGCGGCACCACGTTGTCGGGTACCGGCACCATCGGCGGCAGCGCTGGCGGCGTCACCGTAAGCAGCGGCGGTGTGCTGTCGCCGGGCAACGGCCCGGGCAATGGCAGCAGTGGCGGCAACGGTGCGGGCACGATCACCGTGGGTGGCAACCTGACCCTGGCACCGGGCAGCACGCTGTCGGTCGACCTGGGCGCTACCGGCAGCGACGTGGTGCAGGTGGGTGGCAGCGCGAACATCGGCGGTGCATCGGTGGTGGTCAATGCCATCAACCCGAACACCAGCTACCAGCAAGGCCAGCAGTACACGATCATCAACGCAGGCGGCGGTGTCAGCGGGCAGTTCGTGCCGCCCACCACCACCTCGGCCTTCCTCTCGCTGAGCCCGGTGTATACACCGAATGCCGCGCAGCTGAAGATCGATGTGAAGCAGACAGCGGCCTTCGTCACGGCGGCGCAGACCCGCAACCAGCTGGGCGTGGCATCGGCGCTGGACAGCCTGCCGCAGACCGGCGCGGCGCTGGGCCTGTACAACACGCTGCTGGCCTACGACACCGCCACCGCGCGCAACGCGTTCAACCAGCTCTCCGGTGAAGTGCATGCGGCCAGCCGTGCAGTGCTGCTGTACGACAACTACCTGGAAGAGGGCATCCGCCAGCGTCTGGGCAGCGAGCTGCCGACGGTGCGGGGCGAGCGTGCTTCGGCATGGCTGGCCGGTAGCGGCAAGGTGTTCAAGCAGGACGGCGATGGCAACGGTGACGAGATCCGTGCCAACCGCAATGCACTGATGGCCGGCGTCGACTGGAAGCTCGGCGAGCATGTGGTGCTGGGTGCGGCGGCGGGCAGCGAGCGGCTGGATACGCGGCTGTACGATCGCCAGTCGCGTGCACGCCTGCGCGGCAATACCTATGGGCTGTATGCGCAGGGCGAGTGGAACAACGGGTTTGCGGTCGGTGGCAGCGTGTCGCGCGGCGATTACCGCACGCGCACCACGCGTGAAGTGCCGCTGCTGGCACAGACCCTGCACAGCCGCCAGGACTCGGATGTCACCATCGCCCAGATCGAAGGCAGCTGGACCTGGACCCATGGCCGGACGCAGCTGCAGCCGTACGTGCAGTTCACCAAGCACTGGGTGGACAGCGATCGGGCGGTGGAGCAGGGCGGTAGCGCGGCGCTGGTACTGGAGGGCGGCAAGGACACGCTCAATGTCAGCACCGTCGGCGTTCGCGGCCGCTGGGATGTGGGCAGCGGCGATCGCTATCCGGCACAGCTGACGGTCGGGCTGGGCTGGCAGCACGCGTCCGGTGACACCGACGTAGCCAGCCGGCAGAGCTTCGCCGTCGGTGGCAATGCGTTCGACGCCTACAGTGCCGTGATGGCGCGCAATGCGCTGGTCAGCCAGGTCGGCGTAGCCGTGGGCCTGGGACGCAGCAGCCAGTTGTCGCTGTTCGTGCAGGGCCAGCATGGCGACGGTCGCAACGATGTTGGTGGCCAGTTGAACCTGCGCGTCGGCTTCTGAGCTGACGCATGCCAACGGTAGATCCACGCCCTGCGTGGATCCGTCGGGAGCGGGAAGCTACAGCACCCGCTCCATCTCCACGGCGTCGATCCCGGCGCCGTGGCCGTCGGCCACCACGCGTACCACCTGGAAGCCGAGGCCGGCATAGAAGCCCTGCGTGTGCTGGCTGGTACTGAGCGTGATGCGCTGGATCGACGGGTCTGTGTCAGCCTGATGCAGCCGGGCCACTGCCAGCGTGCGTCCCAGCCCCTGTCTGTGGCGACTTCGTTCAACCATGCCCCAGCAGAAGCTGGTGCTGCCTTCGCCGCAGTTCCAGAGACCACCACAGGCCACCACCTGGCCATCGACCTCGATCACCTGGAATGCGCACTGTGCGGCATGTTCGTGCAGGAAGCGCTCGAAGTCTCCTCGCTCCTGGGGGGCGAAGTAGGTGGGCACGTTGCTGTCGAAGATCGACAGGCAGGCGGTGATGTCGCTGCAGTGGTAGGGGCGGGGTGTCATGAAGAAACGTCATCGTGGTGGCGGGCACATTGTGCGCGAGGTCCGTGCCATTGATGTCCGAACATGGCGAGCCCGGAAACCGGTTCGGGCGCAGACTGCAGGTCCCCGTCATCAGGAGGTTCCATGTCGAATGCTCATGCCAGTTTCGTAAAACTCCACCAAGGCGCCGATCTTTACGTGCTGCCCAACGTATGGGATGCCGGTGGCGCCCGCCTGGTCCAGCAGCAGGGGGCGCTCGCGGTGGGAACATCGAGTGCTGCGATGGCGTGGTCCTGCGGTCATGCCGATGGCGGTGCGCTGCCTGATACTGCGCTGCTGCAGCGGATTTCCGAAATTGTGGGTGTGACCTCGCTGCCGGTCACGGTCGATATCGAGGATGGCTACAGCGATGCGCCCGACGTGGTCGCTGCGAGGGTGCTGCGCCTGGTCGATGCGGGTGTGGTCGGGATCAACATCGAAGACGGCGCCGGCAGCCCTGCGGCGCTGGTGGCCAAGATCAGCGCCATCCGTTCTGCGCTGGGCGGGCGACCACTGTTCATCAATGCGCGCACTGACGTTTATCTGCGCGGCCTCGCCGAAGGTGAGGAGGCCGTCGGGATGAGCATCGATCGGCTGCAGGCCTATGCACGTGCCGGTGCCGACGGCGGCTTCGTGCCGGGACTGCGCGCGCTGGACGAGGCGGCGGCGATTGCCGGCGCCGTGCCGCTGCCTCTCAACCTGATGTGGCTGCCGGGGATGGCATCGTTTGCTGCACTGTCGCAGGCCGGCGTACGGCGGCTGAGCGCAGGGCCGGCGTTGTTCATGCATGCATGGGCGGCGATGGCCGCGGCGACCACGGATTTTCTCGGCGACGCGATGGCGATGCCGGAGGGGGCGCCGGGGTATGCGGCCTTGAACCAGCTGTTCAGCGAAAGGTGAGGGCGCTGGGGACGGGGGCAGCGGGAGGCTGGGCATGGGCGGGTAGTCGCCTCGACCGGGCCGAGGCATCCACGCATGGCGTGGATCTACTGATGCATCTGGAGGAGCAAGCCCCTCTGTTGAGGGGCTGCCCCGACAGGGGCGGGGAGAGGCAGGCAAAGGGAGGGGCCCGGACGTTGCGCAGCAACGTCTGGGGCGAAGCGCGCGCAGCGCACTTCGCGTCCCGCGCCAGATAACTGAAAAAGGCTGCCCTTTCGGGCAGCCTTTTTCAGTTATCTGGCGGAGAGAGGGGGATTCGAACCCCCGAAGCGCGGTTTAGACGCTTACACACTTTCCAGGCGTGCTCCTTCAACCACTCGGACACCTCTCCGGATCCCTGCCATCGGCAAACGCCTCAGCAGGGGCGCAGATTCTAGCGGGCGCAGCGGCAGGACACAAGCACTGGTTTGCAGGGCGAGAGGGCTGGACAGGCGTGGCACAATGGAACATCCGATGGAAGACGGTGGCCTGATGTCCTATCTCGTCCTTGCCCGCAAGTGGCGTCCGAAGCGTTTTGCCGAGCTGGTGGGCCAGGAACACGTGGTCCGTGCGCTCAGCAATGCGCTGGACAGCGGCCGGGTCCACCATGCGTTCCTGTTTACCGGTACCCGCGGCGTGGGCAAGACCACGATCGCGCGCATCTTCGCCAAATCGCTGAACTGCGAGCAGGGCACCAGTGCCGATCCCTGCGGCCAGTGTGCGGCCTGCCTGGACATCGACGCCGGTCGCTACATCGACCTGCTGGAAATCGATGCCGCGTCCAATACCGGCGTGGACGATGTGCGCGAGGTGATCGAGAACGCCCAGTACATGCCCTCGCGTGGCAAGTACAAGGTGTACCTGATCGACGAAGTGCACATGCTGTCCAAGGCCGCGTTCAATGCGCTGCTGAAGACGCTGGAAGAGCCGCCGGAGCATGTGAAGTTCCTGCTGGCCACCACCGACCCGCAGAAGCTGCCGGTCACCGTGCTCAGCCGCTGCCTGCAGTTCAACCTCAAGCGCCTGGATGAAGATCAGATCCAGGGGCAGATGACCCGCATCCTCACCGCCGAGGAGATCGAGTCGGACCCGACCGCCATCGTGCAGCTGGCCAAGGCCGCCGACGGCAGCCTGCGTGACGGCCTGTCGCTGCTCGACCAGGCCATTGCCTACGCCGGCGGTGCGCTGCGCGAGGACGTGGTGCGCACCATGCTGGGCACGGTCGACCGTACCCAGGTGGCGGCCATGCTCGATGCCTTGGCCGAAGGCGATGGCCCGCGCCTGCTGCAGGTGGTAGCGGCGCTGGCCGAGTTCTCGCCGGACTGGAGCGGCGTGCTTGATGCGCTGGCCGAGGGCCTGCACCGCATCCAGGTGCAGCAACTGGTGCCGGGCGCGTCCGCCGCTGCCGAAGGACTGGATGCCAGCGTGTTTGCCGAGCGCCTGCGCCCGGAAGTGGTCCAGCTCTGGTATCAGATGGCCCTGAACGGTCGTCGCGATCTGCCATTGGCGCCCAGCCCGCGCGCCGGCTTTGAAATGGCCGTGCTGCGCATGCTGGCGTTCCGCCCAGCGGCTGCGGTGCCGTCGGTGCCGCGCACTCCGGAATCCTCCGGTGGCAGCGCACCGACCGGTACGGGCCAGACCGGGGGCAGCGTTGCTGGCAGCCACGAAGGCGCTGCCACGGCGGCTGCTGCGGCGCCAGAAGCCGCAGCCGTCGCCCAGGCCTCGGCACCGGTGCTGGCAGAGGCCATCGCACAGACGCCGACCCCGGCACCACAGCGCGAACCCGAGCCGGAACCCGAGCCGACCCCGGAACCGGATCCGACCCCTGAACCTGAACCGGTTCCGGTCGAAGAACCCGGGTCACCCCTGCCGATGAAGACGCAGCTGGCTGCCGAGGCAGCCACGCCCAAGGCACCCGCCGAGGCGGACGACCTGCCGCCGTGGGCGACCGACGAGGCTGGCGCGCGCGATGAAGCGCTGGCGGCCGAGATGGCGACGCCCGACGCGGCCATGGTCGCCCCGTGGCACGAGCCGCCAGTGCCGGCGCCGCAGCCGGTTGCAGAGGCTGCTGCCGTGCCGGAGCGTCCGTTCCGTGCCGAAGGCATCCCGATCGCCCCGGCCGTCGAGGTTGTCGCTTCCGACCGCGCTGCGGCGGGCAGCATCAGCGAGCTTGCCTGTGCCGAGGACTGGCTCGACCTGGTTGCCAACAGTGGCCTGAGCGGTCCATCGCGACAGCTTGCAGCCAATGCGGCCTTCATCAGTTGCCAGCAGGGGGTCTTGAAACTGGGCCTTTCGCCCGGATTTGAGTACCTGCGTTCCGAGCGCGCGCTGGCAGCGCTGGGCGAGGTGCTGGAAAAGTCCCTCGGTCACGCGCTGAAGATCGTGGTCGAAACCGTGGAAACCGAGCAGGTCCCGGCCGAGACCCTGCACCAGCGTGCCGACCGCCAGCGTGGCGAGCGGCAGCAGGCTGCCGAGGCCATTTTCATGGACGATCCGGAAGTCCAGCTGCTGATCCAGCAGCACGGCGCCCGGGTTGTTTCCGATTCCATCCGTTCTTTTGACGAGTAAGACGACATGCGCGGCAATATCGCCCAACTGATGCAGCAGGCCCAGAAGATGCAGGAAAACCTGCAGAAGGCCCAGGAAGAAATCGCCAAGATCGAAGTGACCGGCAGCGCCGGTGGCGGCATGGTCAGTGTCACCCTGACCGGTGCGAAGGAGTGCCGCAAGGTGCGCATCGATCCGTCGCTGGCCAGCGATCCGGAGATGCTGGAAGACCTGATCGCCGCCGCCTTCAACGATGCGTCCAACAAGATCGACGCCGAGTCGAAGTCGAAGATGGGTTCGGCCACCGCCGGCATGCAGCTGCCGCCGGGCATGAAGATGCCGTTCTGATGTCCTGCGTGGCACCCGCACCGCCGGGTGCCACCCACCGTGCAGCGTCGAGCGTGCTCGGCTGTCCGCAATTTCCAGTCGAGCGCGCTCGGCTCTACAGAACACACCGCCGTGTCCGCACCGCTGCTTGAACAACTGATCGATGCACTGCGGGTGCTGCCTGGCGTTGGCCAGAAGACGGCACAACGCATGGCCTACCACCTGCTCGAACGCGAGCGCGAAGGTGGCAAACGCCTTGCCGGGACGCTGGCAGAGGCGGTCGAACGCATCGGTCACTGTGCGCAGTGCCGCGACTTCAGTGAAACCGAGCTGTGCCCGACCTGCGCCAATGGCAGCCGCGAGCGCAGCCAGTTGTGCGTGGTGGAATCACCGGCTGACCGCCTGGCGATCGAGAACGCCACCGGCTATCGCGGCGTCTACTTCGTGCTGCAGGGGCGGCTGTCGCCGCTGGATGGCATCGGGCCGCGCGAGCTGGGTCTGGAGCAGCTGGAACAGCGTCTGGCCGAAGCGGAAGTGCAGGAGCTGATCATCGCCACCAGCGCTACCGTCGAAGGCGAAGCCACCGCGCACTACCTCGCGCAGCTGGCGCGCGCCCGCCAGGTGCGGCCGAGTCGACTGGCCCAGGGCCTGCCCCTCGGCGGTGAGCTGGAGTACGTCGATCGCGGCACGCTGTCGCATGCGTTCGGCACCCGCAGCGAAGTGCGCGATTGAGTCGATGCCGGGCATGCCCCGGCGTTACCGGCCTACAATGCGGGAAAACCCCCGCCGAGGCCGACCATGAGCAGCGAAACCCTCTTCAGCAAGATCATCCGTCGCGAGATCCCGGCCACCATCGTCTATGAAGACGAGGACGTGCTGGCGTTCAAGGACATCGCGCCGCAGGCGCCGGTGCACGTGCTGTTCATTCCGAAGAACGAGATCATCCCGACCCTGGATGACCTGCAGCCGTCGCAGGCGCACCTGATCGGCAAGCTGGCCCTGGCCGCCGCCGAGTACGCGCGGCAGGAAGGCTTCGCGCAGGACGGCTACCGCATCGTGATGAACTGCCGCGAAGATGCCGGGCAGACCGTGTTCCATATCCACATGCATCTGCTGGCGGGCGCGCCGCTGGGTCACTTCGGCACACCGGGGCGTTGACGCAGCCGTCCACGCATGGCGTGGATAAAGTAGATCCACGCCATGCGTGGATAAAAATCGTCGCAATGCAACATCGCCCCGAGCAGACCCGCACCATGCATGGATGAAAAAAGGCCGCCCCATGGGGCGGCCTTCTGCATCATGCGTAGCGGGCCTGGACTACCACCAGCCCCAGCCGCGGTAACCGCCCCAGTACGGGCCATAGGGACCCGGGCCCCACGGTCCGTAAGGGTAGGGCACCACATCGACCTGGCGCTGTTCCGGCCACAGGTAGATCACGTCGGCCGCCAGCTTCGGCAGGCGGTAGTCGTAATCACCGATGCGGGTGTTGGCGTAGCCGTCGATCTTGCCGATGAAGGTCACGTCGCGGCCGGCTTCGAACACGGCCGGGTCGTAGAAGCCGGCGCGGCAGGCGATGAAGCGGCCGTCACTGGCATCGGAGGAGGTGGTGTTCGGGCGGCCACTGCCGTTGAGCGGGCGCGAGATGATCTGGAAGCAGGTCTCGCCCTGGCCGGGCTTGGTTTCGATGATCCGGCCACCCCAGCGCACCGGCGTGCCGACCTGCTGGGTGGCAACCGAGTCGCGCGGGGAAACCAGGCTGAATTGTCCCTGCAGCGGCTTGGGGGCCGTGGCGCAGGCCGACAGGGCCAGGGCGGCCACGGCGGTGAGGAGGAACTTGGTATTCATGGGGAGGCTCCGGAAGTCGGGCGATGCCTGCGCAGGTCCCGCAATAATGGGGCGAGCTCGGTACAAGTGCCAGCGTAGCGTGCATCAGCGAAACGCTGGCTGAGTGTGATGAGGGCCGGGTCGGGGCGCTGCGCGTGGACCCGCCGCGCCCAGTGCAGGGCGGGCTCGTGCGGTTCGCGGCCCAGCCCCAGCCGCGCATAGCGCTGCCCCAGCCGGTGCCAGGCGCGCAGCAGCGGGTCGCGCTCGCGTTCGCCACGGGCCAGCAGCCACGCCATCCACCCCAGCGCCAGCGACACCGCCATCACGAAGCCAGCCAGCAGCTGTCCCGGCTGCAGGTCGTCCAGCCCGAACGGTTGCAGGAGCTGCTGCTGGCGGCGCGCGTCGAAGGACAGCACCAGTTCGTTCCAGCCCCTGCGCATCCAGTCGCCGACCTGGCCCAGCTGCAGCCAGCGCTGCTGCAGCCCGGTATCGGCGCCGGCCTGCAGGCGGTCGTCAAGCGTGTCCAGGATGCGCTCGGGTGCCACGGCCGCTGTCGGGTCGATGCGCACCCAGCCGCGTTGCGGCAGCCACACTTCGGCCCAGGCGTGGGCGTCCATCCGCCGCAGCACCCAGTAGTCGCCGATCCGGTTGCGCGTGCCGCCGGCGAACCCGGTGACCACCCGCGCCGGAATGCCGGCATTGCGCATCAGCACCACGAAGGCAGAGCTGAAATGCTGGCAGTAGCCGGCCTTGTAGTCGAACAGGAAGGCATCGACAGGATCACGCCCGGGAGCCGGTGTCGCCAGCGTGTACGAAAAATCCGCGGTGATCCACGCCAGGGCGCGACGGACCACTGCTGCATCATCGCTTCCCGCGTCCTGCCGCCACTGGCGGGCCAGGGTTGCCGTGCGCGGGTTGAAGCCTTCCGGCAGCTGCAGCGCAGCGCGGCGCTGGTACGTCGACAGCGTGGCATCGAAGCGCTGCGGTGGGGCCGAGTGCAGGCGCCAGCGGCTCAACGCGGACAACGGGCGGTCGCTGCTCAGGCTCAGGTCGGCATCAAGCCGGCTGCCTTCCGGTGCGGCGCTGGGCAGATCCAGCGCGACCAGCTGGCGACGGTCGGTGGGCTCGTAATCGATCTGGTAGTCCCAGCCCTCCGTGCCGTGTTCCACGACGGCAGGTGGCAAACGGTCGGTACGGCGGTCGCGTCGCCAGACATGCCCGTCGAACTGCGTCAGTACCGGCCCGCGCCAGTAGCGCTGCGCCGGCGCTGGAACCGCGCCGAAGAACTGCGCCCGCAGAGCCGGGGTGTCGTCGGCCATCAGATCCAGCCACTGGTCCGGCTGCATAGTGTCCGACAGCCCCGGCGTACCGACGGCGCGTTCGGGTATGCCCCACAGCGGCGTGGCCAATCGTGGGAACAGCCAGAAGCTGGCCAACGCCAGCGGCAGGCCGATCAGCAGCAGGCGACCGACGCCACGCAACTGCGCGGACAGCGGCGGTGGCGTACTGCGGCCTTCACCCTGCGCCAGCCGCTGCAGCGCAATCAGGGCGCTGACGCCGGCGAGCATGGCGAGCACGGTGGTCAGCGGCCCCTGGTCGAGCAGGAAGGCCGCAAACGGTGAAAACAGGGCAAAGCCGAGCAGGCTGCGTGCATCGCGCAGGGTGCGCAGCTCGCTGGACTTGATCGCCAGCATCGCCGCCAACAACGCGCAGCCGGTATCCCGGCCCGGGCGCACCGCTCCCATCTGCCAGACGATGGCGGCCAGCATGCCCAGCACCAGCAGCACGCGCACCGGCATCGGCAGCACGCCGCGCTGCGACAGTGCTGCAGTGCCGACCGCTGCCATGGCGATCAACGCGGCCAATGTGGTGGGCAGCTGCAGCAGCAGTGGCAACAGGGCCAGTGCGGCGCTGGCCAGCGTCCACGTGCGGGTGTTGCGGTCCAGCAGCAGGGCAGGCTCAGTCATGGGGAAGCAACGCCAGCGCGCGCAGGCACAGATGGTGGTGGCTGGCGCCCTGGCCGGGGCCGATCGGCGGCTGCATCGGCAGCAGCAGCGTGTAGCGACGGCCTTCGCGCTCGGCGCTGTCCACCCAGCGTGCCAGCCGCGCGATGCGGGCCTCCTGGCCCAAGGGGGCCAGCGCGCGCCAGTCCAGCACCACTTCGATGCCTATCGGCTTCTCGTATTCGCGTACCAGCAGCGTGTCGCGGCGCGCGGAGTGTTTCCAGGCAATGCTGCGCGGTGGATCTCCCGCGCGATACGGACGCAGCTGATGCAGTTCCTCGCCATTGGCATGGGCGCGGGTGTGCAGGGGATCGCTGCCCTGCTGCGGCAACGGCGGCGCCTTCGCTTCGGCCAGCGGGTAGACCAGCAGGGGTTCTTCCGGCCACACCCATGACCACGCCCTGACCAGGCCCAGCGGTTGGGTGGTGGACAGGCGGATGCGCGGCAGTTCCAGCCAGCCACGGCGTTCGCTGGGCACTTCCAGCTCGGCTTCACCGCGGCCGTGTGCGGCCAGGTCGAGCCACGCCTCGCTGTCGCCCAGTTGCAGGTGCAGCCCATGGCGCGCTCGCGGGTCGCGCAGCGACAGGTCCACGCGCAGGCGCAGCGGTTGCCCGGCCGGCAGCGGTTCGGCGGAGATCGCGTCGATCTGCACGCCCGACAACTGCAGGTGCGCGGCGATGGCGCTGGCGATCGCGGCCGCTGCCAACAGCAGCGCCAGCAACAGCGCAGGGTTGTTGTTGTAGTTCAGCGCGCCCAGCAGCATCGCCACCAGCAGGCAGGCCACAAACAGGCCGAAGCGGGTCGGCAGCACGTAGATGCGCCGTCGGTCCAGCCGTTGCGGCAACGACTCCGGCATGCGCGGGCGTGCCAGCTGCAACAGTCGCCGGACATGCGATGCCATCTTCAATCGACCGCGACGGTCTGCAGGATCGCGCGTGCCAGCGTCGGCCCCGAGCTCGACTCGGCTTCACCCACCAGGCGATGGCCAGCCACCGCTACGAACAGCGTCTGCACGTCTTCGGGTACCACGTGGCCACGGCCGAGCAGCAGCGCATGTGCCTTGGCCGCGCGCAGCAGAGCCAGGCCGGCGCGCGGCGACAATCCCACGCGTACGCCGGCATGCTGGCGGCTGCGGGTCAGCAGGGCCTGCACGTAGTCCACCAGCGCGTCGCTGACATGCACCTGGCCGACCGCCTCACGCAGTGCACGTACCTGGGTGTCATCCAGCTGCGGCAGCGCGCGGGCGATCAGGTCGCGGCGATCACTGCCGCGCAGCAGCTCACGTTCCGCCTGTGCGCTGGGATAGCCCATCGCCAGCCGCAGCAGGAAACGATCCAGCTGCGAATCGGGCAGTGGGAACGTGCCCGACAGATCCACCGGGTTCTGCGTGGCGATCACGAAGAACGGATCAGGCAGGACATGAGTTTGACCGTCGAGGGTGACCTGCTGCTCGGCCATCGCTTCCAGCAGCGCGCTCTGCGTGCGCGGCGGCGCCCGGTTGATCTCGTCGGCCAGCAGCACGTGGGTGAAGACCGGCCCCGGATGGAACTGGAACTGGCGGCTGCCGGCGTCATACACCGATACGCCGAGTACGTCGGCCGGTAGCAGGTCGGAGGTGAACTGCACGCGCTGGAAGCTCAGCCCCAGGCTGCTGGCCAGGGCATGGGCCAGCGTGGTCTTGCCGAGGCCGGGCAGGTCTTCGATCAGCAGGTGACCGCCAGACAGCAGGGCCACAAACGCCAGTCGAACCTCCTGCACCTTGCCCAGCACCAGTGCATTGACCTGGTCCTGCGCATTGCGCAGGGACTGACGCAGTTGATCGGTTAGCATGCTGGGCATGGGGGACGAAGCTGTCATGGTCGTCTCAAGTTCGGTAACCGGTCGATTCTATCCATAGAGCAATGCAGGGCGAACAGCGCGCACGTACGAT
This sequence comes from Stenotrophomonas sp. LMG 10879, assembly GCF_002750935.1. NCBI lineage: Bacteria > Pseudomonadati > Pseudomonadota > Gammaproteobacteria > Lysobacterales > Lysobacteraceae > Stenotrophomonas > Stenotrophomonas sp. LMG 10879. Next base: position 169,251 of record NZ_PEJT01000003.1, read on the forward strand.
TTTTCTCTGGTTATGGACGCTCGTCACAGCGGCCAAGCTGGTCGTGGCCGCACGCCTGCCGTTGTTCGTCGATGAGGCGTTCTACTGGCAGGAAGGCCAGCATCTGGCTGCAGCCTATTCGGATCTGCCGGGGCTGACGGCCTGGTTGACCCGGTTGGGTGTGGAGCTTGGCGGCCAGCATGTGCTTGCGCTGCGCCTGCCGTTCCTGGCCATTGGCGCAGTGCTGCCGCTGCTGGTATCGCGCATTGCGGCGCGCTGGTTCGGCAATGTTGCGGGGTGGCAGGCCGGCAGCTTGACGCTGCTGATGCCGTTGTCGGCAACGCTGGGCCTGCTGGCCGTACCTGATGTGCCGATGGCGCTGGCAGCCGTGCTGTGCCTGGATGCTGGCGCACGCCTGCTGCGCAACGTCGACGCGTCTTCGGCGGTGAAACTGGCGTTGGGTCTGCTGATCGGCGCGCTCAGCCACTATCGCTTCATCGGTGTGATCGGCGTCGGCTTCATTGCCCTGCTGGCGCTGCCGCAGGGCCGGCGCATGCTGACCGATCCGCGCGTCTGGGTGGCCCTGGCTGTTGGCGTACTGGCATGGCTGCCGCTGCTGGCCTGGAATGCCGACAATCACGATGCCGGCCTGAAGTTCCAGGTGGTCGAGCGTCATCCGTGGGCGTTCGAGTGGCGCGGCCTGTGGTTCCTGGTGATCCAGCCGATGCTGGTCACGCCCATCCTGTGCATCGCGATGTGGAAGGTGGCGCTGGCCGGTACCCGCAGTGGCGGCGGTGCGCGCGTGCAGTGGCGCTATTTCGGCCTGGTCGGTGGTGTGTCGACGCTGGGCATCTTCGCACTGGGCTTCTTCACCGACGTCGAGCGCATCAGCTTCCATTGGCCGCTGCCGGGCTACCTGGCCCTGCTGGTGGCGGTGCCGGTGATCCTCAACGGCTGGCCGCGCTGGTTGCGGCGTACCGGCTGGTGGCTGGCCGGGCTGGGCATGGTGCTGGCCTTCGGCTATTACCTGATGGCGTCCTCGTCATCGCTGCGCGAGCAGTTGGCCGGCGACAAGTACTACCCGCGCAACTTCGCCGGCTGGCAGCCGCTGGCAGCTGCGGTCCGCGAAGAACTGCAGCAGATGCCTGAAGGCAGCCGCGTGCTGGCCGGCAACTTCAAGGTGGGCGCCGAACTGGGCTTCCAGCTGGGCCGCGGTGACATCGACGTGCTGCCGCATCCGCTCAACGACAAGCACGGCCGTACCGCGCAGCTGGCGCAATGGAACCTGGTGCATGAGGGCGAGCGCGACGTGCCGATGCTGCTGGTGCTGTCGCCCAGTGATCAGCGTTTCCGCGATCTGCTCACCCGCTATCACGCGATCTGCGAACAGGTCGGGCCGCTGCCGCCACCGCGCGTGGTCAGCAACGACCACGGATTCCAGCGTTTCCTGTTGTTCCGCCTGCCGGTGCAGCGCGCGCAGGGTCCATGCGTGGCACCCGCACTGGCCTGGCTGGACGCCCCTTCCAATGGCGACGTGGTGAGCGGCACGCTGGCGATCAAGGGCTGGGCGTTCAAGGAAGGTGTCGGCCTGTCGCGGGTGGAAGTGCTGGTGGATGGTCGCTCGATCGGCGATGCCACCTACGGGCGGGTGTTCGATATCCGCCATGCCTGGCCGCACAGCACCGATCCGCAACATCCGGCTGTCGGCTTCGATGCAACGCTCGATACCACGACGCTGGCGCCGGGAAAGCACTGGCTGGGCCTGCGCCTGCATGGTCGCGACGGCAGTGTGGAGCCGTGGCAGGAGCAGCCGTTCGTGGTGGAAAAACGCTGAGGCAGCGTGCCCCGTGTCACGGGCCGGGGTTACGGCACCGAGAATCCGGCCTGGCGCAGCAATCCGCACAATGCGATCAATGGCAGCCCGATCAGCGCCGTCGGGTCGCGGTTGTCGATGGCCTCGAACAGGCTGATGCCCAGGCCTTCGCACTTGAAGCTGCCGGCGCAGTCCAGCGGCTGCTCGATGGCCACGTAGCGGGCGATCTCCGGCGCCTGCAGCGCGCGGAAGCGCACCTGGGTCAAGTCCATTGCCGTGAAGGATTCTCCGTCGCGGGTGAGACTGATGGCCGTGTGGAAGCGCACCGTCTGCCCGGACATGGCCGCCAGCTGCGCGCACGCCGCCTCGACCCTGCCCGGCTTGCCCAGCGGCTGACCGTTCAGGTCCGCCACCTGGTCCGAGCCGATCACCCAGCTGCCGGGATGGCGGACGGCCACCTCGGCCGCCTTGGCGCTGGCCAGGCGTGCCGCCAGCGCCAGCGGGGCCTCATTGGCTTGCGGGGTCTCATCCACCTGCGGGCGTGCGCAGTCGAAGGGCAACCCCAGCCGTTCCAGCAGGTCGCGGCGGTAGCGGGAGGTGGAGGCCAGGACCAGGGCAGGCATGCGGGAATTCCGGGAGCGGGGCGCGGCAGTCTGGCCCGGCACAGCCAGCCACAGCAAGCCTTTCATGGCAGTCATTTGACACGCGACCTGCCGATCCTTAATATTCGGCGGCTTATGTCCGCGAACGTACCCGAAACGCTGGATGCCTGGCGGATGGTCGTGGCGCGAAGGCGCTTCGACGGTCAGGTCTCCCTGGCTGAATTGACTCGCCTGCAGGGGCTTGTCGCAGATACCGAAGGCGAGTGTAATTACTCGCTCGAATTCGGTCGCGACGAGATCTTGCGGGTATCCTATGTGGAACTCAGCATCGATACCGCGTTGCCGCTGACCTGTCAGCGCAGCATGCAGCGCTTCCTGCTGCCGGTGAAGATGACCCAGAGGCTTGGCCTGATCCGCGACGAAGACGAGGAATCGTCCTTGCCGGAGGAATACGAGGCGTTGCTCGTGCCGGAAGATGGCCAGCTGCGTCCGTTGGACCTGGTCGAGGACGAGCTGGTGCTGGCGGTACCGGTGGTACCCCTGTCGCCGGATGGTGAGGCAGTCGACAAGGACTGGGCACCGACCGAAGAAGAGATTGAAAAGGCCAACCCGTTTGCGGCGTTGGCGGCATTGAAGAAACAATAGCAGCCGGTTGTCGTCGGCGGCTGCGGCGAAAGTGAAAAGTGTGCTGGACGCTGGCGTCCTGTGCGACGAAACGACGAAGCAAAACGAACCGAGTTTGGAGCAATCCCATGGCTGTCCAGAAATCCCGTGTTACCCCGTCCCGTCGTGGCCAGCGTCGTTCGCATGACGCCCTGAGCGCCAAGCAGCTGTCGACCGACCCGACCACCGGCGAAGTGCATCTGCGTCACCACATCACTGCTGACGGTTTCTACCGCGGCAAGAAGGTCATCCAGACCAAGTCTTCCGCTGTCCAGGAAGACTGATGTGCCGGAAGGTCGCTGCCCGCTGGGCAGCGGCCTTCGCCTTCTTTCCCGGGCACGCCGGTGAACGGCGGCTCGTGCAACAGGAAACATGATGAGCAAGCGGATCTACTCGAGGATCGCGGGCACCGGTAGCTATTTGCCGGAAAAAGTCCTGACCAACGCCGACCTGGAAAAAATGGTCGAGACCTCGGACGAGTGGATCCAGACGCGCACCGGTATCCGTGAACGGCACATCGCTGCCGAAGGCGAAACCACCAGCGATCTCGGCTACCAGGCCGCGCTGCGTGCGATCGAAGCGGCCGGTATCGACGCGTCGCAGCTCGACATGATCGTGGTCGGCACGACCACTCCTGATCTGATCTTCCCCTCCACCGCGTGCCTGATCCAGGCCAAGCTCGGTGTGAGCGGCTGCCCCGCTTTCGACGTCAACGCGGCCTGCTCGGGCTTCGTGTTCGCGCTCAGCGTGGCTGACAAATTCATCCGTTCCGGTGATGCCCGCCATGTGCTGGTGATCGGCGCGGAAACCCTGACCCGCATCGTCGACTGGGAAGACCGCACCACCTGCGTGCTGTTCGGTGATGGCGCGGGCGCCGTCGTGCTCAAGGCCGACGAAGAAACCGGCATCCTCAGCACCCACCTGCATTCGGATGGCAGCAAGAAAGAGCTGCTGTGGAACCCGGTCGGCGTCTCGGTCGGTTTCGGTGAAGGCAACAACGGTGGCGGCACCATCAACATGAAGGGCAACGACGTGTTCAAGTACGCCGTCAAGGCGCTGGACTCGGTCGTGGACGAAACCCTGGACGCCAACGGTCTGACCAAGTCCGACCTGGACTGGCTGATCCCGCACCAGGCCAACCTGCGCATCATCGAGGCCACCGCCAAGCGGCTGGAGATGTCCATGGACCAGGTCGTGGTCACTGTCGACAAGCACGGCAATACCTCGTCCGCCTCGGTGCCGCTGGCGCTGGATGCGGCTGTGCGTTCCGGCAGGGTCGAGCGCGGCCAGCTGCTGCTGCTGGAAGCATTCGGTGGTGGCTTCACGTGGGGTTCGGCACTGCTGCGCTATTGATAGTGCGAGTTACGACAACGTGAAACCGTCGTTACGGCCCCTCTGGGGCCGTAATGCGTTAAAGGAGACTGTCATGGTTGAGCCCATCGTCATCGAAGGGCAACGCGCCTGGCTGAAGCAGTACGGCGAAGGAAGCCGAGCAGTGGCCCTGGGCCTGCTCAATTTTGTTGCCCGCCGGTTCCATCTCGATGCCCTGCGCCCGCCGCCGCACCGCGGTGGCGACGCCGCGCGCGAAACCGAGGCCCGCCGGCTGGCCGAACTGCAGGCGCAGGGGGTGAATGTTCCCGCGGTGATCGGCAGCGGCCATGCCGCGCTGGTGATCGGCGACAATGGCAGCTCGTTCAATACCTGCCTGCGCGAGGCCGACGATGCCGGCCGCGATCGCCTCGTGGCTGCAGCGATGCAGGCCATTGCCGAAGCGCACGCGCGTGGCGCCTATTTCGGCCAGCCGCTGCCGCGCAACCTCACCTGGGATGGCCAGAACGTCGGTTTCATCGACTTCGAAGAAGATCCGCTGGAAGTCATGGACCTGGCCGAGGCACAGGCGCGTGACTGGCTGATGTTCGGTTACGGCGTGGCCAAGTACTACGCCGACCGCCCCGAAAGCCTGCAGGCGATGATGGCCGAGGCGATGAACGGGGTGCAGGCACCGGTGCGTGCGCACGTGCATGCCGTCAGTGGCCGCCTGCAGCGCCTGGCGCGGGTGTGCATGAAGCTGGGGCGCTCGGCGCGTGCGCTGGCCCACTCCATTTTCATCACCCACGGCGCCACCACGCTGGGCCTGCTGATGGTGGTCGGCCTGTGCATGGACTGGTTTGCCGACGGCGAGCTGGACATCCTGCAGCTGCTCTGCTGATTGCGGACAGGGGTCAGAGCCCTTTTCCGCAGGAAAAGGGAGCCGACCCCGCCCATGATCCATACGCCGTGCATACGCGCACGTACAGACGACACGGCATGTTCCCCCTTATCATGGCCCGCTTCGATTGCAACAAGCGGATGACCGCGTGACCCTATCCACCCTCGCTTTTGTCTTCCCCGGTCAGGGCTCGCAGTCTGTGGGCATGCTGGCCGAGCTGGCCGAACTGCACCCGCAGGTGCGTGAGGCCTTCACCGAGGCATCCGATGGTGCCGGCGTCGACCTGTGGGCGTTGTCCCAGGGTGGCCCGGAGGAAATGCTCAACCGTACCGAATACACCCAGCCGGCCCTGCTGGCCGCCAGCATCGGCGCGTGGCGCGCCTGGAACGCCGTGGGCGGTCCGCGTCCGTCGGTTCTGGCTGGCCACAGCCTGGGCGAGTACACCGCCCTGGTCGCCGCTGGCGCCCTCAGCCTGCACGACGGTGCGCACCTGGTACGCCTGCGCGGCCAGCTGATGCAGGACGCCGCGCCGGCCGGTGTCGGCGCCATGGCCGCCGTGCTCGGCGCCGAAGACCAGCTGGTGCTGGACGTCTGCGCGGAAGCCGCCGGCAGCCAGGTGGTGGTTCCGGCCAACTTCAACTCGCCGGGCCAGATCGTGATCGGCGGCGACGCTGCCGCGGTCGACCGTGCGCTGGCGCTGCTGGCCGAGAAGGGCGTGCGCAAGGCGGTCAAGCTGGCCGTCAGCGTGCCCTCGCACACCCCGCTGATGCGCGAAGCCGCCAACCGCCTGGCCGAAGTGATGGCCGGCCTGTCCTGGCAGCTGCCGCAGCTGCCGGTGGTGCAGAACGTCGACGCCAAGGTGCACGACGGCGTGGACGCGATCCGCGCCGCGCTGGTGCAGCAGCTGTACCAGCCCGTGCAGTGGACCGGCTGCGTGCAGGCCCTGGCCGCCCGTGGCGTCACCCAGATCGCCGAGTGCGGTCCGGGCAAGGTGCTGACCGGCCTGGTCAAGCGCATCGACAAGGCCATCGACGGCCGTTCCCTGGCCACCCCGGGCGACTTCGAAACCGCCCGCGAGACGTGGTCGGCCTGATTGCCCCTGTTCCTGCCGACCGCGCCGGTGGCCGCTGCAAGCGGCACGGGTGCGGCGGCCGCCCCAGCCTGAGGAAAACATCATGAGCAAGCCCCTGCAGGGTGAAATCGCACTGGTTACCGGTGCCAGCCGTGGCATTGGTGCCGCCATCGCCGATCTGCTGGCCGCCCAGGGCGCCACCGTCATCGGCACCGCCACCACCGATTCCGGCGCCGCCGCGATCGGCGAGCGCCTGGCCGCCCACGGCGGTCACGGCCGTGCGCTGAACGTCACCGACGCTGCCGCGCTCGACGCCGTGCTTGACGGCATCGCCAAGGAATTCGGCCCGATCTCGATCCTGGTCAACAACGCCGGCATCACCCGCGACAACCTGCTGATGCGCATGAAGGAAGACGATTGGGCGTCGATCATCGACACCAACCTGACCAGCGTGTTCCGCACCAGCAAGGCGGTCATGCGCGGCATGATGAAGGCGCGCAAGGGCCGCATCATCAACATCGCCTCGGTGGTGGGCGTGACCGGCAACGCCGGCCAGGCCAACTACGCCGCCGCCAAGGCCGGCATCATCGGTTTCTCCAAGTCGCTGGCCAAGGAAATCGGCTCGCGCGGCGTCACCGTCAATGTGGTCGCGCCGGGCTTCATCGACACCGACATGACCAAGGCACTGCCGGAAGAGGCGCGTACCGCGCTGATCGGCGACATCGCCCTCGAACGCCTGGGTTCTCCGGAGGACATCGCCCACGCGGTGGCCTTCCTGGCCAGCCCGGCTGCCGGCTACATCACCGGCGAAACTCTCCATGTGAACGGCGGCATGTACATGCCGTAAGCAAGGGGCGCAGGGATCGCGCCGCAAGTGGTTGATCTGCGAGGATTTTTGCTGCAATGCAAGGTCACGCCGGTTTCCACTACACTATCCCACGGCCATCGCCTTTGATGGCGACCACTTTTGAACCACTACTCCATCTGGAGCGATATCCCATGAGCACCATCGAAGAACGCGTCAAGAAAATCGTCATCGAACAGCTTGGCGTCAAGGAAGAAGAAGTCACCAACAGCGCATCGTTCGTCGATGACCTGGGCGCTGACTCGCTGGACACCGTCGAGCTGGTGATGGCGCTGGAAGAAGAATTCGAGTGCGAGATCCCGGACGAAGAAGCCGAGAAGATCAGCACCGTGCAGGCTGCGATCACCTACATCACGGCCCACGTCAAGGCCTGATGCAGGACGTCAGTGCGCGCGCGGGCGTCGAGCTGGCCGCGCACGACACCCCATGGGGCCGCTGTTTGCGGCCCCGTGTGTTTGCGTACCACACCGAAGTAAACCGCGTTACCCGCAAAGAACGTTCGGGTCAGGAGAATCAGCAATGAAGCGTCGCGTCGTCGTAACCGGCCTGGGTATGGTCTCGCCGTTGGGCAATGATCTGGCCAGCAGCTGGGAAGGCATCACCCACGGTCGTTCGGGCATCGGTCCGCTGACCAACGTTTCTGATGCCTACCTGGAACGGTTTACCACCAAGATCGCAGGTGAGGTCAAAGGCTTTGACATCACCGCCGACAACGAACTGTTCGGCAAGTACCGGGTCAGCGGCAAGGATGCCAAGAAGATGGACCCGTTCATCCATTACGGCCTCGGTGCCGCCTTCATGGCCCTGCATGATTCGGGCCTGGAGATCACCGACGCCAACGCCGACCGCATTGGCGCCATCGTTGGCGCCGGCATCGGCGGCCTGCTCGGCATCGAAGAGCAGACCATCGAGTTCCACGAGGGGAAGAAGATCTCTCCCTTCTACGTGCCCAAGACCATCATCAACATGCTGCCGGGCCAGCTGAGCATCATCAGCGGCCTGAAGGGCCCGTCGTTCTCGGCGGTCTCGGCGTGCGCCACCTCCAACCATTCCATCGGCACCGCCATGCGCATGATCCAGTACGGCGATGCGGACGTGATGGTGGCCGGCGGTGCCGAACGCGGTTCCTCGCCGACGGCGCTGGGCGGCTTCTGCGCGATGAAGGCGATGAGCACCCGCAACGACGCCCCGGAACAGGCCTCGCGCCCGTGGGACAAGGACCGTGACGGCTTCGTGCTGGGCGACGGCGCCGGCATCCTGATCCTGGAAGAGTACGAGCACGCCAAGGCCCGTGGCGCGAAGATCTACTGCGAGCTGGCCGGTTTCGGCGCCAGCTCCGACGCGTACCACATGACCGCGCCGAGCGAGAACGGCGAAGGCGCTGCGCGCTGCATGGCCATGGCCATGAAGGATGCGGGTGTCACCCCGGAGCAGGTCGGCTACCTCAACGCACATGGCACCTCGACCCCGCTGGGCGACCTCGGCGAGACCATGGCGATGAAGACCGCCTTCGGCGACCACGCCTACAAGATGATGGTCAGCTCCACCAAGTCGATGACCGGCCACCTGCTCGGCGCTGCCGGCGGCGTGGAAGCGATCTTCTCGGTGCTGGCAATGCGCGACAACGTGATTCCGCCGACCATCAACCTGCAGCAGCCGGGCGAAGGCTGCGATCTGGACTACGTGCCCAACGAAGCACGCCAGGCCAAGGTCGACGTGGTGATGTCCAATGGCTTCGGCTTCGGCGGCACCAACGGCACGCTGATCTTCAAGCGCGTCTGATCGCACCGGCAGCGTCGAGCCAGGCTCGACTCCGCCAACCACGAGGCCGCCGCAAGGCGGCTTCCGTGTATCCGTCTCCCGAACTGGCCGCCATGACCCACGCCCCGCTGATCCATCCGCTGCCACACCCGATCGACCTGCTGGCCCTGCAGCAGCGCGACCCGGCGCGTTTCCCGCTGCTGATGGAGTCCACCGCCTCGGGTACCGCCCAGGGCCGCTGGAGCCTGCTGCTGGCCGCGCAGGGTGACACCCTGCAGCTGGACGCCGATGGCCAGGTGCGCGACCAGCACGGTGCGGTGCAGCCCGGCAGTTTCCTGCAAGCGCTGGACCGCGCATGGCAGGCGCAGCGGCTGCCGCACGACGGCGGCCACGCGCTGCCGTTCCGGGGTGGCTGGGCGCTGATGCTGGACTACGAAGTGGCCAGCCAGGTCGAACCGGTGCTGCCGGCGCGCGCGCGCGATGACGGTCACCCGACCGCGCTCGCCCTGCGCTGCCCGGCCGCCGTGCTGCATGACCACCAGACCGACACCAGCTTCCTCATTGCCGAAGCGGGCGAGCAGGCGCTGCTGGACACGCTGGTCGCCTTGGTGGCCGGCGAACTGCCGCAGGCCGGGCAGGGCTGGCAACCGCCGCAATCGGTCAGCGAAGACGAGCCGCAGCGCTTCACCGATGGCGTGCGCCGGGTGATCGAGTACCTGCGCGCCGGCGATGTGTTCCAGGTGAACCTGTCGCGGCGCTGGAGCGCGCAGTTCGCCACGGCGGTCAGTCCGCAGGCGCTGTACGCGCAGCTGCGACGCGCCAATCCGGCGCCGTTTGCCGGCCTGTTCAGTGCGCATGGCCGGCATGTGGTCAGCTCGTCGCCGGAACGGCTGGTCTCGGTGCACGGCGGCCACGCGCAGACCCGCCCGATCGCCGGCACCCGCCCGCGCTTCGAGGGCGACGACGATGCCGCACGCATCCAGGAGCTGGTCGGCCATCCCAAGGAGCGCGCCGAGCACGTGATGCTGATCGACCTGGAGCGCAACGACCTGGGCCGCATCTGCCTGCCCGGCACGGTCGTCGTGGACGAGCTGATGACCGTGGAAAGCTACGCGCACGTGCACCACATCGTCAGCAACGTCAGCGGCCATCTGCGCGCGGACGTGACCCCGGGCGAAGTGATCGCTGCCACCTTCCCTGGGGGCACCATCACCGGCTGTCCAAAGGTGCGCTGCATGCAGATCATCAGCGAGCTGGAGCAGGTGCCGCGCGGCGCGTACACCGGTGCGTTCGGCTGGCTGAACCGCGATGGCGACCTAGACCTGAACATCCTGATCCGTACCGCCGAAGTGGATGGCAACGAGGTCAGCTTCCGTACCGGTGCCGGCATCGTGGTCGACTCGGACCCGGACAAGGAGCTGGACGAAACCCGGGCCAAGGCGCGTGGCCTGCTGCGGGCGCTTGGGCAGCAGGGTTGATCGATTGCCGCCGCCGGGCATGGCCCGGCGCTACCGGGCCTGGTGGGAGCGGACCGTCGGTCGGCATGGATGCTTCCATGGTCGTTCATCCACGCATGGCGTGGATCTACGGGGTATCGCTCTTGGTGGGTGCCGACCGTTGGTCGGCACGGGTGTGTGGCCCCGGTCATGACCCCACACCGGCGGCACGGTATCCTGCACGACGGAATCGAGTTCAGAGGTAGTCCATGGCGGGAGCCAAGCGCGGGTGTCTGTGGGTGGTAACGCTGCTGCTGGTGCTGGTCGCCATCGTGGCCGGCGCGGGCGCGTGGTTCTTCTACAACCAGAGCCAGTTTGCCGACGTACCGTTGACCCCCAGTGCGGACAGCGTGGTCATCGCCAGCGGCGATGGCATGAACAGCGTGCTGCGCAAGCTGCGCGAGGCCGGCGTGGACGAGGGCCAGGACACCCAGTGGCAACTGCTGGCGCGCCAGCTGGACGCCGCCGGCAAGCTGAAGGTGGGCGAGTACGCGCTGAGCAGGGACCTGACCCCGCGCGAGCTGCTGTTGCGCATGCGCGCCGGCAAGGTGCTGCAGCACCGCGTCACCATCATCGAAGGCTGGAACATCCGCCAGCTGCGCGCCGCGCTCAAGCGTGCCGATCCGCTGCTGCACACCACCGACACCCTCGATGACGCCGCGCTGATGGATCGCCTCGGTTTCGCCGGCCAGCATCCGGAAGGCCGCTTCCTGCCGGAGACCTACGTCTACCAGCGCGGCGACAGCGACCTGGACGTGCTCAAGCGTGCCCACGGCGCGATGGAGAAGGCGCTGGACGACGCCTGGGAAAGCCGCGCCCCGGATCTGCCGATCAATACGCCGTACGAGCTGCTGACGCTGGCGTCGATCATCGAAAAGGAAACCGCGCTGGCCAGCGAGCGGCCGCAGATTGCCGGCGTATTCATGCGCCGCCTGAAGATCGGCATGCGCCTGCAGACCGATCCCACCGTGATCTACGGCATCGGTGCGGCGTACGACGGCAACATCCGCCGCCGTGACCTGACCACCGATACGCCCTACAACACCTACACCCGGTCTGGCCTGACCCCGACCCCGATCGCCATGCCCAGCCGCGATGCGTTGATGGCCGCTGCACAACCGGCACCGGGCGATGCGCTGTACTTCGTCGCCGTGGGCGATGGCAGCGGCGCACACGTGTTCTCGCCCAGCCTGGACAAACACAACGCCGCCGTAGCCCGCTACCTGCAGCAGCTGCGCCAGCAACGCACCCAGGAGACCCCGGCGCAATGAGTTCCGCGCTGCTTCGCCATCCCCGTTTCGTCAGCCTGGAAGGCGGCGAGGGCGCGGGCAAGACCACGGCCATCAACGCCATCCGCGAGTGCCTGCGCCGCCACGGCCATGAGGTCGTACTGACCCGCGAACCCGGTGGTACGCCGCTGGCCGAACGCATCCGCGGCCTGGTGCTGAAGCCCGATGCCGAGATCGCTGCCGAACCGCTCAGTGCCGAGGCCGAACTGCTGCTGGTGTTCGCCGCACGTGCGCAGCATGTGCGCCAGGTGATCCAGCCGGCTTTGCAGCGCGGCGCCTACGTGCTCAGCGATCGCTTCACCGATTCCAGCTACGCCTACCAGGGCGGTGGCCGCGGCCTCGACCCGCAGTGGATCGCAGACCTGGAACGCCGCGCCGTCGGCCTGCTGCCCGGTTTGACCTTGCTGCTGGATGTGGACGTGGCCGTTGGCCGCGCGCGTGCCAATGGCCGCGATCTGTGGCCGGACCGCATCGAAAGCGAGCAGGACGATTTCTTCCAGCGCGTGCGCGAGGTGTTCCGCAGTCGCGCACAGCAGGACCCGCAGCGCTTCGCGCTGGTCGATGCCGGCCAGGTGCAGGAACGCGTAGCGGCTGATGTGGTCGCGCGTGTCGAGCGCTGGCTGCAGCAAGGGCAGGGCGCATGAGTACGTTTTCGCCCTGGCAGCAGCGCGCGTTCGACCAGACCGTGGCCGCGTTGGATGCGGATCGGCTGGGCCACGGCCTGCTGATCTGTGGCCCGGCCGGGCTGGGCAAGCGTGAAGTGGCGCTCGCGCTGGCCGACCATGTGCTGGCACGTGGTGATGCCGCGCACGCCACCCGCACGCGGCAGCTGATTGCCGCCGGCACCCATCCCGACCTGCAGCTGATCAGCTTCATTCCGAACAAGAGCGGCGACAAGCTGCGCACCGAGATTGTGATCGAGCAGGTGCGCGAGATCACCAACAAGCTGGCGCTGACCCCGCAGTACGGCGTGGCGCAGGTGGTGATCGTCGACCCGGCCGATGCCATCAACCGCTCGGCCGCCAATGCGCTGCTGAAGACCCTGGAAGAACCGCAACCCGGGCGCTACCTGTGGTTGATCAGCAGCGACCCGGCGCGCCTGCCGCAGACCGTACGCAGCCGCTGCCAGCGCCTGGAATTCAAGCTGCCGCCGCGCGAGGAAGCACTGGCCTGGCTGCAGCAGCAGGGCCACAGTGAAGCGGCCGCGCGTGAGGCACTGGATGCAGCACGCGGCCATCCCGGGCAGGCTGATAACTGGCTGCGCGAAGATGGCCTGAGCCTGCGTCGTGACGTCGGCCGCGAGCTGGAACAGCTGGCCGCCGGCAAGACCGGTGCGGTGGAACTGGCGCAGAAGTGGTGCGCCGATGACAACGCGGCGCTGCGCCTGCGCTTCGCCGCCGACTTGGCGCTGGCCCAGGCCAGCACCGATGCCTTGACCACGCCGGAGCGATTGCACAAGCTTGCAGCCTGGTTCGATGCGGCCAACCGCACCCGCGACCTGCTGCGCACCACGGTGCGCGCAGACCTTGCGGTGGTCGAGTTGCTGCTGGCCTGGAACAAGGTGAACGAGCGGCCTGCCGCAAGGGGAAATCGATGAGTGCCAGCAACGCCCGCCAGGGCATCCTGTCCCTGGCTGTGAAGGACAAGGCCGCGCTGTACAGCGCGTACATGCCGTTCGTGAAGAATGGCGGCATCTTCGTGCCCACGCCCAAGCGTTATTTCCTGGGCGACGAGGTGTTCCTGCTGCTGACCTTGCCCGATTCCAGCGAGCGCCTGCCGGTGGCCGGCAAGGTGATCTGGGTGACGCCCGCTGGCGCGCAGGGCAACCGCGCGGCCGGCATCGGCGTGCAGCTGGCAGACGGGCAGGAAGGCGAGACCGTACGGCACAAGATCGAGACGATCCTGGCCGGCCTGACCGGTTCGGACAAGCCGACGCATACGATGTGATGTGGGCGGATTGCCCCTCCCGGTAGAGCCAGGCCATGCCTGGCTGATTAGGGGAAATGGGCCGGGAAACACGATGTGAAAAGGTGTTGACGCCCTGAAAAACCGCCCTATAATGAGCGGCTCAGCAACACACCGGGCGGTTAGCTCAGCGGTAGAGCATTGCCTTCACACGGCAAGGGTCACAGGTTCGATCCCTGTACCGCCCACCATGTTGCAGAACGAAAAAAGCCTCCAGCAGTGGGGGCTTTTTTGTTGCCCGTGATTCAACCGGGCTCCTTTCCCCCGGCTGTGATCGCATCGCCAAGGCCTGTCTGCGCGGCATGCGCGATCTGGCGTGCGGCCAGCAGCAGCCCGTTTCGATGGAAGTCGCCAATCTGCTCGTCGGCACCTCCGTCCATGCGCGTGTGCTCTGCCGCGTGCAGAAGATCGAGCACGGCATTCAGTGCGGACAGTGAACGGCCGAGGGAGGCGAGGGTGTGCGGGGTGAGGATCTGCGTGGTGCAGGGCTGGCCGTCTTCGCCATCTCCCTTGCGTATCGCATCAAGGAAGGTGAAGAACATCGGCTGTGGGGGCGGGAGCTGCTGCTCCTTGAGCGCGCACTCGATCTCGCGTGCGAGGTCTTCGGGAACATCGGTGGCGATGTCGCCGATCAGGGCGTGCAGACGGGGATGGATGGCGGTGCGGTCGGTCATGGCGGAACCCTCACTGGCGTAGGGCCACCCTCCCAAAAGAAGGTGGCGGACGGTGCGGGTTGGCGTGCCAAGGCAAACAAGCTTCAAGGGAGAAGAAGGCCTGGCGGATCTTGCGATCCCCACACACCGCCCGCCATTGAGGGCAGTCGGTGCATTCTCTCAACTGCGATTGCTCTCGCAGTCCTTGAAGCCTGTTCGTTTATTCGAGACGCCAATCCCGGCCCAGGCAATCTGCCTCGGCGTGGCGATCATCAAGTCGAACAATCACGTCGGTCTGTAAGGAAAGTTCTCAACTACCCCTAAGCAGGCCAAGCGTGCTCTGTTCTGTGCCGTCGAGCACCAGCCCGCTGTGCAGCCCATCACTGATGGCGCAAATCGCCGCCCCTGCCGGGCGTGCATATGACGACTCCGCAGGAGCGTCGCCACGGCGATCGCGTCACCTCGCGCAGTCCTGGCGGGACCATGCCATGGATGGAGGCAGAGGGTTCCATCCATGCGCTGTGCTACTGGTCGGGGCAGGCGTAGTCTCAGCGCGTCGCCCTGCCCATCCACTCTGGAGTGCCACCATGCCGCTCGCCCGCATCGATCTTCGCAAAGGTAAATCCGTCGAGTATCGCCAGCGCGTCGGCGAGGCGATCTATCAGGCCATGCGCGCGGTCGGCGTGCCGGAGAACGATCGCTTCCAGATCTTCCAGGAGCACGACGTCGGCACGCTCGTGTACGACCCGGGTTACCTCGGCATCGCCCGCAGCGATGACTTCATCTGCATCCAGATCACTTGGAATGAGGGGCGCACGCTGGAGCAGAAAAAGGCGTTGTACCTGGGCATTGCCGATGGCCTGCATGCGGCAGTGGGTATCCGCCGCGAGGATGTGTTCATCAATCTGGTGGAAGTGAAGAAGGAGAACTGGTCGTTCGGGAACGGTGAGGCGCAGTACGTGAGTTGATGCGCGAAGCGCATCCACGCATGGCGTGGATCTACTGGGAGCCCGGCAGGGGCTAAGAGGCCAATCCAGGCGTGGCGTGGATCTACACTTCGCTGCCCACCTGCGGGGTCTGCTTCACCGCTGCGCTGCTGGCGGCCTTCACTGAGTCGGCGCTGTTGGGCTGTTCGCATTCGATGCTGGTGCGATAGCCGTCGCTGCCGATGCTGTGCTCGGCGCGCTTGACCAGCCACTCGCCGTCCACGCCATCGCGGAAGCCCTGCATGACCACCGTAGCCTCGGCCATCAGCGTTTCGCGGCCAGGAAGGCTGTAGCTCAGCGTACGCGTCTGCCGGGCCTGCTCGCGATGCTTGGCGCGCGCGGCGGCTTCGGCGGTTTCGCGGTCGGCATAGGCCATGCGCAGGCGCACGATCGGCTCGCCGCTGCCCACCTTCACTTCCTGGCGCTGCGCGCCACGCACATCGCGGTAGTAGGCGATGGTGGTGCCGGCATCGTCGCGGGCGGCGATGGTGACGCGGTAGCTGCTGCCATCGGCCGGGGTGAGGGTCACGTCCGGAATGCGTTCGCCGCTGGCGGTGGTCGATTCACCACGCTTGACCAGCACCAGCCGGCCGCCGCCCGGTTTGGCGATGGCATCGTGCTGCGTGGCCAGGCGCAGCAGCAGGTTCATGTCCGACTCCTGCGACTGCACGGTCAGCGGCAGCACGATGGATGCCAGCGACGCACTCACCGCCGCGGTCAGTCCGTGCTCGGCCGCCATCCGCTGGACCATGTCGCCGATCGTCGTTCCCTTCTTCCAGCTGCGCGTTTTCTGCGTCTGCAGATCGTTCTTGCCGCCTTTGCTGGTTTCGAACGGCGCGGCGCGGGCGCGCAGGGTCATGCTGCCGGGATAGCCGGAAATCTCCACCTCATCGCAGATGTACAGGCCCATGCGCCGCACTTCGCCGTCGTAGCCGATGAAGGCCTCCAGCTCCGCGCCCACCGGCGGCAGCTGGATCGGATCGTTCGGATCATGGTCGGCCAGCTGCAGTTCCAGCGTGTCGGCGCTGTTGCCGGTCTCGTCGGTGATGCGCAGCGACTTGAAGCGCGACATGATCTTGTCGGTGATGTCCTGGCTGTTGGCCACCACGCGGAACGCGGGTGCGATGTTCAATCCCACAGTGATACTCCCTTGCGTTCATTGGCGGGACGCTGCACGTCCGGCAGCACAATCGCCACGCCAGCAGTGAGCACCGGGCCGCGTGCGGCCAGGCCGGGGTTTGCATCGAACACCGCGCGCAGGATCGCCGGTGACTGTTCGCCATAATGCGCGTAGGCAATACGGTCGACGACGTCGCCGTCGCGGGTGTTATACGTTCGTGCCATCGCTGTGTTTCCGCAGAGTGAGTGTGAAGTCCTGCTTCTGGATCTGGCTGTCGACGGTGAATTCGCTGGAGGTGACGTCGATTTTCTCGATGACCCACAGCCCCAGATTGCCGCCCTTGCCGGTCAGCAGACGCTGCGGTTTTCCCTGGCTGGCCAGCTTGCGCAGTTGCGACATCTCGTTGCCGGCGCCACGGAACAGCGGGTAGACAACGCCCGGCAGGGTCATGGTGGCCGAGCCCGGGCCGGTGTACTGCAGTGCAGCCATCTGCCCGACGCGATCCTGTGCCTGCCAGCGGAAATCGTTGGACTGCTGGATCTGCTGGAATACAGCCGTGTTGAGGCTGAACTTGAATCCACCCAGCATCAGCAGTACCGGTGCGTTGCCGGAATCGTTGCTCTTGAATTGCGACAGCAGCTTGTCCACTGCGCCGGTTACGAACTCGCGCTTCATGCTTAGTTCCTGTCTCCCAGGGTGGCGCGGGCCTGCACGGCCTGCTGGTGCTGCAGCGCGTTGGCGGTCCGCCGTGCCAGCGCCTCGCTGGATTCACCGGGTTGCTGGTGGATGGTGATGTTGTTGGTCTGTTGCTGTTGCACGGTGGTGGGTGCGCGTGCGGTGGCAGAGGAGGGCATCGGCGGTGCCGGGCGACCTTGCTGCGCGCCTCCCAGGTCTGTCATGCGGCGCTTGAGACCGTCGTTGTCATTGGTGCCGACCGCGTATGCCACGCGCGCCATGTCACCGATGCCACCACCGCCGTTGGCTGCCATGGAGCCGTAGACCGCCTTGCCCATGTTTGCCCGGTCCATGGCGATGCCGGCGCCTTCGACCGCCTTGTCCTTGAGGAAGCCCAGACCACCGCCCACCTTCTCCGACACCCAACCGATGCCATCGAGCAACGGCTGCAGCTTGCCCATGATCCAGTCGATGGCCGCTCCTGCTGATGCCATGATCGCGTCCCAGGCCCCGCCCAACGTGACGGTGATCCAGCCGGCGGCGATGCCGAGCATTTCACCCAGCCAGACCACGGTCTGCACGACGCCACCGATGACCTGGATGACCATGCGGAAGTTGGTCAGCAACGCTTCGCCAACCAGCGAGCCGATCTCGGCGACGCGTGACAGTTCATTGCCGGTGTACTGCGCCGGTTCCAGCATCTTCGACAGCCAGTCCCAGGCCTGGCCGATCAGCCCGGCCATGACCTCCCAGGCGGGGCGCAGCGGCTCGACGGCGCGCATCAGTTCGCCCATGGCGGCGCTTCCGGCGCCGCTGAGGCCATCCCAGACGCCACCGAGGAAAGCCTTGATCGGCTCCCAGTACTTGCGCACCAGCAGTGCACCGGCGGTGATGGCGGCGACCGCGATGGCGATGGGACCACCACCAATCGCGCCCACGGCAGTCGCTACCACGCGGAAGCCCGATGCCAGGCGCATGGCGGTGGGGCCGAACTGCCCCATCTGCGCAAGCAGGCTGCCGCCGCGGAACAGCTCGAAGGCCTTCTGCACCGCCAGGATCGGGCCCTGCAGGAATGTCCAGGCGTAGCGCACGCCGAGCACAGCGGTACGCATGCCCATCAGGCCGACCACAACCTGGGTGGTATTGGCGATCAGCTTCGGGTTTTCCTGCACGAACGATGCAACACCGTTCAGCAGTTCGGTCAGCTTCATTGCTGCTTCGCCAACGGCTGGCAGCAGCGCGGTCCCGAAGGCCTTGGACAGGTTGTCCACGGCGATCTTCGCGCCTTCGATCTTCTCCGGGTCGGTCTGCAGCTTGGCCGCAAAGCTACTGTCGGTGGTGCCTGCAGATGAGTTCAGCGCCTTGTCGCGGATGCGGATGTACTCATCCCAGTTCTGGATCATCGGGCGCACGAAGTTCTGCGCCTGTGCATCGCCGAACAGTTTGCCGATCTTCGTCTGGTCGCCGGCGGTGGCCTGGATGATTGCCTGCATCGCCGCGTCGAAGGGATTGCCGCCGCTGCTCTGCGCTTCGTTGATGATCCTGCGCAGATCCAGCTTGAAGCCCTTCTTGGCGCGGGCCTGCAGGTCGGGCGAGAGGATGCTGGCCATGAAGCGCTGCATGTTGCCGGCCGCTTCGTCCGCACCGCCGGCCCCTTGCCGGGCGACATCCAGGGCTGCGCCCATGGTGGCCGCGGCCGCGTTGCCGTGCATCTGCAGCGACTGGAATGCGCCGCCGAGCACCGGGAGTGCAGCGGCCATGTCCTTCAGGCCCAGGCCGCCGTCCTTGCCCGCTACGACCAGCACATCCAGCGCCGACTGCAGGCCGGCCGGATTGATCTTCAATGCCTGCTGCAGGCCCGACGCCGCCAGCGTGACGTCGTCGATGCTCTGGCCGGTAGCGGTGGTGGTGCGGCCGATTGCGCCGAGGCTGGATTGTGCGGTCTGTGCATCGAGACCGGCAGCGACCAGCTGGCTGACCGCACGCTGCAGTTCGCCCGCGCCCTGGTGGGTGCGGCCGGATTCGGCAAGGATGGTCTGGCCCAGCGCCGCGACCTGCGCGCGGGTCAGGTTGGCGGCGTTGCCGATGGCCTGGTTCTCGCGCGCGAAGCCGGCGGCGTTCTCCACCGGTTTGGCCAGCGTGGTGATGGCGCTGCCGAGCATGCCGCGTGCATCGCCGAACGCCGAACCCAGCTTCTCGCGCTTCTCCAGATTCGCGGTGCGCTTGTCTTCGATCCGCTGCAGCGCTTCCTGCGAAGCGCGCAGCGCATCGGCCTCGGCACGCATGCGGACGAACTGGTTGCTCGATCTGCCCATGAAATTGAGCTTGCGCTCGAGCTTGTCGGCTTCATCGCCGAGGCGTTTCAGGCCATCGTTGCTGAAGGACAGTGCGTCCTGCAACGACCGGGAAACCGAGCCGCCGATCGTGATCGTTGTCGTTTGAACGTTACTCGCCATGTACCGGCAATCCCTGTATCCACCAGATGAACTTCGACACCCGCAGCGTCATGATCTCGCGCAGGCCCCAGCCGGTATGGCCGGCCAGGGCGAGCGCTCCCTGCCTGATCTGCGGCAGGGTCAGGTGGTAAAAAGCGCGACGCCGGCCTGCAGGCGGGCGTAGTCGCGCAGCGGCATCTTGCGCACGTCATCCGGTGCGATCTCGCACAGGTTGGCAATCATGCGTACTTCGCGCTGGGCGTCGGTGCCCTTGTCGTCCTGGTAGCGCTCCATGTCTTCCACGGTCGGTTCGCGCATGCGCAGCACGGCAGTGTCCACGCCGTTGACCTGGCGCGGGCGGGAAAGGGTGATTTCGGCGTAGCCGTCGCGTTCGATGACGGTGTCGGCGCTGGTCTTGGTCTTGCTGGACATGGATGTATTCCCGGATGTCGATGGAGATGCGGTGGATCCGGGGGCGCTGTGCGCCCCCGTGTACGTCGAGGCGGTGCCGGGAATCAGATACCCAGTGCGCCGCGGATGCCGGCCAGTGCGTCCACGCCGCCCTGGCGGGCGATCATGTTGGTCACGTCGATCTCCTGCACGACCTGCACGCCATGGGTCAGCTTGTAGTAGCTCAGTGCCAGGGAGACCTTGACCGTGCCCTTTTCGCCGACCTTGGTCTCGCCGCGGTCGAGGGTCTTCACCTTGCCGCGCATGTTGTGCACGACCGAAGTGACCGAGCCATCGTCGGCTTCCAGCGCCTCGCGGGCGGTGAAGCCGTACTCCTTGCTCTCGATGACGTGGAACTTGGACATGATCTCCGCGTCATCGGAGGCGAAGGTGACCTCGGCGGTGAGCTTGTCGTGGCCCAGCACGATCTCCGTCGGGGCAAGCATGCCGCCGGCCTGGAAGTCCTCGGTCTTCAGCGACAGCTTGGGGGCGGTGAAGGACATCACGCTGCCGGCAAAACCCTTGCCGTCGACGTAGAAGTTGAAGTTCTTGCGGATCTTGCGCGCCATGCTTAGAAGATCTCCGAGACGTAGTTGTTGTTCATGTGCATGCGGAAGGTCAGCTGTTCACCCGGGTAGGTCGGGGTGAAGTCGAAGTCCCAGTAGAAGCGGCCCTGGGCCACGCTGTCCGCTGCGTTCAGTTCGGGGTCGATCCAGCAGTTGCCGCCGAGGATCGCGCCCTGCGTCTTCAGGCCACGCAGGAAGGCATTGACGCCCTCGCGCACGTCATCGACGTAGGTCTTGCTGATGCCGCGGTCGACGGCCCACAGGTGGGCAGCCTCCAGGCTGTCGGCGATGATGTCGGCGGTGCGCACCACGCACAGGAACTGCCACTTGGGATCGATGCTGGCGGTGCGGTTGCCCCACAGGCGGAAGCCGCCTTCGCGGATGATGGTCGCCACGTTGGCCTGGTTCAGCAGGTTGGCGCGGCTGGTCGCATCGGACAGGCCGAAATCGATCGCACGCGCAGTGCCGACGATGCCGTACAGCTCCTGGTTGGACGGCGACGCCCACCAGCCGCGTTCGTTGTCGCTGCGGGCGATGGCACCGGCCACGGCACCGGAGGCATAGCGGCTGACGATCGCTTCACCCTGCTGCACCAGCACGGCCGGGTCGACCACGTAGACACGCTTGGAACCGGTCAGTGCGGTGGTGGTCTTGGCCGCATCGTCGTTGCTGTTCGGGCCATCCTTGATGATGATCGCGCGCAGCTTGTCGGCGATGCCGAGCAGCTCGGCGATGACCGGGTTGGCCAGCACGGTGTCCGGACTGGCCGGGTCGGCCGGGTGCACGTGGGTGAAGCCCGGTGCCACCAGGATGCGCGGCTTCACACCGACGATGGACTTGGCGGCGAGCAGTGCGTGCACGCCAGAGTAAGCGCCGGTCTGTGCGTTCACGCCGCCCAGGACGTTGGCCAGGGTGGCACTGTCGGAGGCGCCGCTCTCGACACGGATCACGACCACGACGGCCGACGACTGGTCGAAGATCGCGTCCAGTGCGCCCGGCAGGGTGCCGGCTTCGGTGCCGGTCTTGGCCGACAGCTTGGCCGCCTGCGATGGCGAGGTCACCAGGACGGGAGTGTTGATGGGGAATGCATCGGCGTCAGCCAGCGGTGCGGTGCCGACGATGCCGATCACGCTGGTGGAGGCGACGGCGATCGAGCGGGCACCGGTGTCGATGTTGACGACCTGTACGCCATGGAGAAATTCGGTCATTCGGAGAGGTTCCTCGGTGTGGTGGTGTGCCTGCAGATGCAGGCGACGTGTATATCTTCGGGAAAGGCGACGGCGGCGATAATTGCAGCCGTGGCCCGGTGATCGATCAGACCCAGCCGGAGGCGCTGACGCTTGCGCTGAAGCTGGAGACCTGCGCGTTGCCGCCGGCACGACGCAGGTGGACGTTGATGCTGGTGGAGGCGCTTTCAAAACTGGTGGACCTGGCGGGCACGCTGATGGAGACGCCTGCAGATTGCGAAGACGCCAGCGAGGCGAACGACGGTGCACTGTTACTGAAGTACGCCGCTCCCTGGTTGCTTACACTGAACTGCACGTCGTACTCGGAGGCATTCGCGCCTGCCGGAAGCCAACGACCGGAGGCAACGACCGTGTTGCTGTTGTTGCCACCGCCGGTGACACTTCGACGGATGCTGTAGTTGCCATCGGACAGCATGTCGATCGAGACCGATGCCGATGCCGATCCGGTCGAGTTGGTCTTGGCACCGTTGCTTGCCGAGTAGCCCTGGCCATGGAACGGCAGGCGATAGCTGGCGCTGCCACGCGCAGCCCACAGGTTGGATACGTCCATGCCGCCGACGCGGTAACCAACGTCACCGCGTTTGCTGCCGTACTGGATGTGGGCGTAACGGCGGCTGAGGTCGGTGCCGCCCACGCGCAGGCCGCAATCCTGCGCGACGGGGCCCTCCGCGTAGGGATCGAACAGGTCGTCGAAGTCGACGCCTGCCGAGCGGTATCCGCTGGCCATGTCAGCGCTCCGCCTTCAGTGCGCGCACTTCAGCGGCCAGTTCCTGGATGGCTTTGGCCATGACCGGCAGCAGTTGATCCAGCTTGATCGAGGCAACGCGTTCGCCGTTGAACTCGACGCCTTCCAGGTCGACAGCTTCGGGTACCAGCTCCGCGAGCTGCTCGGCGACGAAGAACAGGCGGCGACGGCCGTCGCTGTTGTACTCCGGTTTGTAATGGCCCGTAGCCAGTTCCATGCGCTCGACGGCGGCCAGGCCATAGGGCACGGGGCCATCGATAGCCTTCAGTTTGCGCGAGGAGCCGAAGTCGTAGCCACCGCTCGTTATGAGGACTCCGCTGTCGGTCAGCGTCAAACGATCGACCCCCTGAGCGGTTGACGACCAAACGCGGAATGCGTTCCCGGCGCAGTAGAGGTGATATTCGATGCCGTTATTTAGACGATCTTGCACCACCAGTGCAGAAGCCCCGCCTGTGGAGCAAATGCCGCCATCTACCGCGAGTGTGCGATATGGGTCGTTGCTGATGTTTGCCTTGCGTGTTGGAGTGCCGCCGTTTGCGTCGTACCCGTAAAGAGACAGCGATGCACTGGATTCCATCGCGAAGGCAAAGCGCTGGATATTGTTGTTCCAGCCAAATCGCAGTGGAACGTTCTGGGTGTTTACCGCTCCGGTGTAGATGCTGAGCGTGCCGGACATGGTGTCCCCGGCTTTGGAGACCTTTGAGCTCGGATTGAAACTATCACTGGTCCAGATCGAGCCTCCCGAGTTCAGGTTGGCGACGAAGGCTCCTTCGCTGTTGCGGAAGCTGAATGCTGGTCCGCTCTTGAATAGATAGCTGTCACCCGAGCCAAAGTAGACAACGCCGTCGGTTGCAATGCTCCCCCACCCTGAAACGCGCAGGGAATTGTTCTTGACGGAGACCGCGCCGGTGAACGTACCGCCCGCTACATCCATCTTCGACTCCGGCGCAAAGTTGCCGGCATGCCACATCGCCGAGCCGTTCCAGCGTGGGGTGTCGCCGTGCTTGATGGTGATCTCACTGCTGGCCGCGCGATCATTGCTCCATACCCGCCACAGGCCCGCGTTGGCCCAGCCGCCGATGAACGACTGCTCTGCCCCCTGGGCGCCAAAGCCCACCAGCGGATACGTTCCGCCGACAAACTGCTGGTCGGTGAAGCTGTTCGTGCCTTTGGATGCCTTGCCGTCCAAGGCAGTCTGCAGCCCGGTCACATCTGCGATGACATGCTTGTGGCCGACCGTAGCGAAGTCACCCGCCAGGGCGAACGCGGATGCGTGCTTGCCATCCAAGGTATCGGCATCCAGGCCATTGCCATGGCCGGTGTCCTTCAGCGCGGCCCCCTTCAGCTCCAACGCGGTGCGTGCGGCGGCCGTGGTTGCGGCAGACAGCAGGGTCCTGGCCAGTGCCGTCGGTGCGGCCGCGCCAAAGCGCTTGTCGGTGAATGCACGCAGGCCGCGCGGAGTCACCGCGCGCTGGGTGTCGGCCGCGTCTTCCGCTTCGGTGTTGGTGGCCAGCTCGACCACGCCCAGCACCTCGGTGGTGGCCGGCGGGTAGATGAATTCGGCGTTGCCGAACTGGATCTGGGTGATGTCCACGTCGGTGAAGCGTGCATCCGTGGCCAGCAACAACATCGAGGCCGCCGACTTTTCCATGATCGGATCGGTCTGGCCGTAAGTGGCGAACAGCGTGCCATCGGCCAGGTACAGGCCGAAGCCGCGCAGCGAATAGGCTGTCGTGCTGTCATCGCGGATGGTCACGTGCAGCGTGTCATCGCCCACGGCCTGGCCGCCGAAGGTGGCGACGCGTTTGATCTCGCCTGGCAGCGCGGTCAGGCCGGCCGAAGGCGTGAAAGAAGTGGACGTCAGGCCGATCTGGGTAACCAGAACGGCATTGGTGCCGGTATTTGGCGGATTGACCAGCTTGGCGAAGCCGGCGTCGGTGATTTTCAAGCGCATGCGGGGTTTACTCTCCGATCAGTTGGATGCGGCGGAAGGCCGTGGCGTGTGCGGCTGCAAGCGCGCCGATTGCTGCGTCGGCCTGCATGCCCTGGGTGAAGGTGAAATGCGAGCGCACCGGCTTGGTGCGAGTGATCTCTCCGATGACGTCGTCGACGAACATGGCGGTTGCCGCGGTGCCGCCCTGGTTGGCAATGGTCATCACCGCTTCAAAGGTGTGCGGCGGTCCCTTCGGCTGCAGCTGCCACCATTCGCGGATCAGTACCGAACCCCCGAATGCAGCGACCACGTCGCGCACGCTGCCGGCCGTGCCCTTGCGGCGCTGGATGGCGATCGCTGCGCGTACCCGCGCGCGTTTCACCGGTTCGGGCCAGTAGGCCTTCCATTCGTCCACCGAGAGCGCCCATGCCAGCCAAGGCAGCAACGCGGCCGGACAGCGATCGGCGTCCCACAGGGCAGTGATGTCCACCGGCAGCGGGCGGGCAACGATCGCCTGCGACAGTGCGCGCTCGGCCTGGGTGGCATTGGGCGGCAGCAGGTTGGCTGACGACGGCACCCGGACCTGTGCGTCGGCGTCGATGGTCACGCCGGGCACAGGCGCGGCTGCGAGGGTGACCACGCCACCGTTGATGGACACATCGTTCAGGCGTCGGCGTCCCTGCCCATCCGTGCGATACACCGCCTGTACCGTTGCCAGCATGCCGCCGGGATGGCGGAACACCTGGTTCTTCCCATCAATCGCGCCACGCAGGCGCGCATTGACCAGGCGCGTGGTGGCCTCACTCATCGTTGCCACCGTGGGCCAGCGTCACGGCGGCGCAGTACGTGGCCTGGGTGCGGTCCACCACCACGTCCGTGGCGGGGCTGTCGATCACCACGCGCTGTACACCTTCGGCATGCAACGCAGCGAACAACCCGGAGCGGGTCACGTCGCGACCGAGACGGTGCGATTCGACGATGTAGCGATCCAGGCGTGTGCGTGCTTCTGCCAACACGACCTGCGAGTCCGGGCCGGCGAAGGTGTACAGCGTGGCGGCGACGGCGTAGTTGATGATGCTGGCCGCTTTCACCAGCACGTGATCGGTCAACGGGCGCACGTCATCTGCGCTCAGCTTCGCCTCGACCACGTCAAGCAGGCCCTGGGTGGCGGTGCCGTCCGCTTCACGCGACAGCACCGACACCACCACCTCACCGGGCGTGCTGCTGGTGGCGCTGGCATCCAGCACGCGCGGATCCGCGCTCAGCGCATGGAAGACGTAGGCGCCCTCCGGCCCCGCCACGCTGAAGCCTTCCGGTCCCAGCTGGATGCGGCGACGGAAGTCCTCGTCGTTTTCATAGCGAGGAAGGATGCCCTCCTGCGGCTTGCCGGGATCGAGTACCAGGCGTGCGATGCCAAAGATCGCCGCCAGCTGATCCAGATCGCTGCCCACGGCGTAGGCCAGCATGACGCCACGCGCGGCATCGTTGACGCGCTGTCGGTCGAGCAGGCGCAGGTAGGTGCAGACTTCGAGGATCTTGAAGGCGGGATCCGACGGCAGCAGCGCGTCGAACGTGGGGTCCAGCGCCTGCAATGCAGTCAGCGACTCATCGAACATGGCTTCAAAATCGAGCACTTCGATGACCGCAGGGGCCGGCAGCTGGGAGAGATTGACACTGGTGAACGAGCCGGATGCCACGGTTAGCGAACCTCGATTCCTTCGATGGTGATGGCCTCGCCGTCCGGCAGGTGGATCCCGGTCACTGCCAGGATCATCACGCCGGGGGCGGGGAGGGAGACGTCGACGTTCTCGACGTGCAGTCGCGGTTCCCATCGCGCGAGTGCGTCGACGGTGGCCGCGATCAGGTCCATGCGCAGCGAGCGGTTGGTTGGCGCATCGATCAGTTCGAAGATGCGCGAGCCGTACTCGCGACGCAGGACCCGGGAGCCAAGGGGCGTGGTGAGAACGTCACGCACGGACTGGTGCAGATGGGCCAGCCCATCCAGTGATTTGCCGGTGTTGGCGTTGATTCCTCGCATGGTCTCTATCGTCGTGGAGTACGGGTTTCCAGGGCATTGCAGCGATGGCCCATCACGCCTGTGCCGGCGTGGTGGGAGCAGTCGGGCCCTGGGCGGTGTGTTTGTGTGACTTCAGGCTGATGGCACCGGCCTTGACGTCTGCCGACGTACTGATGTCCTTGCCCGCGGTGATCGCACCCGCGACGTCCAGATCACCGGTGGCCTTGATCGCCGGCGTGTCGAGCAGTACCGATTCGCTGGCATGCACTTCTGCATTGGCGCAGTTGACGATGACCTTGCCGGCTCCGACGGTGATCGTCAGCGTGGTGGTTTGGCGGTCGTACTCGACGAGACTGCCGTCGGCGTACTGCGTGCGCTGCAGCTGGCGTGTGTCGGCCGGTGCGGGAAAGCGATTCTGGTAAAGGCTGCCGAGCACCAGCGCCTGGCCGGGGTCGCCATACGGACACGCCAGCACCACCTGTTCGCCGGGCTCCGGTGCGCACCAGCTGCGCATGCCCGGTCCGGCACGGCGTTCCAGCCAGGGGATCCAGTCGGTGAGCATGCCGTCGGCATCCACGCGCACGCGGCTGCCGGCTTCATCGAGCTCGCGCACGACGCCGATCATCAACAGGTTGCCGATCAACCGGGCATGTTCAGCGCTCATGGTGCGTCCTCCGCGAGCGGTTGGTAGCGCGACTCATGGGCCCGGCCGATCTCCGGTGCGAAGCTGTAGGACGCCTGCGGTGCCACGCCATCGGCGCCCTCCCAGGCATTGCTGCCCAGCGCGATGGGCAGTGACCATTCGACGATCCAGGTGCGCAGATCCGGCTGCGCGGCTGCGGCATCCTCGGGTAGCGCGGCGATCACCTCGATCGCGCCACTGGGTACGCCGGGAAAACGGCCGAGCTGATGCAGCCAGGTGGCCAGGGTCACGGCGGCCCTGCGCAGCTGCAGGGCAGAGCCGGCTGCCGCGGACTGCACGGAGATGCGTGCTTCAAAGCGCAGCACGGCCTGCAGTTGGCCGCTGCCATCATCGCTGTCCTTGCCACGGTCACAGCGGGTCATCGCCAGCAGGCACGCGGGTGTGGCCAGACTGCCGCTGTCGACGTCGCGATAGAACTCGACGGTCGCGAAGTCGGCGAAGCGTGCTCGGATCGCCGCTTCGATGGCGGCGTGCAGCGCGTCCAGGGTGGAGGAGGGGGTGTCGGTTGCCATGTCAGCTCATGCGATGAATGGAAGGAAGAACGCGGCGGGCCGCGGCACGCGCTTTCTGCATGCAGTGTTGCCATCGGCAGGGGCGCGGGGCATTGCACGCGTGGCCGTGACTGGCTCGATCAGGGCCGGCGCGGTCCGTGAGCGCTGGCACTGCCATCAGCGATGCAGCCCGCAGGCCTCGGTGGTGGTGCACCATTGACGGTGAAACCTTGCTGGCTGCCGAGGCTGCACAGCAGCGCGCGCATCTGGTCGGCCAGTTCGTGGTACTGGCGCGCCACGGCAACGTGGTTGCGCAGCAGCGCATCGTCATCGGCGGCCTGCAGATCGGGCAGTTCCTGCGGCGCGCGCAGTTGTGCCGGTGCAATACTGATGTCAGGGATGACGAGGGCGGCCGGCATTGGCTTCGCGCCAGATGCGCACGAACTCAGCATCAGCATCGCCGCGGTCGCGGCCAGGAGTCTTGGCATGGGTGTCGATGTCCTGTTGCAGCATGACGAACTGCCGGGTGCGCGCGGACTGCATGGCCAGGCGCTGTGATTCGGCCTGTGCACCAGCCTGTGCGTTGGTGTGGTCCTGCTGGCGCGCGACGAGTGCGGTGTCGGCACGTCTGGTCTGCTGCGCGACCTGTGCGCTGGCGGCAGCGAGATCCGCGCTGCGGTCACGCAGCTCCCAGCCCAGCCAGGCGCAGCCCACGTGGCTGGCAACCAGGCCCAGCAGGGCGATGCGAAGCCTCACGGGAATCGGCATCACTGCAGAAGCCCCCCAGCAGCGCGATAGGCGGTGCGCAGCGTTTCCAGTGCATGCTCCTTCTGCCCGTAGCCGGCGCCCGGCAGCGACGCCCAGATGCGGCGGGCGGCGGCGACCGCGGCATCGAAGCGGCCCAGGCGGATCAGATCGTAGGCACCGCATTGTTTGAGCAGCGCCACCGCCGCGCGGTCCTGCGAGACCGGGCCGAAGTCCGGAAGGTCCAGACGTGCACGCAGGTCGTCCCAGGTGCTGCGCAGGAACTGGTAGCGGCCGGCGGCGCTGGACGTGATGCCGTAGCGTGGCAGCGACACCAGTACGCGCGGATGGTCGCGGGAATCGTTGAAAAGCTGGCCGCCGACGATCACGTCGTAGCCGCGATTGCGGGAGCGCTGGCCGGGAATATCGGTGCCTTCGGATACGGCCAGCATGTCCAGGAACGCGGCCACGTTGGCGCCACCGAGGGCGCTGGCTGCGGCGGCGGTCATGCAGTCGCTCCCGAACGCTTGCGCACCAGGTCCAGCAGCGCATCGATCTGCACGCTCTGCTGGGCAATCTGCGCGCGCAGGGCGCTGACTTCACCGCGTAGCTGGCCAATCTCCTGGGCCATGGCCTCGCGTTCGTGCATCAGTCCATCGGCGCGTGTGCGTTCGGCGGCCAGCTGTTCCTGCAGGGTGCGCAGGGTGTTGCTGGTGGCTTCATCGGCGGTGCGGTCGACCTTGGCCGACGACAGCCATTGCCGCAGCCACAACGACACTGCGATCAGTACCCCGGAGGTGCCGCCCAGGTACTTGGCCCAGTCCGGCACACCGGCCAGCAGGTCGCTCTCGTTCATGCGCGTGCGTACCCCTTCAACAGGGCCGGATGGACGGCAGGGGCCGGGGCAGAGCGCGCACCGCGGAGGGCGCGCTTGATGGTGGTCTGCGATACGCCGAATTCCTGCGCCACGTGCTCGCGGGGCATGCCGCTGGCCACCGCGCGCGCGATCTGCTCGCGACGCTCATGTGCGCTGGCGGCGAAGCAGGACGCCAGGAACAGCAGTTCACCGCCGAAGTGGGCGACCAGGCGCTGGGCCATCTCCAGCCCAAGAATGTCGATCAGTCGATGCTGATCGGGCAGGGTGGAGGGGACGTAGACAATGACGCGGTTG
Organism: Stenotrophomonas sp. LMG 10879; assembly: GCF_002750935.1. Classification (NCBI taxonomy): domain Bacteria; kingdom Pseudomonadati; phylum Pseudomonadota; class Gammaproteobacteria; order Lysobacterales; family Lysobacteraceae; genus Stenotrophomonas; species Stenotrophomonas sp. LMG 10879. The sequence goes on from NZ_PEJT01000003.1 coordinate 198,901, forward strand.
CGTCCGGTGGTGCTGGAGGTGGTCGGCGGCCACGCACGCACCAGCGTGAGGGCTGCGGATTCGCCGATGACCTCGGCAAGGGTCTGGATGCTGTCGGGCAGGGCGTTCATGGCGAGGTTGGTCAGTGGCATTGGTATCCACTGTTGCCATCCCGTCGATCAAGTCAACACCTTTCATCTACTTCTGGATCTGTCGGCTGAAGGCGTTCAGATGCGTGCGCGAGGATCGGCGAGGACCTGCATGCGCAGGTTTGCGAGTCGCCATGCTTTGCCGTCCAGCCTTGCCCGCCCTTTTTGCTGGTTCTGTAGTACTCCTTGTCCTCATGTGCTGGAAACAGACGCAGGACAAGGGAAGGTGGCAGGTACAGGGTGAGGACGGCCACAGGGTAGATCCTCGTGCCGGGTGCGCCGGGCTCTGAAACGAAAAAGCCCCGGACGATGCCGGGGCTTCAGGACTGCAGGTGGCGCTGGGTCAAAGGTCAAACACCAGGTTGCCGCCGGTCTTGCGCGGGATATAGCCGGCATCTCGCAGCCAGCGGGCTGCATTGACCTGGTCCATGCGCTTGACCGGGAAACGGTTGGCGAACATCAGGAAGCGTGCCACGGTGATCGACTCGCCCTTGCCCTTGAGCGCGGCCAGCGTCTCGATGAACCACGGTGCGGGGGGCTGCTGGTTGCCGGGGCGGGCGGCGGTACGCGCCTGTTTGGCGGCAGCGGCCTCGGGCTGGGCGCCGGCCAGCGAGCACAGCGAAATGAAGATCGCATCCAGACTCACGATGTCCTTGCCACCCTTGGGCTGCGACTTGAACAACGCGATGGCCTTCTGGCGTGTCGACGTGAACTGTTCGACCTCCATGACATTTCCTCTCTGCGAAAGCGGTTGGGGATGCAGGGTGACGGCAGGTGCCGTCATTGATGGGGGACGACCTTACATCATTTTCGCCGATGATGGGCCGGAACCTGCGTTATGGATGAAAAAAGCAACGGACCGGCCCGTCGCGCGGCGGCGGTTCCGGCAGGCCGTTCAGACCACGCCACGGCACATCAACTGGTCCAGTGCCGTGCGCACCAGATCGGCCGCGCTGCGGTCGTTGTGCAGCTCGATATCGATCAGCGCGGCGGGCAGCGGCTGGCCGCCGGCATGCAGGTCCACGCTGTCGTGGCCGGGGCGGGTGATGCGGATGACAACGCCGCCCTGGCGACGGATGGCGCGTGCCTCGTCATCGAAATGGACATCGGGAACCAGGCCACCTGCGGGCAGGCGCGAGAACAGTGAGCGTACCCACAGCTCCGGATGAACGTGTTCGCGGCCCCTTTCGGCGCCGTTGCTTTGCCGTAGCCGGGAAGCGAATGTGTCACAGGGCAGTGCCAGCGCAGAGGCCAGCCCGTTGGCGAGGGTGTCCTTGCCCACGCCCTTGCCGCCGGCGATGCCGATGTACAGCGGTTGCCGTGTCAACGGGGCGGATCGCAGCGGCGCGCTGCCAAAGGCGGATCCGCAGCGGAATGCGGCCAGTGTGTCGGCGATCATGCGCTGGCTGCTGTCGAGCGAGGCGGGGATCATGCGGTGTCTACTCCTGGGGGAATGCACAGGTGCGGCGGCAGTCAACAATCGCTGCCGGTGCTGCTGCGGGCGCGCAGGATGCGCTGGGTGATGCGGCCACCGCGTGCTGCGGCGGCGATGGGGTCGAAGCACAGCATCGCCGTGGACGTGCGGCGGCCGGCGGCGAGGTGGTCGCGGATGGTCCGTTGCGACAGAACGGGTACGCGTTGATGGATCTGCTGCACGGTCAACTGTTCGCCTTCAAAGGCGTGCAGGCGGGCGCGAGGCATGGCTGGGCTCCTGGGAGGTGGCGTGGCCGTTGCCGGTATCTTGCCTTTGCCTGCCTCTTCAGTCAACACCTTTCATCTACTTGCATCCAATCTTCGACGCGCGGGGCTGTTGCGTCCCATAGCCGCAGCGCGGCCGCTGCCAGCCGATCGCGCTCGGCATGGCCGCGTGCCACCTGCACGCGCTGGAGGTACTGCTGGCGGTGTCGGCGCGGACCGATCCTGATCCTGCGTCCGCGCGCATCGATGCAGTGGTAGCCGTCCAGCCCCAGCAAATGCCGTGCCTCGCAGTCCAAACGCCACTCGACACTGCCGCTGCAGACATCACGTCCGTCGTGGGTTCGCGGCATCAGAACGGTCCGGCTGCGTGCTCGGCGATGCTGCGGCTGCGCGGTGGCATCAGCCACACCTTCGCCCGTTCCTTGCCGATCAGCCTGGTACGCACGCCATGGCGCTTGACCACGTAGGCTGCTGCCTCGTTGACGTCACGCCGATTGGGCTTGTCGATGCCCACTGCAATGGCGATTTCGGTAGCACGATAGGGCGTGCTCCGGCGCTCGGCGGGCAATGACCAGTCGAAGTGACGGTCGATCAGCTCGGCAATCGGCGAGATCGGTTCGTGTTCGCTGTTGGTGCCGTTCAGCGCGTCCAGCTCATCGCTGGCCAGATGCCAGGTTTCGCCGCTGCAATACAGCGCATGGGCCTCGGCCCAGACCTGCTGCATGTCGATCCGTGCCGGTTCGCCCAGCGCCACCGCGTGCACGGTCCACCAGCGTGTGTTGCCGGTGGCATCGCGCAGGAAGCGTTCGTCGTTGACACTGGCAAACAGGATCGTGCGCCGCGCGTAGCGTGATTCGGTGCGCGCATAGGGGCGCCGGATCTCATCATGGCTGCGGGAGATGAACGATTTCAACGCGGCGATATCGGTGCGGCGGAACGTGGCATCGACCTCGCCCAGCTCGACGATCCATTTGGAGATGACCTGCTTGACGCTGTCCTTGTTGGCGGGATCGAGCACCACGCCATCGGCGATCAGCTGCAGCTCGGCCGGCGCCAGCTGCCGCGCCCAGCGCGTCTTGCCCAGGTTCTGCTTCGACACGAAGGTCAGTACGCCGCGGGCGACCACGCCATCGGGCTCGAAGGCGGCGGCAACGCCGGAGATCAACCAGCGTCGCATCAGGATCTCCTTCAGGATGCGGCCGTCGGCCATGCGAGTGGGCTGGGCTTCCTGCACCGTATCGAAGAACGCCTGCAGGCGTGATTGCCCATCCCATGGCCGCGAGCTGATCCAGCTGGCGACCGGGTTGTATGGATTGGCTTCGGCCACCTGGCACAGGTTGGTCTCGAAGCTGGCGATGGCCATGCCGGCGCGATGCATGCAGTCCATCACCTCGCCGGCGGCGACCTCCTTGGCGTTGTCCACCGTGGTCTGCAGGCCGGGGACGAGGATTTCCAGATCCTTGCGGATGACGTTGTAGCGCACGGTCACGCCGGTGCGTCGGCACAGTTCGGCCAGATTGCGTGCGGTCGGCAATGGTCGGCCACGCGCGCTGCAGTCGGGGAACGGGGTAAAGGTGTCAAAGGCGGAGAGATTGCCAGGCACCAGATAGCGCGCGGCGGCCGTTGCCGGTGCGTCATCCTCTGTGGCGGCTTCATCCCCGGTGGCGGCAGCAGCGGGCATCAACTGCGCACGCAGAACTTCCAATCCTTCGCGCAGATGCAGATCGTTGAAGTCGGTGGGGCGGTCATCCTCGTCGTGCAGAACGGCGAACTCGGGCCACACCACGCGTGCGTCGATGTCCGCAGCGGCATGCGTTGCCTGGGTGACGCCGGGATTGTCCAGCGGCTGCCGGGTCCATTGGTCGTTGTCGGCACAGATCACGAAGCTTGCCTCGGGCATGGCGGTTCGCCATGCACGGGCGACCGAGGCCAGGTTGCCGGCGTCCCAGGCCACCACCACGCACCAGCCGGTCGCCTGATGGATGGACTCCGCGGTGGCATAGCCCTCGGCGATGGCGATGGGCTGGCTGGACAGCGGCTTGCCGAGCACATGGAAGCAGCCCTGTTTGCGGCCGCCAGCCAGGAAGTCCTTGTCGCGACCAAGCGCCAGATCCATGCGTGGAAAGATCGCCTGCAGCGAGACGATGCGGCCTGTTGCATTCATCACCGGCACCAGCAGTGCGTTGTCGATGTGCCGGAACACCAGGCCATCGCCGTTGCGCACCGGCCACGCCGCCACGCGCAGCCCGTGCGGCTGGATGCCCTTGCGCACAAGATACGGATGGCTGGCATCGGCAGGCACGGCACGGCTCCACAGGACATTGGCCGCCTTGGCTGCCGCGTCCTCGCGCTCGCGCTGCAGTCTTTCCCGGTCGGCGCGGGCCGCTTCCTGGCGCTGCCGGATCGCACGCTGCTCGGCGGCGGTCAACGAGGTTGGCGACTTCGCGCACCACCCATGGCGCAGGCCGGTACGCCAGCTGCCGAACTCGCCGGCCGGCACGTCGTCGCCGAACAGCACGGCCCAGCCATTGCGGGTGCCGCGCCGATCCCCCTCGACGTGGAAGCGCACCAGCGTGCCGTCCGCATTGAGTGCATCGCGGCCACGCGCATCAGGCACGATGCCGTGCGCGTGCATGGCCTGCAGGAATGCCGGAACGATGTCCTGCACTGGGTGCGGTGTCTGCATTCGGCGGGGCCCCCTTGAAGCATGGTTCGGTTCACCGCGGCCGGTTGCGGCCATGGTGCTGTCTGCTGCCCGCAGTACGCGGGACATGCGGCGGCTGCCCGACGCAACGTGGTCAGTGGGTGATGGAAGGTGGTGACGCCGTCATGGTGTCGGAATGAACTTGCTTTTGCAACACCTTTTGACACCTTGCATCCCTGGCCTTGCAGCGTCTGTTTGTCCGCGAGGGATCTGCGATGTCAGTCGCAGATCGCGGTCATTGCGACGATGCGTCGCAGCCGGCGAGAACGCATTTTCCGATGATGGCGGTGCCGTTCGACACGGCCCTTCGCTCTCTCTCATTGCCCGCCCCGGGCGCCATGCACAAGGAGTCCGCATGCCTGAAAACGAACCCGATGAAATACGCCTGTCCGACGCCGCGCGCATGCCGCGCATGATCGTCGCGACGTTCTCAATCGGTGCGACCACCTCCCGATAAAATACGACTGGCATGACGGACACCATCGACGAAGCGCAGGAACTGGAAGCGCGCCACCTGCAACGCGCCTTGGCCCAGCACGCAGTGCGGGCCAGCAACGTTGCCCCTCTCACACCCACTGGGGAGTGCCACAACCCGGACTGCAGCGAAGACTTCGAAAACGATCCGGCCAGGCTGTTCTGTGGGCCTGCCTGCGCCGAGCGTTTCGAAGCCATCCATCAACACCGCAACGCATAGGAACAGGGGACATGTCTCTGAACAGCAACGACGCTGGCTTCACCGAACGCATCGCCGTGGTATCGGCCGAGCTCGCTGTATTGATGAGCCTGGTGGAGCACCACATCCATCTGCAGCTGGCCGACCTGGCTGACTCCGGGGATGTGGATGCACAGGAGCGATTCGCGGTAGCCGATCCGGAGCGCTGGTTGGAGAACGCCCGCAACAGCCTGCAGGCGGGCGTCATGTTCCTGGAACGCGCTGTGCAGCAACCGGCGCGGTTCTAACGTTGCCGCCAGGGGACGGAAGGGGGCTGTCACATCGGTCGCTCCTCCGTCCCCTCCGGCGGATATCCGCGCATGGTGTGGATCTGCAGGGGGCCCCTGCGTCACGATGTCGCAGGTCCGCACCAGCAACCCTGAACATGGTCCAAGGTTGGCCACACCCCCGTAGAATGGCCGCGTGCGTCGCTCCGTTCTCCACCGCCGGTTCCAGACCCTGGCATGGCTTGCCATGCTGCTGGTGCTGCTTGCCCCGCTGGTGAGCCGCTGGCTGGCGCATGCGCACGTTGCTGTTGCTGCACCGGTGGCGGTCATGGACCACACCCTGCACGCGCAGCACGCGATGGAAGGGCACCACGACCACCACGCGATGGCAATGCAGCATGGCGAAGCGGCACCGAAGCCGCCGGCCGATCCACACGCCGACCACGAGATGGGCGTGGACTGCGACTACTGCCTGATTGCCGCACGGCTGATCACCCTGCTGGTGGCGGCGCTGCTGTTGATGATGCCGCTGGCACCGGTGTGCCGCGCGCTGCGTGGTGCGGTGCAGACCTTGCCGCAGCGGATCTGCGGCACGCTGGGAGCGCGTGGGCCACCGGCGGCATTCGCTGGCTGAGCCGCGCACGCAGCAACGTAGTCGATTCCCATGGAGCTGCCAGGCATGGCCTGGCACTACTGCGTGCGTTCTTCTTCCTGCTGTCCCGCTGGACGGGGCAGTACCGCATGCCGTGAAAAAATGAAAAAACACTCCAACCTCGTCGCCCTGCGCTGGGCGACGCTGACTGCGCTGTGCGCATCCTTCCTGCAGGCAACGCCTGCGCTTGCCGCAGATGCCGTATCGCCGACCACCCTGGATACCGTCCGCGTGGTGGATACCCGCAGCGGTTCGCTGTCCTCCACCGCGAGCACTGGTTCGGCCCTCGGCCTGAGCGTGCTGCAGACCCCGGCAAGCCTGACCGTGATTTCGCGCGCGCAACTGGAGCAGCGCGGTGATTCCACTCTCAACGACGCGATCACCCGCGCCGGTGCGATCAGTGCACTTCCCCATCCGGGCAACGGCCTGAGTGCGCTGTCCAGCCGTGGCTTCACCGATGGCGCCTCGGTGATGCGCCTGTACGATGGCCTGCGCCAGTACGGCGGCGTGGGCGTCACCTTTCCGTTCGATACCTGGTCGATCGAGCGCATCGAAGTGCTGCGCGGGCCGGCATCGGTCATCCATGGTGATGGTGCCATCGGCGGCGTGGTCAACATCGTGCCGAAGAAGCCTTCGCGCGGTGCCGTCGAGAACGAGGTAAGCGTCACCCTGGGCAGCGAAGACACCGCGCGACTCGGATTCGGCAGTGGCGGTGCGCTCACGCCGGCGCTGGCCTACCGCGTGGACGTCAGCGGCAACTACAGCAGCGGGTGGGTCGACCGCGGCCGCAACGGCGATGCCACGTTTTCCGGTGCGTTGCTGTGGCAGCTAGGGGCGGATCTGCAGTTCACGCTGACCCATGCGCAGGGCTACCAGAAGCCGATGCGCTACTTCGGTACGCCGTTGATCGATGGGCGGCAGCTGGATGCACTGCGGCACGAGAACTACAACGTGGTCGACAGCGTGATCCGTTTCCGCGACCGTTGGACCCAGCTTGATGCGCTGTGGACGCCTAGCGAGAACGTGGAATGGCGCACGCGCGTCTACCAGATCGACAGCCAGCGCGACTGGCGCAACGCCGAGGCCTATGTCTACAACGAGCGCACCGGCCTGATCGACCGCTCCGGCAACACCCAGATCACCCACAACCAGGACCAGACCGGCCTCACTTCCACGCTGCGCCTGCTGGGAAATGCGGGTGGTCTGCCCAACAGTTTCGCCGTCGGCCTCGATGCCAACCGTGCGCATTTCAAGCACACCAACAACACCTATGCGGGCAGCTCGGGGCCGGTGGATCCCTTCAACCCGGTGCCCGGCGGGTTCGTCAGCGATGCACCCAACCTGCCGCGCTACCGCAACAGCGCCGAGCAGGTCGCGTTGTTCCTGGAGGACCGGCTGGAACTGAGCGAGCGCTGGTCGGTGCTTGCTGGCTTGCGCCACGATCGCGCCACGATAGACCGCAATGATCTGGTCAGCGGCCAGCGGTCGTTCTCGAAGACCTACAGCAGCACCGGCTGGCGAGCGGGCACGGTGTTCGCAATACAGCCGTCGATGACCCTCTATGCGCAGTACTCGCAGGCGGCAGACCCGGTCAGTGGGCTGTTGATGATCAGCCCGGCCAACGGCGTGTTCGATCTGGCCAAGGGCAAGCAGATCGAGGTCGGCATGAAGCAGGCCTTCGATGGGGGCGAATGGACGCTGGCGGCCTATCGCATCCGCAAGACCGGGCTGCTCAGCCGCGACCCGTTGCAACCGGACCGTCGCGTGCAGGTGGGTGCACAGGCCTCGAAGGGAATCGAAGCCTCGTTGAACTGGGCCTTCGCGCCGCAGTGGTCGCTGGATGCCAACGCGACCCTGCTCAAGGCCGAGTTCGAGGACTTCCTGGAAGCTACCGGCACGCCGGCGGTGATCGTCTCGCGTGATGGCAACGTGCCGCCGAACGTGGCCGAGCGCCTGGCCAACGTCTGGTTGAGCTGGCAGTTCCTGCCCGACTGGAGCGTGGCCAGCGGCGTGCGCTACGTGGGCAAGCGCTATGCCGACAACGCCAACACGCTGCAGCTGCCGGGCTACACCACCACCGATCTGGCACTGACCTGGCAGGCAGCGCCGCGTACACGGGTGACCGCACGCGTGTTCAACGTGTTCGACAAGGCGTACTACGCCACGGCCTACTACACCAGTACGCAGTGGCTGCTGGGCGCCGACCGGCGCGTCGAATTCACCTTCGACCATCGCTTCTGAGGACGGCCGCCATGTCGCTGCGCTCCACTGCCAAGCGCTGGACCTACCTGGTGCACCGTTGGCTCGGCATCGGTGGGTGCCTGCTGATGGTGCTGTGGTTCGTCAGCGGCATGGTGATGCTGTTCATCGGTTACCCGAAGCTGACGCCGGGAGAACGCTTGGCCGCGCTGCCCACACTGGCTGATGCGCGCGGCTGGCAGGCACTTTCCGTGCTGCCGGATGCGGTGCGACAGGAGCCTGAGCGGATCGTGTTGACGACGCTGCGTGGCGAGCCCGCCTACGTGGTGCGCTCCGGGGCGAACATGGGCGCGTGGTCGGCGCTTACCGGTCAGGCATTGCCGCCAGTATCGGCGCAGCTGGCCGAAGTCTCCGCCGCGCAGTTCGCCGGTGGGCCGGCTTTCGTTGGTGCCATGCCGCTGGACGAGGATCGCTGGACGCATTCGCGCGGCCTTGATCCGCATCGGCCGCTGTACCGTGTCGGCGTCGGTGGTGCACAGCCCGGTGATGTCTACGTGTCCTCACGTACCGGCGAGGTGGTGCTGGATGCACCCCGCCTGCAGCAGCGCTGGAACTATGTGGGTGCGTGGCTGCACTGGCTGTACGTCCTGCGCATGCAGTCGGTGGATCCGGTGTGGACCTGGACGGTGATCGTGCTGTCGGCGCTGTGCACGCTGGCCGCGATCAGTGGGATCGTGGTCGGCATCTGGCGCTGGCGGTTTCGCGGGAAGTACCGGTCAGGGTCGAAGACGCCGTACCAGGAACCGTGGATGCGCTGGCATCACCTGATCGGGTTGATGGCGAGCGCATTCGTGTTCACCTGGATCTTCAGTGGATTGATGTCGATGAATCCCTTGGGGGTCTTCAGCAGCGCACGCGCTTCGCTCGACGTTGCGCGCTATCAGGGGGAAGCGCCGGCGGATACAGGCGCTATCGCGCAACCGGCGGCGGTACTGGCTGCAGTGCACACACCGCAGTTCGCGCCGGTGGAGATCCAGTGGCGACGGATCGGCGGTGACTTGTTCGCGGTAGTCCTGGATGGCAATGCCGATTCACGCGTGGTCACGGAGCGTGACGGCGCACTGCAGGTGTCCACTGCATTCGGTGCAGACTGGTTGCAGGGCAGGGTAGAGGCGATGTCCGACGCACGCCTGCGCAGATTCACCATTCTGCAGGCGCCCGATGCCTACTTCTACCCGCGCGCTGCGGAGGCGATGAATGGCGCCGCGGTACGTCGCTTTCCGGTGGCGGTGGCCGACTTCGATGATGCTGAGGCTACCCGCGTCTATGTCGACCTGGCTACCGGCGATCCGCTGTTGACGATGGGCAGGCGCGAGCGGGTTGGGCGCTGGCTGTTTTCCTTCCTGCACAGCTGGGATCTGCCCGCGCTGCTGCGGCAGCCGAACAGCCGCCTGGTCGTGCTGCTGTTGCTCAGCCTGGCAGGTACCGCGCTGTGTGCGACGGCGACCGTCATCGGCTATCGGCGCTTGCGGATGACACTCCGGCGCAAGCGCCATTGGCATGCTCCGTTCTCTGAGCGCAGTCGCAGGGATCTGCCTCGCCTCTGATGGCGTACGCCCGCGCCGTCCATGGCATGACAAGGACGTCAGCCGCGCTCGGGTGCATGAAGGCGTGCAGTTGCCGATCGGGCCGGACCGCTGGAGAGCCCGCCTTGGCGCTGTACACATCCCGACTGCAGCAGCCATGAACCGCGATGGCCACGCTCTACCGCCGCCCGGCCGGACGCGGCATCATGGCGAGGCACCCGGCACGGAATCCCGCATGTCCTCCACCGTTCACCACAAGCTGCGCATTGGCGTCGATCAGTTCACCGGCCAGAAGGTGGTCGACCAGCAGTTCCATGAGTGCGACTTTTCCGGCGCGGACCTCACCGCCACCGAGTTCGTGAACTGCGGCTTCTACGACGCCGACACCCGCACCGGGTGCCGTTTCAGTGGCGCCACGTTGAAGGAAGCCAGCTTCCGCCAGTGCGACATCAGCATGTGCAACTTCAACTTCATCAAGGCGCTGGGGCTGGAAATCAGCGAGTGCCGCGCGCAGGGCGCCGATTTCAGCAACGCCAGTTTCATGAACCAGATCACCACGCGCAGCTGGTTCTGCAGCGCCTTCATCAAGAAGACCAACCTGCGCTATGCCAACTTCTCGCGAGTTACGCTGGAGAAGTGCGAGCTGTGGGAAAACCGTTGGGACGGGGCCAACATCAGCGGCGCCAGTTTCGCCGGATCGGACCTGTCCGGCGGCCAGTTCGATGGCATCGACTGGAACACGGCCAACTTCACCGATTGCGACCTGACCAACTCCGAACTGGGCGAGCTGGATGTGCGCAGCACCAACCTGCGTGGCGCCACGCTCGATGTGCAGCAGGTCGCGCTGCTGATGCAGCGGATCGGCATCACCGTGGTGCCATGAGCGTGCGTGGCGGCGCTATGCCGGCGCGGTCGGCGCATGGGCCACCCAGCCCTTGAAGCTGAAGCCGGCGTAGAACAATTCCACGTTGTCGAATCCGGCCTCCTGCAGCAACGCCACTTCCTGCTCGGGCGACAGCAGCGGCAGGCGCTCGGCGATCGCGGCGGCTGCGCGTTGCGCATCGGCACGTGGAATACCGGAGGCCTCGCCGAATGCGGCGTAGCGTTGCAGCCAGCGATGCTTGCCGGCCGCATCCTGCGGCACGCTGTGGTGGGCGACCACCAGCGGCGCACCCGGCCGCAGCCGTTGCCGCAGTTCGTGCAGGGTGTGCAGGCGCTGTTCAACGGTGAGGAAATGCAGGGTCAGCAGGCAGGTGGCGCCGTCGAAGACGGTGTGCGGGGCATCGTCGATGTAGCCTTCCAGCAGCGTGACCTGTGCCATCAATGGCCCCAGGGTCTGTTCGGCCAGCGCGAGCATGGGTGCGGCCGGGTCGATACCGAGCATCCGCCAATGCGGGTGCGCTTCGGCGAAGGCCTTGAGCTCCAGGCCGCCACCTGCGCCGAGCACCAGCACCTGGCCATCGTCGGGCACATGTTCGGCCAGCAGCAGGTGGGTCATCTGCTGCAGTCCGAGGAAACCCGGTACCTGCCGCAGCGGGCCGTCGGCGTAGCGGGCGACGGCGTGGGGATCGGAGAAGGACATCGGAAGCATTCCTGCAGCAATGGCGAGCATCCACTTTACCGCGCTGCGCAAGTGTCGATTGCAGGGATGCCCGCCTTTGCTTAAGGTCTGCGCCTGCCTGTATTCCAGAGATCGCGAATGAACCCTCGCACGCCCCCGATGCCATTGGCGGAAGCCTTCGAACTCGCACTGACATTGCTTGGACGCGAGGACGTGGATGAGGAGCACGCCGAGCAGGCACTGCTCGCGCTCGGCAGCGAACACGGGCAGATGCGCCGCCTGTTGGTGTGGCTGCCTGAAGCATTCGCCATGGCCCTGATCGGGCACATGGAACTGGGTGTGCTGCTGCCGCGTACATTCACCGCCTCTGACGCGCAGGGTGAGCGGCATGAACTGCTGCTCGAGCGCGAACCGGTATTCGTCGATGGCCTGCAGCGCGCCCTGGCCATGTACCACGAAGGCCCGCGCGCTGCGTTCAAGGCGATCTGCCAGCGGAGTTCGCTGCTCAATGCGATCGACAATGCCTTGAGCGCCGGCGCCGATCTGCAGGGCGCGACGCTTTCAGGTCCAGAGCTGCTGGACATTCCCGCAGAGACCTACCTCGCCGATTGAGTCCGAGGTATTCAGAGCGCCGGCTTCATTCCGTCTGCTTCCAGTCGATACAGGCCGGTCAATCGCCAGTCATCCTGCACGCGTTGCAGCCGGTACTCATGGATGAGGACGCTGGAGCGGCGCTGTTGTGCGGTACGTATCGACGCTGCGTCGCCGAGGATCTGCACGGCCATTACCTGTTCCAGTGCCGGATCATGCGGTGACTCAACGCTGGGCCGTTGCATGACGTTGCGCGGGGTGCCAGGCAAGGCGTAGTGCTCCACCAGCGTTGCGTACGTCGCACTGGCCAACGCCAGTCCGTGTGACGAGCCATGTTCTGTCACCTCTGCAAGCGAGGCATTGTTCCAGTCCAGAAAATCGGACTGGAAAGCACGTATGCGTGCCACCGGTGTGCTGCCGCCCAGATCGAGCGCGCTGCGCTCGAAAACAAGGAGCGGTAGAACCTCGCCGAACCTCACGTCGCGGCCGTAACGGAAGTTGCGTTCGGCCTGCAGCCTGCCATTGCACAGCAGCGCGACGCGACCGGGCCTGCTGGAATGAACCATCAGCTGCCGTTGAAAATACCCCTGCACCGGCGCGGCATCCGCGTTGGATGCCCCCGGCGCGGTGATCTGCAGTTGGCAGTTCCCGTCCGTGGGTGCATAGCCAATGACCTGCAGCGAGCCGTCGCGGGGCCCGAACGTGATGCAGCCACCGGTCAGGCTGCAGGCCAAGGCGATGCCGATCCATCGACGCATGCGGGCGCTCCTTGCTTGGATGGCCGGCAGGATAACGCACTGTAATGCTCCAGCTGTTCTATTGCAGCGCCTTCCCAAGTACCTGCCAGATCTTCGGGTCCTGGCACTGCGACACATTGAAGCGCACGTAGTCGGCAGCGCGCTGCGACTGGCTGAAGGCATTGCCGGGCGCCAGCACCATGCCCTCGCGCAGGCACTGCCGTGCCACTGCCGATGCATCGCGGCCATCGGGCAGCTGGCACCACAGGAACAGTCCTGCTTCCGGTTGCAGCCATGGTGTGATGCCCAGCTTCTGCACCTGCCGCAGCGTGTGCTTGCGCGCATCGGCCAGGCGCGTGCGCACCGCCTGCATGTGCCGTCGGTAGCCGCTGTCGGTCAGTGCGATCTGCATGAGGTGCGCGGCCAGGTGCCCACCGCCGAAGCTGGTGGCCAGCTTCAGATCGGTCAGTGCCTCGATCCAGTCAGGGCGTGCGGCGATGTAGCCGCAGCGCGATGCCGCCGAGATGGCCTTGGAGAAACTGCCGACATGGATCACCCGCGACAGTCCATCCAGCGCCGCCAGCCGCGGCGCCGGGCGCAGCTCGAAGTCGGCGAAGATGTCATCCTCGATGATGATCAGTTCGCTGCGGTCGGCCAGGCCCAGCAGGCGATGCGCGGTGGTCGCCGACAGCACCGCGCCCGTCGGGTTGTGCAGCCCGGCGTTGGTGATGTACAGGCGCGGCACGTATTCCTGCAGCGCGCTGGCAAACACCTGCAGATCCGGCCCGGTATGTGTGTACGGTATGCCGATGGCCTGCACCTGATGGGCCTTCAACATCGCGTGGTAATTGAAATAGCTGGGGTCGTCGACCAGCACGCAGTCGCCGGGCTTCAGCAGGAAGCGGCAGATCAGGTCGATCGCGTGCGTCCCCGATTCGGCCAGCAGCAACTGCTCCATCGATGCTTCGATGCCCAGCGTGGCCGCGCGTCGCTGCAGCGTCTGTCGCAATGCCGGCAGGCCGAGCGGCCCCGCGTAGTCGACCAGGTGCGCGGCGTCGGCGCGCGCCATGCGGCGCAGGCCACGGCGCAGGCCATCGTGGTACAGCCAGTCGCTGGGCATCCAGCCGCAGCCCGGCTTGAGGTGGCCGGACGGGGTTTCCAGCGATTGCCGCGACACCCACAGCGGGTCCACCGCGCGATCCAGGCGCGGCTCCATCTCGGCCAGTGCCAGCGGCGCTGCCGGGCCAGCCACGTAGAAGCCGGAGCCGGCGCGCGCGGCGATCACGCCTTCTGCCGCCAGACGTTCGTAGGCCTCGACCACGGTGGACACGGAAACGCCCATCGTCGCCGCCTGCGCGCGCACCGAAGGCAGGCGGCTGCCCGGGCCATCCAGGCGCGAGCTGATGCGGGAGCGGACGGCGTGGATGACGCTGTCGATGCGGCTGGGCGGTCGGGACATGCGCGTGACTGTAAGGGGATTGTGGGCAGTACAGTTACTTGTGACTGTACTGGATTGTAGCTGTGTATCGCCGATGCCCGGTGGCCCAATGACGGGCACAGCCGGCCATTGCCCGGCACTTCTGGAGCAGGGTGTGGAACGGTCGGCAAGCGGGTGGATCAATGGCTTCATCGGTGTGGTGATCTTCGCCGGCTCATTGCCGGCCACCCGTCTGGCGGTGATGGAGCTGGACGCCAGCTTCGTGACCGCCGCACGCGCCAGCATCGCCGCGTTGCTGGGGCTGGTGCTGCTGCTGGCATTGCGCCAGCCGCGCCCGGTCAGAAGCGATCTGCCAGGCCTGGCGCTGGTCAGCCTGGGCGTGGTGGTGGGCTTTCCGTTGCTGACCGCGCTCGCCCTGCGCCACGCCTCGTCGGCACACACCATCGTGTTCCTCGGCCTGCTGCCGCTGAGCACGGCGGTGTTCGGCGTCCTGCGCGGCGGCGACCGGCCACGGCCGGCATTCTGGGTGTTCTCGCTGCTGGGCAGTGCCTGCGTGGTCGGCTACGCCGCACGCAACGGCATCGAGGCCTCGTTGCAGGCCGATCTGCTGATGCTGGCGGCAATCGTGGTGTGCGGGCTCGGCTATGCAGAGGGCGGCCGCCTTGCCCGACATCTTGGCGGTTGGCAGGTGATCAGCTGGGCACTGCTGCTGGCATTGCCGGTCATGCTGCCGCTGATGGTGGCGATGCGCCCGGTCTCGTTCACGGCGGTCGCTGCTTCTGCATGGTGGGCGCTGGGGTATGTGGCGGTGTTCAGCATGCTGATCGGGTTTCTGTTCTGGTATCGCGGTCTGGCCCAGGGCGGCATCGCCGCAGTCGGCCAGCTGCAGCTGCTGCAGCCGTTCTTCGGCCTGGCACTGGCGGCAATGTTGCTGCACGAGACCGTCAGCGCGGGCATGCTGCTGGTGACCGTGGCGGCGGTGATCTGCGTGGCCGGAGCCCGTCGCTTCAGCCGCTGACCGCGCAGCGCCATCGCCGCGCGATACCGTTGGCGTATCACGCGGGTGTGCAAACAGTATTGGCCGAGGACGATGGCGCTCGCCGATGCTGGCCGGATGAAACCCAATTCCAGTATCTCGTTCGAAGGCCAGGTGGGCCTGGTGACCGGTGCCGCCGGTGGCCTGGGCCTGGCCTACAGCCGCCTGCTCGCCCAGCGTGGCGCGCATGTAGTGATGCATGACGTGGGCGCTGCAACGGATGGCACGGGCGCCGATCCGCAGCGCATCGCCACGGCGGTGGCGGCACTGCGTGCCCAGAGCCTGCCGGTCGAGGCCGCCAGCGGCCCCATCAACCAGCGCAGCGGTTGCCATGCGCTCGTGCAGGACATTCTGCAGCGCCATGGTCGCCTGGACTTCATCATCCACAACGCCGGCTGGGTGGCCTACGCCGCTATCGAAGCGGTGGAGGATGATGCGCTGGAGCAGATGCTGTGCCTGGCCGCGAAGACACCGCTGTGGCTGGCACAGGCGGCATGGCCGGCGATGCGTGCTGCCGGCGGCGGCCGCATCGTGCTGACCACCTCCGATCGCGCGCTGTACCCGCAGTATGCGCAGCGCGGCCTGTGTGGCTACGCGATGGCCAAGCTGGCCGCACAGGGGCTGGTCAATGTGCTGGCGTTGGAAGGCGCCGAGCACGGCATCGTGGTCAACGCGGTATCGCCGGTGGCCAAGACCCGCATGTGGGGCATCGACGGGGAGCCGGATGAACTGCATCCCGATGCCGTGGCTACCGGTGTTGCCTTCCTGGTTTCCACGCGCTGCCGGCAGGGTGGCTGGATTCTGCGTGCCAGCAATGGCCAGTTCCATGCACTGCGGCTGCAGGAAGCAGAGAACGTGGACTATCCACGCGACCTGCGCGCCGTGGCCGCCGACAGCATCGAATCGGTGGCGCTGCAGTGGCCGGTCATTGCACGGCCGAGTGTCGACGCGCGCGGCTGAGCGCGTACCCTAGGCGGGTCTCCACCTGCCTGCGATGAAATGATCGATCTGCGCCTGCTCCGCCAGTTCGTGGCGGTGGCCGAAGAACTGCACTTCCATCGCGCCGCTGCGCGCCTGCACATGTCGCAGCCGCCATTGACGGCGGCGATGCGGCGCCTGGAAGACGAAGTGGGCACGGGCTTGATCGTGCGTGGCAACCGTACGCTGGGCCTGACCGCGGCGGGGCAGACGCTGCTGGTGGAGGCGCGCGCGACGCTGCAACAGGCCGAACAGGCGCTGCAGCGCACGCGCGAATCGGCGGCAGGGCAGACCGGCAGCCTGCGCGTAGGCTACGTCGGCAGCGCACTGTATGGGCGCCTGCCGGCACTGATCCGCCAGTTCCGCCATGCGTTTGCGCAGGTGCAGCTGCATCTGCACGAAGCCACCTCGCGGCAGCAGCAACAGTGGCTGCGCGAGGGGCGCATCGACCTGGGTATCCTGATTCCACCGATCATTTCCGCAGAACTGCATCTGCAGGCGTTCGACCATGATCGACTGGCCATTGCCCTGCCGCGCGCGCATCGGCTGGTCGCACGGCAACGGCTGGACGTCGCAGACCTGATGGACGAGCCTTTCGTTTCATGGCCATCGGCCGAAGGTGTCGGCTTCCATGCACAGGTACTGGGCCTGTGTACGGCTGCCGGCTTCACGCCACGGGTCGTGCAGGAAGCGCAGGGCATGCACGCGGTGTTGTCGCTGGTGGCCGTGGAAGCGGGCGTGGCAATCGTGCCGGCCAGCATGAGCGGGTTCCGTCCCGAAGAAATCGTCTATCGACCGCTGGACGGAGGCAATGCGGCGTTCGAACTGCAGTTCTGCATGCGCCCGGAATCGCCTACGCCGGTGCTGCAGAATTTCCTGGCGATGGCTGCACAACCGGCAGTGTCGTGATTGCCGGTTGAGTATCCCTGCTGCAGGCGCGGGAAGGGAGTTGGCCCACGTCGTGCGCGCCTCTGGAATGTGATTCGGCTCGCAGTTCAGCGCTGGGGAATCGCGCCTGCAGCAAGCCTGAGGCACGGGCGCGGGTAACTCCTACATACCGCCTCGGCGGCAACGACCAGCATGTCCCCGTCGGCCATCATCGGCCGGCTGGGATTGGCGTCCCACAATCAACTCTGGCACGTGATCGGCAGGCGCACGGATGGCGCCTGCCGATCACGTGACCCGCTGTCCGTGGTGGGCGATGTGTGGGGATCACCATGATCCGCCGGTCAGTCCCAGAGTTGTCCGGTACGCCAACCCGCATCGCCCGCCGCCTGTGCGTGGTCAGGCACGAATGCGTTGATCGCGCTTGCCTCGGGGGTGGCAATGCGCGTCGTGCATGGGGAGCGGCGGCGGGCGGTGCATCTGTCTGCTCAACAAGGACGGGCGAACAGATGGTCGGCCACGTAATCGATGAACACCCGCAGGCGGGCGCTGGGGTGACGATTGCCGGGCCAGAGCAGTGAGAATTGCCCGCGCTGCGGCTCCATCATCGGCAACACCTGCTGCAACCGGCCATCGGCCAGTGCTTCGGCCGCCAGGAAGTCGGGCATCCAGGCGACGCCCATGGCGCCGATTGCAGCGGCCAGCAGCGCTTCCATGTTGTTGCAGGTCATTGCTGTAGTCAGAGCGGCGCCGGCGTCGCCATCGACGCCGGGCAGGCTCCAGGGTTGCAGCATGCCGGTGGTCGGGAAGCGGAAACGCACCGCCTGCAGCGTACGCAGTTCCGGCAGCGACTGTGGCCAGCCGTGTGTTCGCAGGTAGACCGGCGCTGCGCACAGCACGAAGTGGAAGCTGCCGAGGCGCCGAGACATCAGGCTGGAGTCGGCCAGTTCACCGCTGCGTATCACCGCATCCAGTCCTTCGCTGACGACATCGACCAGGCGGTCATTGAAATCAAGTTCCAACTGCACCTGCGGGTAGCGCTGCTGGAAGCCGGGCAGCACCGGCAGCAGAAAACGGTAGCCGATGGTGGGCAGGCCAATCCGCAGCAGCCCGCGGGGAGCGAGTTGACGCTGCGCAAGGTCGGCCTGGGCCTCGGACAGTTCATCCAATGCACGGCGGCAGCGCTGCAGCAGCAGGTCGCCTTCGTCGGTGAGGTGCATGCGCCGCGTGGTGCGGTGGAACAGTCGCGTACCCAGGTCCTGTTCCAGGCGGGCGATCCGCTTGCCCACCGCCGAAGCGGACAGGCCCAGTACGCGCGCGGCACCGACAATGCTGCCGGCCTCGGCGGTGCGGACGAAAGCCAGTAGTGCGGAAATGGAATCCATGGCGGGATGATTGCGGAACATCTGGCCGTAATCAAACGCCTGTGAGCCGGTTTTTACCCGATCGCGGCCTGTTCATCATCAATGCCCCGATTGCAGGAGGCCCCGATGGCCCGTTTCTTGATGGATTCCCGGCCCGTGCAAGGGCGTTGGGCCCTGGTGTCGGTGTGCCTGGCGGCGCTCGCGTTGCCGTTGTCGTTCTCGGCCGGCGCGGTAGCGGTGCCGGTGCTGGCCATCCAGTTGGCCAGCTCGCCCGCTTCGTTGGCCTGGGTGACCAATGCCTTCATGCTCAGCTTCGGCAGCCTGCTGCTGGCGGCAGGGGGACTGGCGGACCGCTATGGGCGACGCCGGCTGTTCCTGCTGGGCAGCGGCAGTTTCGCGTTGGCGACGTTCTTCGTCTGCATGGCGCCGGATCTGTTCTGGCTGGACCTGGCGCGCGGTCTGCAAGGCGTGGGCGCTGCCGCGGCATTGGCATCGGGCAGCGCGGCGCTGGCGCAGGCGTGGCACGGCCAGGCCCGTATGCGTGCGTTTGCCCTGCTGGGCACCACCTTTGGCGCCGGCCTGGCGCTGGGGCCGCTGCTTGCGGGCGCGCTGCTCGAGGCGATGGGTTGGCGAAGCGTGTTTGCCGCCGGTGGTGTGCTGGCTCTGCTGGCATGCATGCTGGCAGTGCGCGTGCTGCCAGAGAGCCGCGGGCAGGCCGGGCGGCTGGACGTGCCGGGCATGCTGGCTTTCAGCCTGACGCTGAGCATGCTGACCCTGGCGCTGTTGTGGTTGGGCGAATTCGGCCTGCCCGCAGCGCGGGTACGGTGGGCATCGCTGGCGACCGTGCTGCTGGCGGCATCGTTCGTACTGATCGAGCGCAGGCAGCCGGCGCCGTTGCTGGATCTTTCGCTGTTCGCGCAGCGGGCATTCGTCGGTGTGCAGCTGCTGCCGGTGGCAACCTGCTTCGGCTACGTGGTGCTGCTGGTGCTGCTGCCGCTGCAGCTGCTGGGCGTGCATGGCCAGGGCGTCGCCACCGTCGGCGTGCAGATGCTGGCGCTGTCCGCGCCGATGCTGGTGCTGCCACTGCTGGCCGCGCGCTGGGCCGGCCGGATGGGAAGCACGCGCCTGTGCGTGGCTGGGTTGCTGCTCTGCGCGTTGGGGCTGTATCTGCTGTCGCGGCAGGCGGTACATCCGCTGCCTGCGCAATGGATACCGCCGCTGCTGCTGATCGGTGCAGGCACCGCATTGCCCTGGGGGTTGATGGACGGGTTGTCGGTCAGTGTGGTGCCGGTGCAACGCGCGGGCATGGCGGCGGGGATCTTCGGCACGGTGCGGGTAGCGGGCGAGGGCATCGCACTGGCGGCAGTGACCGCATTGCTGGCGACGCTCATCGGCCACCGCCTGCAGGGCACATCTGCTCCAGCACTGGGCAGGGCGGCGGCCTATCTGGCTACCGGTGCGTTGCATTCGGCCCAACCGCTGCTGCCCGGAGCAACGGCCCTGCAGTTGCAGCGCGCCAGCGGCGAGGCGCTGGCGCAACTGCTGCACATGCTGTCAGCGCTGACAGCCGGCAGCGCCCTGCTGCTGCATGTGCTGCTGCGGCGCTCAACGGCCGTTGCCGTGCCCGGAGCCGGTAGCTGATGGTGGCGGTGACCGCACGGGGGGAGCCGGCGAAACAATCGCCGAAGGCGCGGCAAGGTGTGGCAGCTCGTCATTCAGGTGTTCGCCCACTTCCAATGTTGCTGCGCTGACTTCAGCTTCGTTGCGCGTGAAAGCCGCAGTGACGGTGAGGTGCGCGGCCGCCACATGGACAATGTGTCTGGCGGTCACCTGCCTGCCGCAGCGCCGTCACCCGGTCTTGGCCCGGGCATCGGTAGGGTAGAGCGTCCCCGTCCCCCACGGAGACCTGCCATGTGGTTGCTCGACCGACTCTGGCCCTCGCGCCCTGTGCTGCCCGCTGAGACGCTGCCGTCTGCAGCGGACACTCCCGCGCGTCGAGCGCCGTTGAAGCGCCCGTTGCGCGTCGGCCGGGCCAGCATGGCGCCGTGGCAGAAGATCGCGCCGCCGCCCCGGCGCAGCCGGCACTAACCGGTACGGTCGGCGGGGTGGTTCACTCCGTCATTGACCGGAATCGTTCCCAGCGCGAACGGATCGATGCCTTCCAGGCAGGCCACGTTGTAGCCGTACTGGTCCGGGTTGGAGCGGCGGCGGTGGTGCGTGTAGATGCCACAGATCCCGCAGAAGTAGTGCTCGGCGACGTGGGTGTTGAACTGGTACAGGCGCAGATGGTCCTGCCCGCGCACGATCTGCAGCCCGTGCCGCGCCACGCTGGCGGCGATGGCGCCGCGGCGCCGGCACATCGAACAATCGCAGCGGCGCGGGTCGACGATGCCCTCGGGCAGGTCCAGCAGCAGCTCGACCGTGCCGCAATGACAGCTGGCCCGATGCTGCGCCTGCACGGCGACGCCGGCCACGGTGGTGATGCCCATCTCTGCTCCCTGCGCGCCCTTGGTGGGTGCCAGTATGCCCCCGGCCGCGCCAGCCTGAACCGGTTGTAGATGTCGCCGTGAGGCGGCTTGTGGCTAACTATGCCGCCCCGGGACCCCGACAGGATGCCAGTGAAAGCCGCAGGACGATGGATGACAGGATGTGTGATGGTGCTGCTGGCGCTGTGGGTGGCCGGTCTGTTGACCTACCAGATGCCCGGGCCGGGCTGGCTGGGCGGTGCTGCGGCGTTGCTGTGGTTGCTGGGGGCCGGTTGGGCGGCCTGGCAGGTGGCGCGCGGCCGTGGCACGCGCAGGCTGTGGGCGGCCTTTGCCGGCGCTCTGGCGCTTGCGGGGCTGTGGTGGCTGCTGCTGACCCCGCGCCAGGACCGCGACTGGGCCGATGACGTGGCGCAGCGCCTGCACGTGCAATCCTTCGATGGCCGCCACGTGGTGCTGGACAACGTGCGCGATTTCACCTGGCGCACCGAGACCGACTACGACGCGCGCTGGGTGCGCCGCAGCTACGACCTGGACCAGCTGCGTTCGGCCGACCTGGTGCTGTCGTACTGGATGGGGCCGGCGATCGCCCACACCCTGGTCTCGTTTGGATTCGAGGACGGGCGCCATCTGGTGTTCTCGCTGGAAATCCGCAAGGAGCGTGGTGAATCGTTCTCGGCACTGGGCGGCTTCTTCCGCAAGTTCGAGATGACGCTGGTCGCGTCCGAAGAAACCGACATCATCCGCACCCGCACCAACGCCCGCGGCGAGGATGTCTACCTGTACCGCCTGCACGGCATGGACCGCAACCAGCTCAAGACCCTGTTCGCTGCCTACATCGACCAGGCGCATCAGCTCGATGCCGCGCCCGGTTTCTACAACACGCTGACCAGCAACTGCACCACGATCGTCTTCGATCTGGCACGGCATATCGCCCCGCGCCTGCCGCTGGACTACCGGTTGCTGGCTTCGGGCTACCTGGCCGAGTACGCGCAGGAGGTGGGCGCGCTCACGCCTGGCGTGGCGTACGCCGAACTGCATGCCAAGGGCCGCATCACTGAGCGCGCGCTGAAGATGGCATCCGACGATGATTTCTCCACCGTGATCCGCCAGGGCATCCCGGGCACCGAGCAGGACCCGCAGCAATGACCCCGATGATCCTGTTCCGCTGGCAGCGCGTGCTGCCGGCGCTGTTTGCTGCCTTCCTGCTGCTGGGTGGCAGCGGCTGCGCGATGGTCACCGTCAAGCAGGTGGCGTCCAGCGATTACCTGGTCAACAAGCGTGCCGACGTGCTCAACACCGGCAAGCTCAGCCCCGCCTCGCGCGAGACGCTGAGTGCGGCCGGGCTGGACGAATCGCAGTGCGAGAAGGACTTCCTGGTCTGCCGCAGCACGCTGTTGATGACCGATGACCTCAACGTCGAGCAGCGCTTGTCGACGTTGTCCGAGCTGTGGGTGAAGGCCGCTCTGGCACTGACGCCGAAGAAGCAGGCGGCCAACGAACCGCCGATGAGCGATGCAGCGCTGGATGCGTGGCTGGAGGCGGCGCGCTATGGCTACGCCTATCTGTTCTACAGCGGACGCTCGCCCTCCGATCGCGCGTTCGAGGACCGGCAGACGCAGGTGCGCGATTACTACAACTACGCTGCGGAGAAGGCCGCCGTGGTGTTGTTCGCGCGCGCGCGCGCCGCCGCATTGGCCGGCGAGGACTACACCAAGCCGGTGTCGGCAGGCAGCTGGACGCTGGCTTCCGATTTCCAGCGGCTGTCGCTGAAGAGCATTCCCAAGCAGCTGGTGCCGGCCGGTACCGTCAGCTTCGTCGGCATGCGCAGCACCTATCGCCGCGATGGTTTCGGTGCCGAGCTGGTGATGGTGATGGACCCGCCGAAACTGGTGGTGCCGGCAGTCGCCGCGGAGGGGGCCAAGGCCGAAACGGCACAGGCGCAGGCCATCAAGGACGAGCAGGAGGAGGGCGTCCGTCGCGGACGCCGCCACCAGCACGACGATTCGGTGCCCGAGTACAGCGAGATGTCCTCGATCAACGTCACCGCATTGCTGCGTTTTGAAGGCAACACGCTGGAAGACGTGATGCGCACCCGCCAGGTGCTGCTGGATGGCTATTCGCCTGAGGCGACCGAGCGCATCAGCCTGCATGGCGAAGAGGTGCCGCTGGCGGGCAACTTCACTGCCGCCTACGGCCTGTGGCTGGCGCAGAGCGGGTTCGCCACGCAGTCGCTGCGTACCCTGTTCGGCATGAGCGAGGGCATCGGAGAGCCGCACATCTACCTCATGCAGCCGTGGGATCCGAACCGCCGCATCATCTTCATGCTGCATGGCCTGGGCAGCAGCCCGGAAGCGTGGGTGAACCTGGCCAACGAGATCATGGGTGACCCCGAACTGCGCCAGCAGTTCCAGGTGTGGCAGGTGTACTACCCTACCAATGCGCCGATTGCGCTGAACCGCTATGAGATTGCCAACGCATTCAACGACACGCTGAAGCATTTCGACCCGAACGGCAGCACCCGTGCCTCCAGGGACATGGTCTACATCGGCCACAGCATGGGCGGCGTGCTGGCGCGGCTGCTGGTCAGCGACTCCGGCGACGTGCTGTGGAACGATCTGCTGGCCAACTACAACCTGAAGGGCGAACGCCTGAAGCGGGTGCAGTCCAAGCTCGGTCCGCTGCTGCACTTCAAGGCCGAACCGAACGTGGAGCGTGCGATCTTCATCGCCGCCCCGCACCAGGGCACGGACATCGCCGGCAACAAGGTCGGCCGCCTGATCGGCCGCCTCGTTCGCCTGCCGCTGACCATCCTCGGCAAGTTCGAGGATGTGTTCCTGGCGCTGGCGCAGGCCGAGCAGCAGGTGGACGGCACGGCCAAGCCGAAGATCCCCAACAGCATCGACAACCTCAAGGCCAGCGACCCGTTCGTGAAAGCCGCTGCACAGCTGCCGATCACGCCGGGCCTGAAGTACCACTCGATCATCGCCCAGCGCAAACCGGAACTGCCGGTGGAGAAGTCCGACGATGGGCTGGTGCCGTACTGGAGCTCGCACCTGCCCGGCGCGCTGTCGGAGAAGGTGATCATCTCCGGCCACAGCGTGCAGGAAACCCCGCAGGCGGTGCTGGAAGTACGCCGCATCCTGCACCAGGACATCGATGAAGTGGGCACGGTGGCGCGGCCATAACGGGATGCTCTCCGCGGCGCCTACACCCGCCTGGCGATCACCGTGGCGAACGCGGCCAGGCCCAGGGTGATGGCCAGGCACAGGATGTAACCGGTATGCGGGGCGCGTTCCACGAACAACGCGAACAGCGCGCCGGATACCGCCAGTGCGGTGGTCACCGACAGCGCTTCGCTCAACTGCAGGGCCGAGGTGTTCGCGCCCTGTTCGTGCGGCGGTGACAACGACAACGTCAGCACCGACAGGCTGGCGTAGATCATGCCCATGCCGAAACCGGTCAGCGTCCAGCCGACCAGGGCGACCGGCAGTGGCACCGCAGTGAACAGCACCGCCAGCGTTGCGGCGATGCCCACGGTCATCAGCGGCGTGCCAACGCGCAGCAGTTGCTGCCGCGACCAGCCGCGCTGCTGGTGACCCTGCAGCCACGAGCCGGTGAACCAGCCCAGTGCGCCCAGGCTCAGCACGGCACCGGCCCAGCTGGGCGACAGCCCGCGCTCGCGCTGCAGCAGCAGGGGCAGGTAGGCCTCGCAGGCGAAGAATGCAGCAGCGGCCACACCGCGCAACGCGATCACGCTGGGCAGGCCGCGGCGCAGGCGCAGGGTGCCGGCGGGCAACAGGCGATGTACGCAGAACAACAGCGCCAGCATTGCCACGCCGATGCACACCAGCGCCGGCACGCCCTGTTGCTGCCCACCCAGATACAGCAGCAGGGCAGCCAGGGACGCGCCGGTGGCCCAGCGCACGATGCTGCCGCGGCCATCATCGGCAATATCGGTCGCTGGCGCCTGCATGCGCGCCAGCGCCGGTCGCAGCAGCAGGCCGGCCGGTATCGCCAGCAGCGGCACCGCCAGGAACACCCAGCGCCAGCCCAGGTGCTGCACGATCACCCCGCTCAATGCCGGGCCGATCATCGAGGGCACCACCCAACCGGCAGAGAACGCGGCGAATACCTTCGGCCGCAGATGCTCGGGATAGGTGCGGCCGACCATCACATACAGCGAGACCGAGATGGCACCGGCGCCGAGGCCCTGCAGCAGACGGCCGGCCACCAGCATGCCCATGCGCATCGCGAAGCCAGCCAGCAGCAGGCCCAGCACGAAGCATGCCAGGCCCCACCACAGCGGCCGTGCCGGCCCGTGGCGGTCGGCCCAGCGGCCGGCCAGGGTCATGCCGATCACGCTGGTGGCCAAGGTGCCACCGAAGGCAAGTGCATACAGGCGCAGGCCGTCCAGGGCCTCGGCCACGGTCGGCATCGCGGCGGCCACTGCGAGCGCCTCGAAGGCATGCAGGGAGACCAGGGCGACCATGCCCACGGTGGTGGCGCGGTAGCGCGCGGACAGGATGGAGGCGTCGACCGGATCGGCCGTGGCAGCGGGGGAGGGCATCGGGTTCCTGCGGGTGGCGGACGGGCCGCGCTTGTCATCTGGCGGCGATGGTAGCAGCATGCCACCTCAACCAAAGTTGAGGTCAATCGATGCTGGCACAGGACATGAGCGTCGGCGATGTCGCCCGCCGCAGTGGCGTAGCGGTTTCTGCGCTGCATTTCTACGAGCGCAAGGGGTTGATCAGCAGCCTGCGCACGTCGGGCAACCAGCGCCGCTACGCCCGCGATGTGCTGCGGCGGCTGGCGGTGATCCGCGTGGCGCAACGCGTGGGCATGCCGCTGGAGGCGGTGGCGCGTGCGTTCGAGAGCCTGCCGCAGGGGCGGGCGCCGACCAAGGCCGACTGGGCCAAGCTGTCGGCACGCTGGCAGGTGGAGCTCGAAGAACGCATCCACATGCTGCAGTTGCTGCGCGACGAGCTGACCGGTTGCATCGGCTGCGGCTGCCTGTCACTGAAGCGTTGCCGCCTGGCCAACCCGGATGACGTGCTCGGCGAGCGCGGCGACGGCCCGATGCGCTGGGGCTGACCGTGCTGGTGGGTGCCGCCCCTGGTCGGCACGCTCGTTACCAGACGGTGATCGTTTCGCCGCTCTGGATGCCTTCCACCGCGCGCTGGAAGGCCAGCGCCGCGCGCTGTGCGGTTACTGCTTCAAAGCCGGGGAAGTACGGAGCGTAGGCCTCCATCGATTCCACCAGCACGTTCGGGCTGACCACGTTGATGCGCAGCCCGCGCGGCAGCAGTTCCAGCGCCGCCGCGCGCACGAAACCTTCCAGTGCATGGTTGACGGCGGTGGCGTTGGCACCATCGCGGATCGGCTGCGCGCTGACGATGCCACTGGTCAGGGTGATCGAACCGCCAGCATTGAGGTGGTGCTGCGCGGCCAGTGCAAGGCGCACCTGACCGAGCAGTTTGTCCTGCAGGCCGATGTTGAACTGTTCGGGTGTCATCTGCTGCAGGGGGCCGAAATGCAGTTTGCCGGTGGTGGAAATCACTGCATCGACCGGGCCGGTCTGTGCGAACAGCTCGCGCACGCTGGCGTCGTCGGTGAGGTCCACGCGCAGGCTGCCGCTGCGGCGACCGGCAGCGAGGATGTCGTGCTGCTGGCCCAGGTGGCGGGCAACGGCCTGGCCGAGGGTGCCGCTGGCACCGACGAGAAGAATCTTCATGACAGCTCCTTGCGAGAGGGAATGGACGCAGTCTGCGCCGTCATTGGGCAGTTTGGTAAGGGGCGTATGATTCGCATATTCCTAACCATGGGTTTGCAATGGATACCTTGCGCTGCATGCAGGCCTTCGTCGCCGTAGCCGAACACGGCAGTTTTTCCGCCGCCGCCAGCCAGCTGCATGTCTCGGGGGTGATGGTCGGCAAGTACATCCAGCAGCTGGAAACGCACCTGGGCACCGCGCTGCTGCAGCGGAACACCCGGCGCCAACGCCTGACCGAGGCCGGCAACGCCTATCTGGCCGGGTGCCGGCAGGTGCTGGAACAGGTTCAGCAGGCCGAGGCGGACGTGGCCGGGCTGCAGGTGCAGCCACGCGGACTGTTGCGGGTCAGTGCGCCGACCACCTGGGGCAGCTGTGTACTCGCACCGCTGCTGGCCGAGCTGCTGCGGGCACAGCCGCTGCTGAACCTCGAACTGGACCTGAGCAATCGCCGCATCGATCTGATCGAGGATGGCTTCGATGCAGCGATCCGCGTCGGTCCGCTGCCGTCGCAGGAACTGGTGGCGCGGCCGCTGCCGCCGTATGCGATGAGCCTGTGCGCGTCACCGTCGTACCTGCGCCGCCGCGGCACGCCGCGCACGCCGGCCGATCTTGAAGGACATGATTGCCTGAGCCACCTGGCCTGGCGCGGTGGCCACGGTTGGCAGTTGGCCAACGGCGAACAGGTGGACTGGGAAGCGCGGCTGACCAGCAATGACGGTTACGCGCTGCGCGAAGCAGCCGTGGCGGGTGCGGGCCTGGTGCTGCAGCCGACCGCGCTGCTTGCCGGTGAAATCGCGGCAGGACGATTGAAGCCACTATTGCGCGACCATCTGCCCGAGCCACGGCCGATGCACCTGATCTATCTGCCCGATCGTCGCCCTCGACCGCGGCTGCAGTGTTTCGTCGATTTCGTCATGGCCACATTGGGGCAATGAGCATCCACGCATGGCGTGGATCTACTGAAGAGCACCATGCATTCCAGCGGCGACAGGTGTCAGTAGATCCACGCCATGCGTGGATGGCGGTGGGTGCCGACCGTTGGTCGGCACACCTGTTTCAATCATTGGCCGCTGACAATTCCTGCCCGCGCACCTGCGCCGCACGCAGTGCCTTTTCCACCAGCGCTTCAAACCCGCCTGCCTGGAAGCTCTCGATCGCCGCCTGCGTGGTGCCATTGGGCGAGGTCACCCGGCGACGCAGTTCGGCCGGGCTTTCACCGGCTTCGTCCAGCATGCGCGAGGCGCCCAGCAGCGTCTGCACCACCAGCGTGCGCGCCGCCTCTGCAGGCAGGCCCTGTGCGATCCCCGCCGCTTCCATCGCTTCGGCCAGCAGGAACACATAGGCCGGGCCACTGCCGGATACGGCGGTGACCGAATCCATCTGCGCTTCGTCGTCGATCCACACCGTGCGTCCCGCGCTGGCCAGAACCCGTTCGGCCTGCGCATGCTGCTGCGCATCCACCGCCGGCGTTGCATACAGACCGGTAACCCCGGCACCGAGCAGCGCCGGGGTATTGGGCATCGCGCGCACCACCGGCAGCGCGCCACCCAACCAGCGCTGCAGCTGCGCGCTGGTGATGCCGGCGGCGATCGAGATCACCAAGGGCTTGCTCGCCTGCGCCAGCACCTGCAGTGACTGGCAGACATCGCGCAGCACCTGCGGCTTCACCGCCAGCAGCCACGTGTCGCCGTGTGCCGCCGCGTCGGCCGCGTTGTCATGGGTCTGCACGCCGAAATCGGCAGCGAGTGCTTCCCGCAGTCCGGCCACCGGTTCGGCCACGTGGATGTGCGTGGCCGGCACGCCCTGCCGGATCAGGCCGGCGATCAGGCTGCGGGCCATGTTGCCGCCGCCGATGAAGGTGATGGAATCAGCTGCCATGGGAATCTCCTTGGAATCAGGCCGGGCGCGGACGCGCGCCGAACAGGGCGGTGCCGATGCGCACCAGGGTGGCACCTTCGGCAATGGCGTCAGCGTAGTCGCTGCTCATGCCCATCGACAGGGTGTCCACCTGCGGATGACGGGCCGCTAGCGCCTCGAAAAGTGTGCGCATGCGCACGAACGCATCGCGTCGGCGCTCGGCTTCGGGCCACGGCGCAGGAATCGCCATCAGGCCGCGCAACCGCAGCTTCGGTTCGGCGGCGATGGCTGCGGCCAGTGCCTCCACGTCCTCCGGCACGCAGCCGTGCTTGCTCGATTCGTCATCGATGTTGACCTGGATGAGCACGTTCAGCGGGCCACGTTCAGCGGGTCGGTAGCGGGCCAGGGCGGTGACCAGCTTGGGCCGGTCCACGCTCTGCACCCAGTCGAAGTGCGTGGCCACCGGCTCGGCCTTGTTCGACTGCAGGTGGCCGATCAGATGCCATTCCAGGCCCAACTGCTGCAGTTCCTGCATCTTGGCCAGCGCCTCCTGCACGTAGTTCTCGCCGAAGGCGGTCTGGCCCTGCGCGGCAAGGGCGGCGACGGCCTCGGCCGGCTGGGTCTTGGACACCGCCAGCAGGCGCGGCGGTGGCCGCCCGGCGGCATCGGCGGCGTTGTGCAGGTTGCTCAGGATCTGGGGCAGGGGAGTGGCCACGTAACGCGTTCCGTTCAATCAGGAGGCTATACTGCCGCCCGGGGAAAGATCCTTCCAGTCGAAGCCGTTATTGGGGAGTAGCCGCTCATGGATATCGCCGAGCTGTTGGCGTTTTCCGTAAAGAACAAAGCGTCCGACCTGCATCTGTCCGCAGGCCTGCCGCCGATGATCCGCGTGGACGGCGACGTTCGCCGGATCAACATTCCAGCCCTGGACCACAAGCAGGTCCACGCGCTGGTGTACGACATCATGTCCGACAAGCAGCGCCGCGATTACGAGGAATTCCTCGAAGTCGACTTCTCCTTCGAGATCCCGTCGCTGGCGCGCTTCCGTGTCAATGCGTTCAACCAGAACCGTGGCGCCGGTGCGGTGTTCCGTACCATTCCGTCCGAAGTGCTGACCCTGGAAGACCTGGCCTGCCCGCCGCTGTTCCGCGAGGTGATCCAGCAGCCGCAGGGCCTGATCCTGGTGACCGGCCCGACCGGTTCGGGCAAGTCGACCACGCTGGCGGCGATGATCGACTACATCAACAAGAACGAATACGGCCACATCCTCACTGTCGAGGATCCGATCGAATTCGTGCACACCTCGCAGAAGTGCCTGATCAACCAGCGCGAAGTGCATCGCGATACGCACGGCTTCAACGAGGCGCTGCGTTCGGCGCTGCGTGAGGACCCGGACATCATCCTGGTCGGCGAACTGCGTGACCTGGAAACCATCCGCCTGGCGCTCACCGCCGCGGAAACCGGCCATCTGGTGTTCGGCACCCTGCACACCAGTTCGGCGGCCAAGACCATCGACCGCATCATCGACGTGTTCCCGGCTGGCGAAAAGCCGATGGTGCGCTCGATGCTGTCCGAATCGCTGCGCGCGGTCATTTCGCAGGCGCTGCTGAAGAAGGTCGGTGGCGGTCGTACCGCCGCGTGGGAAATCATGGTCGGCACTCCGGCCATCCGCAACCTGATCCGCGAAGACAAGGTGGCGCAGATGTACTCGGCCATCCAGACCGGTCAGCAGTACGGCATGATGACCCTGGACCAGCACCTGCAGGACCTGGTCAAGCGCAGCCTGATCACCCGCAACCAGGCCCGCGAATACGCCAAGGACAAGCGTCTGTTCGAGTAAGGCGAGGCAATGGCGGGGCAGGGCGCAGCACTGCGCCATCGGCCCCGCGCTGTTTCCTCCACCGACCGATTCCTGGTACATGCCCCATTGGGAGCCCGCCGTGAACACCACCGCGACCACCATCGATTTCACCTCGTTCCTCAAGCTGATGGCGCACCAGCGCGCCTCGGACCTGTTCATCACCGCTGGCATGCCGCCGGCGATCAAGGTCAACGGCAAGATCTCGCCGATCACCCAGACTCCGCTGACCCCGCAGCAGAGCCGCGACCTGGTGCTGAACGTGATGACGCCGGCGCAGCGCGAGGAATTCGAAAAGACCCACGAATGCAACTTCGCCATCGGCCTGTCCGGTGTCGGCCGCTTCCGTGTGAGCTGCTTCTACCAGCGCAACCAGGTCGGCATGGTGCTGCGTCGCATCGAGACGCGCATCCCGACCGTGGAAGAGCTGAGCCTGCCGCCGATCATCAAGACGCTGGCGATGACCAAGCGCGGCATCATCCTGTTCGTCGGCGCTACCGGTACCGGTAAATCCACGTCGCTGGCCGCGATGATCGGCTACCGCAACCAGAATTCGACCGGGCACATCATCACCATCGAAGACCCGATCGAATTCGTGCACAAGCACGAGGGCTGCATCATCACCCAGCGCGAAGTCGGCATCGATACCGACAGCTGGGAAGCCGCGCTGAAGAACACCCTGCGCCAGGCCCCGGACGTGATCATGATCGGCGAGGTGCGTACCCGCGAGGGCATGGACCACGCCATCGCCTTCGCCGAAACCGGCCACCTGGTGCTGTGCACGCTGCACGCCAACAACGCCAACCAGGCGATGGACCGCATCGTCAACTTCTTCCCGGAAGATCGCCGCAACCAGCTGCTGATGGATCTGTCGCTGAACCTCAAGGGCGTGGTCGCGCAGCAGTTGATTCCGTCGCCGGATGGCCGCTCGCGCAAGGTCGCGATGGAGATACTGCTGGGCACGCCGCTGGTGCAGGATTACATCCGCGACGGCGAGATCCACAAGTTGAAGGAGCTGATGAAGGATTCGGTCCAGCTCGGCATGAAGACCTTCGACCAGAGCCTGTTCGAGCTGTACCAGGCCGGTGAGATCAGCTACGAGGACGCACTGCGCTACGCCGATTCGCAGAACGAAGTGCGCCTGCGCATCAAGCTCAGCCAGGGCGGCGATGCCCGTACCCTGTCGCAGGGGCTGGATGGGGTGGAGATTTCAGAGGTCCGGTGAGGGGCCGCTGCCGCTGGTTGACTCTCGTAAATGGGGTGCATATGGATATGCCGCTTGCTCGCAATGTTGTCCTCATCGATTACGAGAATGTGCAGCCTCCGTCTCTCAGGGAGTTGGTTGCCCCTGGTTTCACCGTGCTGATTTTTGTTGGCGCATCGCAGTCGCGGATCAGCATGGATGTCGCCGAGGCAGTCCAGGCATTGGGCAGCAACGGCCGCTATGTGCGTTGCAATGGGAGCGGCTCCAACGCGCTGGATTTCCATATAGCCTTCTACATTGGCGAAATGGCGGCAGCCGATCCCAGCGCCTTCTTCCAGATCGTTTCGAGGGACACCGGCTTCGATCCGCTGGTTGCGCACCTGCAATCGCGTCATCTCAACGTCTTGCGGTGCGCTTCCGTGGCCGATCTGCCGATGCTCCGTGGCACGCAGCGGGCTCCGGCCAAGGTTCCGGCGCCGATCGTATCGAAGCCCAAGCCGCCAGCCCTGGGCGTCGATGCGCGTCTGCGGCGCGTACATGCGGTGTTGGTGAAGCAGGGCAAGGCGCGGCCGGCTTCAATGAAGTCGCTCACCTGTGCGATCCACAGCCTGTTTCAGAAAGCACTGCCGGCAAAGGATGTCACTGCGCTCATTCAGCAACTCCAGCAGAAGAAATGGATCACGCTGGAGGGCACCAAAGTGCGTTATCAGCTGCCGTCCAAGGTGGCGTAGGTACCTCGACCAGCGGATGCCGGATTGTGTGTGGCACGACGGCATTCATGAAATCCAGTCATGACCGACTGTCATCCAGGTCGTTCAATCCGCCGGTCCTGCAGGCGTATCGTCATCGCTCCCCTACTGGAGCACGACGATGCAGACACGTGAACTCGGCCGCAGCGGCCTGAAAGTCTCCGCCCTGGGCCTGGGCTGCATGGGCCTGAGCCACGGCTACGGTCCCGCCGTCGAGCAGAGCCAAGGCATCGCTCTGCTGCATGCGGCGGTCGAACGCGGCGTGACCTTCTTCGACACTGCCGAAGTCTATGGGCCGTATACCAACGAAGATCTGCTCGGCAAAGCGCTGGCACCGCACCGCGACAAGCTGGTGATCGCCACCAAGTTCGGCTTCAAGGACGCACAGGTCGACACCGGCCTGGACAGTCGCCCGGAGAACATCCGCGCGGTGGCCGAAGCCAGCCTCAAGCGTCTGCGCACGGACCATATCGACCTGTTCTACCAGCACCGCGTTGATCCGAACGTGCCGATCGAGGACGTCGCCGGTACCGTGCGTGACCTGATCGCCGAGGGCAAAGTGCGCCACTTCGGCTTGTCCGAAGCCAGTGCGGCCACGGTGCGTCGCGCCCATGCCGTGCAACCGGTGGCTGCAGTGCAGAGCGAGTACTCGCTGTGGTGGCGTGAGCCGGAACGCGAACTGCTGCCGGCGCTGCAGGAACTGGGCATCGGCTTCGTCCCGTTCAGTCCGCTGGGGCGCGGCTTCCTGACCGGCGCGATCAACGCCGACACCACCTTCGCCGACAACGATTTCCGCAATACCGTGCCACGTTTCGAAGTGGAAGCGCGTCGGGCCAATCAAGCACTGGTTGACCGCATCACCACGATCGCGGCGGCGCGGGGTGCCACCCCGGCACAGGTCGCGCTGGCCTGGCTGCTGGCGCAGGCGCCGTGGATCGTGCCGATTCCGGGTACGACCAAGGTCCATCGCCTGGAAGAGAACCTGGCCGCCGCCGACCTGCAGTTGTCGCCGGCCGAGCTGGAGCGTATCGCGCAGACGCTGCAGGAGATCGCCATCGTCGGCGAGCGCTACAACGCGCAGCGTGCGGCACAGGCCAAGGGCTGATCGCAGTGGGTGCGTTCTGCGGTGGGTGCGGACTCTCGGCCTGTGGTGGGTGCGGACCGTTGGTCCGCACTCCTCAATCCATCATCGGCCCGCGCAGCGCATCAAGCACGGTGCGCATCGCCACGGTGACATGCCGGCGCGACGGGTAGTACGCGTAATAGCCGTCGAAGTGCGGGCACCAGTCATCCAGTGTGGATTGCAGGCGGCCCTCCTGCAGGGCCGCCTGCACCTGGTCCTCGGGCAGCCAGGCCAGGCCACTGCCAGCCAGCGCTGCCGCCCGCGTCATGCCCATGGTGTTGAAGGTCCACTGACCAGAGACGCGGATGCTCAGCTCGTTGCCGTCCTGGCCGAAATCCCACGGCATCAGGCCGCCATGGGTGGGCAGGCGCAGGGTGATGCAGTTGTGCCCGGCCAGATCGTGCGGGTGCACCGGCGCCACGTGCTGGCGGAAGTACGACGGCGCGCCCACCACGCGCATGCGCAGCGGCGGGCTGATCGGCAGCGCCACCATGTCGCGTGCCAGGCGCTCACCGAGACGGATGCCGATGTCATAGCGCTCGGCGACGATGTCGGCCAGGCCGTAATCGGTGGTCAGCTCGACCTTCAGGTCCGGGTACTGCTGCAGCAGCGGCGCCAGCCTTGGCCAGGCCAGGTATTCGGCGGCGTGGCCGGTGGCATTGATGCGGATGGTACCTGCGGGTCGCTCGCGATATTCGGCCAGTGCGGCCAGTTCGTCTTCGATCTCGGCCAGGCGCGGGGCCAGGGTCTCCAGCAGACGGGCACCGGCCTCGGTGGTGGCGACGCTGCGGGTGGTGCGGGTCAGCAGGCGCACGCCCAGCCGTTCTTCCAGCCCACGCATGGCATGGCTGAGGGCGGACTGGGACACGCCCAGCTGGGCGGCGGCCTTGGTGAAGCTGCCTTCGCGGGCGACGTGGACGAAGGCTTGCAGGTCGTTGAGGTTTTCACGCGGCATGAGGGGGATGATACGGCCGGGCTGCGCCCGGCGCCCGCCGTCGACAGGTTCCCGAGGCAGTTGGTAGGTGTCGACCTTGGTCGACACGTAGATCCACGCCATGCGTGGATAGGTGCCGGGTTGTGCCGGTGCTGGTTTGTAAATCCGCCATGTCGATTTGTGGTTCCGTGGTTCGTCGAATGGGTACTTTCCAAACAACAGGGAGCAGCACATGAGCACCGACAGCAAACCCAAGGGCCCGGCGTCCTACTTTCCGTCCATCGAGAAGACCTACGGGCAGCCGGTGACGCATTGGCTGGGGCTGCTGGCCAAACGGCCGGGGCTGAAGCACATGGAGCTGGTCAGCTTCCTGAAATCCGAGCATGGGCTGGGCCATGGCCACGCAAATGCCCTGGTCGCCCACCACCTGGCCACCCAGCGCTGAGACAACCGCTCCACCGAGCGCAGCGACGCGCTTCTGCTCTTCTTTTCTCATTACGTGGCTGGACGCGCACGGAAATTGTCCAAGGCCGGGCGGGTGGGCTGTGCAGGGGCGTGAGCCGCATGGATGCGGCGACCGAGCTTACATGGACGTACTTGCAGCGCCCCCTGCACAGCCCACCCGCCCGGCCCACTGCCAGATTTGGAGGCAGTATGCCGCCCAGCCACGAGGGGCTGCGTCGTTCGCCGGAACTCCCAACTGAACGATTTCATCTGCAACTGTCATGCAGATCGTGTCTAATACCGCTCCCCACCCGTAGTGCCCCCACCTGTATGTCCCTCCAATCCCATGGCCCGGCGCCGTGCGACGACGCTGACGGCCACCTGGTCACCGCTGGTCCGCTGACCCCGCCGCCGGATGTTGCCGGCACCCCCGCCGACGAGAAGGCACTGCGCCACTCGGTCGCCGAGGACGTGCAGGGCATGGTGCTGGCGATGCTGGTGGCCTCGCTGGGCCTGGCCATCTTCGCCAAGGGCGGGCTGATGATCGGCGGCATGGCCGGCATGGCCTTCCTGCTGCACTACGCCATGGGCTGGAACTTCGGCTTGGTGTTCGTGCTGGTCAACCTGCCGTTCTACTGGGTGGCCGTGCGCCGCATGGGCTGGGAATTCACCCTGAAGACGTTCGCGGCGGTCACCGCCTGCGGCCTGCTGACCGACATCCTGCCGCGCTGGGCCGACTTCTCGCATATCGCGCCGTTGTACTCGGCGCTGGTCGGTGGCGCGCTGTCCGGCCTGGGCATCCTGTTCTTCATCCGCCATCGCGCCAGCCTCGGCGGCATCGGTATCCTCGCGGTCTACCTGCAGCGCACCCGCGGCTGGAGTGCCGGCAAGGTGCAGATGTCCTTCGATGCATGCCTGATGGTGGCTGCATTCTTCGTGCTGTCGCCGTCGAAGGTGATGTACTCGGCCATCGGTGCGGTGGTGCTCAGCCTGGTGCTGATGTTCAACCACCGCCCGGGCCGTTACATGGGCGTCTGACGGCTCAAGGGTAATGCCGGCCAGTCGCCGGCATTAGCGGGGCGATGACTGCACCCACGGTGGCGCCAGCTTCAGCAGCGTGGCGTGCACCGGGCAGTCCTCGGCATGTGCGCCCGGCAGGTAGCCCAGGCTCATCAGGAACTCGCCGGTGATCTCGCCGCCGGTGAAGCGGAACGTTTTCTTGAACAGCTTCACCCAGTCGGCCTTGCTGCGCGGGTGGTGCGCGTCCAGCCACGCGGCGAAGCTGCCGTGGCTCTGGCGCAGCTGCTGGATCACCTGCGCGTTGTGGATCGCCGCCAGCACCTTCAAGCGGTTGCGGATGATGCCAGGGTCCGACAGCAGGCGCTCGATGTCCTGCTCGGCATAGGCGGCGACGCGATCGACGTCGAAGGCGTCATAGGCCGCGCGGAACCCCTCGCGCTTCTTCAGGATGGTTTCCCAGCTCAGGCCAGCCTGGTTGATCTCCAGCAGCAGGCGCTCGAACAGCTCGCGCTCATCGCGCTGCGGGAAACCATATTCGTTGGCGTGGTAGTACTCGTGCACCGGGTGGCCCGGGGCGATGCGGCAGTATCCGCTCATTGCTTTTCCTTCATCCTGCCGAAGTCATGGGAGTGGTGGATGTCAGCCGGTTGGTCGCCCAGCGAAAGATCGGGCCAACGGCTGGGCGCAATGCGTAGCTGGCCGTCGCGAAGCGCCTGGTTCGCCGCCTTGCCATCGTCTTCGCGGAAGTTTACCTCGGCCGCCTCCCGCCACTGGGCGTCCTGCCAGACATGCAGCGCGCACTCCGGCCCCCGGCTGCGGCCCTCCTTGCACAGCAGCACCTCCTGCTGGCCATCGCCATCCAGATCGCGCTGCAGGGCGATGCAGCCGTTGTCTTCCTTCACGCAGTCGCTTGCATCCATATGCTCCAGCACGCTCGTCCACCAGGTGTCCGGCGGCGATGCGCTGCCCTTGGCCAGGGTGATGCGCTGCTTCAGCGTCGGAAGGTCGTAGACACCCGCCTCCACGTAGTCCTCCAGGGTATAGCTGGCACCGCGTTCACCCTTCATCTGCTGGGCGATGATCGCCGTTGCGCGCCGGTCGGCCTGGATGACCGGGTCCTGCTGCAGCGCGCGCAGCGCATCCACGCCGGGGCGCCCGTTGTACTGCCGCAGCTGGCGGCTGTCATTGACCGTCAGTGCGGAGGGATCGGCACGCACACGCTCGGCCAGGCTGCGGGCGGCGATGCGTGCTGGATCCAGCAGCGGCGTATTACCCAGCACGGCCAAGGCCAGCACGGCCCAGCACATCACCCGGTTCACCGGTTCGATGCCCTGCAGCCAGCGCTCGCTCCGGCGCACCGCCGCCAGCGCATAGCCTGCGGCGTAACCGGCGGTGAGCACGCCAACACCCACGCCCCAGAAGCGCTCGATGGTCCAGCCATACTGGCCGATGCGCAGCGCCAGCGAGTACAGCGCCACGCCTGTGTACACCGGCAGCACCAGCAGACTGGCCTCGACCACCCGGCGCAGCATCGTCGGGTAGGGGCGCTCGATGCCGCTGCGCTGATAGACCGCGTTGACCATGCATACCAGCAGCACTGCCAGAGTCAGCAGCTCCTGCGCCTGCGAGCGATAGCCACCTGGCGAGGCCAGGCCTGTCAGCGGCAGTGAAATCACGAACAGCACCGCAATGAACGAAAGCAGCGGCAGCAGCCCGCGGCAAAGTGCGAACAAGACCTGGCGGATGATCTGGATGGCGCGATGCTGGGTACGGCCGATCAGCACGCCGAACCCGGCCAGGGTACCGGTCGCCAGGGCGACGAATGCGCGCTCCCTGAACAGATGATGGAAGAAGTCCACTTTCACGACCGAGAACAGCGCCGCCCACAGCCACAACAGCATCCAGGCCAGGCCGGTGAACACCGCCGCGACCAGCAGGATCAGACCGTTCTGCCACGCCCGCTCGAACAGCGCCGGGTAGTCCGCGCGCCAATGCCCGTGCTGCAGACGGAACTGCCACCATGGCAACAGCACGAAGGTGGCGATGGCCAGGCTGATCGACAGCGGATCGCGCAGGGACGCAACCCAGATGTTTTCGACGCCGGCAAGATTCCAGCCAACCCATGCGGCCAGCGCGATCACCAGCAGCGAGGCCAGCAGGGCGTGCAGCCACAGGCGCCGGTCACGCAGGTGGCCCAGGGTCAGGGCGATGGCCGAAGGCACCGTCAGTACCCAGGCATTCCAGCTGTAACGGCAGGCCAGATCGTGGAAGGGCCAGTGTGGCGCCAGTTCCTGTGCGGCGTACAAGGCCAGACCCTGCAGCAGCGCGATCAGCACGATCATGCTGCGGGTCGACCAGGGCAGCGGAGCATCCTGTTGCATCGCTCAATCCTCCATGGAATCGCACCATCCTAGCCCATCCCTTCGCGCCCGCATCCGGCCGCAGCGGTTAGAATGACGCCCATGCCAGTAACGCCGACTTCCCTCGCCAATCACCTGCTCGTGGCGCTGCCGTCGCTGATCGACGCCACCTTCGCCCGCACCGTTGCGCTGATCTGCCAGCACGATGAGAACGGAGCAATGGGGGTGCTGGTCAACCAGCCGTCCGAGTACACCCTGGGCGAAGTGCTGGCGCAGATGGACATCGCCACCGTCGATGGTGGTCTGCAGGCGCGTCCGGTGCTCAATGGCGGGCCGGTGCATCCCGAACGTGGTTTCGTCATCCATGACGATGCGCGCGCGTGGGATTCCAGCCTGGTCGTCGGTGACGGCCTGTACCTGACCACCTCGCGTGACATCCTCGAGGCGATGGCGCGCGGCGAAGGCCCGGCCAACGCCGTGGTCACCCTGGGCTGCGCGGGCTGGAGTGCCGGCCAGCTGGAAAGCGAACTGTCCGAAAACAGCTGGCTGACCGTGCCGGCCGACGCCGAGCTGGTGTTCCAGCTGCCGCTGGAACAGCGCTGGCAGGGTGCCGCCTCGCGCATTGGCGTCGATCTGTTCCGGCTG
The DNA here is from genome assembly GCF_002750935.1 of Stenotrophomonas sp. LMG 10879. Classification (NCBI taxonomy): domain Bacteria; kingdom Pseudomonadati; phylum Pseudomonadota; class Gammaproteobacteria; order Lysobacterales; family Lysobacteraceae; genus Stenotrophomonas; species Stenotrophomonas sp. LMG 10879. Next base: position 237,847 of record NZ_PEJT01000003.1, read on the forward strand.
ACCGATTACAGCGGCCATGTCTGAGCCGGCCCTCATCCGCCGCGATGGCACCGTGCTCGGCTTCGATGTCGGCTCGCGCCGGATCGGTGTGGCGATCGGCAGTGCGTTCGCCGCGCATGCGCGCGCGGTGGCCGTGGTCGATGTGCACGGCAATGGTCCCGACTGGGCGGCGATCGAACGCCTGCTCAAGGAATGGAAGCCCGATGGCCTGGTGGTTGGCGATCCGCTGACCCTGGACGGCCAGGACCAGCCCAACCGCAAGCGCGCGCAGGGCTTTGCCCGCCAGCTGCGGGAACGTTTCAAACTGCCGGTGGTGATGATCGACGAGCGTTCCAGCTCGGTCGAGGCCGCCCGCCGCTTCGCCGTCGAGCGCGCCGAAGGGCGCAAGCGCCGCCGCGATGCGGCCGCCCTCGATGCCGTGGCTGCGGCGGTGATCATCGACCGCTGGTTGTCGTCGCCGGACGACGCCATTCCCATTTCCTGACGATACGAACCCCGCCATGACCGCCCAGCAACTCGATGACTCCGGCCGCCTGCGCCACCTGTTGACGCTTGAAGGTCTTCCCCGCGACACCCTGGTGCAGCTGCTCGACCGCGCCGGCCAGATCCGCGATGCCGCGGTCGGCCGTGTCGGCAACAAGCGCCACGTGCTGGGCGGATCGGCGGTGTGCACCTTGTTCTTCGAACCCTCCACCCGTACCCGCAGTTCGTTCCATCTGGCGGCGCAGCGGCTGGGGGCGGACGTGCTGAACTTCGACGCCTCCACTTCGTCCACGCGCAAGGGCGAAACCGCCTGCGACACGCTGAAGAACCTGGAAGCGATGGGCGTGCGTGGTTTCGTCGTACGCCACCCGGATGACGGCGCCGTGGCCGCGCTGGCCGCCGTGGCGGGCGAGGGCACCGCGCTGATCAATGCCGGCGACGGCCGCAGCTCGCACCCGACCCAGGGCCTGCTGGATATGCTGACCCTGCGCCAGGCCAAGGGCCCGGACTTCTCGAAGATGAAGGTGGTGATCGTCGGTGACGTCAAGCACTCGCGCGTGGCCCGCACCGACCTGCATGCGCTGCGCACGCTGGGCGTCGGCGAGATCCGCGTGTGCGGCCCGCAGTCGCTGCTGCCGGACGACGACACCCTGAAGGGCTGTGTGGTGGGTGATGATTTCGACGCGATGCTGGAAGGCGTCGACGCGCTGATGATGCTGCGCCTGCAGCGCGAGCGCATGGAAGAAGGGCTGGTGCCGTCGCTGGAGCAGTACCACGCACAGTACGGGCTGAACACCGAACGCCTGGCCCGCGCCGGCAAGGACGCAGCCGTGCTGCACCCGGGCCCGATCAACCGCGGTGTGGAAGTGACCGACGACGTGGCCGACGGCCCGCAGTCGTGGGTGCTGCGCCAGGTCGCCAACGGCGTTGCCGTACGCATGGCCGTGCTGGAAACCCTGCTGGGTTGAGACCCCGCGTCCCGATTGGGTGGGTGCCGACCGTTGGTCGGCACAGAGGAGGATTCACCTTGAACTGCCTCGGTGGGTGCCGACCGTTGGTCGGCACAGTGCAGTCAGTCCCGTGGTGCTGGACGCAACCATTGATTGGCTACAGCCCTACCTGCATCGGAGGGGTTGCCCGATAGAAGGGGACTGCCGGTAGGCACACGCTTGGGCCCATGAACCGTGCACGCCTATGCCTTGGCCGCCATTCCCGGATCGGGCAATCCTACATCCTGACCACCGTCACTCAAGGGCGTCGACGCTACTTCGACGATGCCACTGCGGCGCAGGTGGTGATGGACGTGGTCCGCCGCATTGATGCTGAAGGTCTGACGCACTCACTTGCCTATGTGGTCATGCCGGACCACATCCATTGGCTTGTGGAGCTCCGCGCGTTCTCGCTGGACTACATCATGCAACGCTTCAAATCGAGCAGTGCATTGCGGATCAACCGCATGTCCGGCCGGTCAGGACGATTCTGGCAATCGAGCTATCACGATCACGCGATCCGCTCCGATGAATCTCTGTTCCGTCATGCAATGTACGTGTTGGGAAATCCGATCAGGGCAGGGCTGACCGCGCAGCTTGGTGAATATCCCCATGCGTGGTGTCGATGGGAAGTTGAAGGGAGGTTCCAGTCAATTGAACATATGGGTTCGGAGAGATAGTGCCGACCAACGGTCGGCACCCACCGCGGAGGTTTTCCAGCAGGAGCTGTAGTTCAGCGCTTCTGCTGGAACAACCACGCCCACATCGCCGCGTCGGCGTAGGTGGCATCCCAGGCGTTGTGGTTGCCGTCCGGGTACTCGGTATAGCGCACATCACGCGCGCCTGCGGTCTGGAAGGCGGCATGCAGCCGGCGATCATCCTCCGGCGGCACCACATCATCCAGCGCGCCGTGGAAGATCCAGATCGGGGTGGGCTGCAGGCGCTGGGCGATCACCGTGTAGGGATCGGTCTCACGCGCCACCTGTTCGACGAACAGGGTGGGGCGGACCGCGCGCGGCGCCAGCACCGCGCCGCAGACCGGCACGATCGCGGCAAAGCGCTGCGGATCGTCCAGGGCGATGTTCCAGCTGCCGTAGCCGCCCATCGACATCCCGGTCAGGTACTGCCGTGCCGGATCGGCGCCGAATTCTGTAATCGTGGCGTCCAGTGCCGCGATCGCCACACGGTTGTTGCGGCCGCTCCATTCTTCTCGGCCGGGTGCCTGCGGAAACACCGCCAGCGCGGGGAAATCGGCGGCGTGCCGACGCAGGTACGGGCCCAGGCCTGCGTGGGTCTGCTTCACGCCATCGCCGCCGCGCTCGCCGGAGCCGTGCAGGAACAGCACCACCGGCAGCGGCCCTGCCGCGCGCGCGGCAGCGGCTGGAATGAACACCTGGTAGTAGGCCGTCTCGCCGTCCACCTTCACCGCGCGTGCCTCGAAGTGGCCGCGCGCACCGGGCGGCGTACTGGCGCACCCGGTCATGATCAGCAGGGCCAGCAGTGGCAGCCAGCGCGAGAACGATCGAAGCATGGCGATTCCCATGAGGGCGAGGTCGCTTCGATGGTAGTGCGCTGCGGCCGGCCCGGCATCGTGCGCCGCATCACTGCGGGCGCGGGAAGCTGGCGATGATCTGCAGCTGCTCCTGTGCCTCGGCATTGCCGCCTGAGGCTGCGGCCTGCACCTGCGCCATGTCCGGATGCAGCACCACCAGCAGCGGGTTCTCGCACACCGGGCACACGTACTCGGTGGCGTCCTCGTCCAGCTCCATCACCATTGCCCGCGAACTGCCTTTCCATTCGCAGGCCGCACAGGTGTGCAGCTGGTCGCGCCAACCCGGCGCAAAATAGTTTTCGATTGTCGTTGCCATGGCAGTTCCAGTCAGTGCAGCAGGACCATGGTGGCCAGGCCGAGGAAGGTGAAGAAGCCCATCGAATCGGTCACCGCGGTCAGGAAGATGCCGCTGGCCAAAGCCGGATCGAAGCCGAAGCGCTTCAGGCCCAGGGGCACCAGCACGCCGGCCAGTGCCGCGAACAACAGGTTGCAGGTCAGCGCGATGGCGATCACCGCCGAGAGTCCGGGCGAGTGGAACCAGGCGAGCACGATCAGGCCCAGTACCGAGCCGAGCACCACGCCATTGAGCAGGGCGACCCGCACTTCCTTCCACAGCAGCGTGCGTGCGTTGGAACTGCCGACCTGGCCCAGCGCCAGGCCGCGCACCATCAGCGCCAGCACCTGGGTGCCGGCATTGCCGCCGAGCCCGGCGACGATCGGCATCAGCACGGCCAGCGCGACCAGCTTGTCGATGGTGCCTTCAAAGTGGCCGACCACGCTGGAGGCCAGGAACGCGGTGCATAGGTTCACCGACAGCCACATCAGGCGGCGCCGCATCGCGCGCCAGACCGGGCTGAACAGATCCTCGTCCTCGTCCAGGCCGGCGGCGCCCAGCGCCTGGTGCTCGGCCTGGCCACGGATGATGTCGACCACGTCATCGATGGTGATACGGCCGATCAGGATGTTGTTGTCATCCACCACCGGCGCGGAGATCCAGTCATGGTCGGAGAACTGCCGCGCCACTTCCTGGTCGCTTTCGCCGACATCGATGGCAGGCTGCTCATCGTCGATCAGGCGGTTGATCGGCGTGGTGTCTTCGTGGGTCACCAGCGAGGCCAGCGACACGCGGCCCAGGTACTGATGGCGGCGGCTGACCACGAACAGGTGATCGGTATGGTCGGGCAGTTCGCCGCGCAGGCGCAGGTAGCGCAGCACCACGTCCACATTGACGTCGGCGCGCACCGTCACCACGTCCGGGTTCATCAGGCGGCCGGCGCTGTCCTCGGGGTAGGACAGCACCTGTTCCAGGCGCTCGCGGTTCTCGCGGTCCATCGACTTGAGGACTTCGTCGATGACCGTGTCCGGCAGGTCTTCGACCAGGTCGGCCAGATCGTCGATGTCGAGGTCTTCGACCGCGGCGATGATCTCGTCCGGGTCCATGTCCGCGAGCAGGCTCTCGCGCACGTCGTCGCCGACGTGGACCAGCACCTCGCCGTCGTCTTCCGGATCGACCAGGCCCCAGACGATCTCGCGTTTGCCCGGTGGCAGCGATTCGAGCAGGTTGCCGATCTCGGCCGGCGCCAGGGTATTGACCAGACGGCGTACCGGGCCCAGCCGACCGCTGTCCAGTGCATCGGACAGCATCCGCAACTGGCGCGCAGTCTTGTCGTGGCGTACAGCCTCAGCCATCGCAGCTCCCGCGGGGATAAGAAAAGCCGCGATCCTGGCAAGGATGCGGCAACAGGGGTGTTCAGCGCGTCATTATCGCAAGGGGATGTTTCAGCGCATACCCCGCTGGCCTGCGGCCAGCGGGGTCCACACATTCCGCCGGGCATGGCCCGGCGCTACCAAGGGTGGCACGCGGCGGTAGCGCCGGGCCATGCCCGGCGAGCGCGTAGCGCGGGAATCAGGACGCGTCCGCCACCAACGCCAGCCAACGCTCGATGCCGCGGCGGTCACGCATGCCCAGCAGCTTCGGTGCGCGGGCGCGCAGGGCACCGAGGTCGGCATCACGGACAGCCCGGCGTACTTCCAGCAAGGTGCCCGGGTGCAGGCTGAATTCGGTCAGGCCGAGCGCCAGCAGCAGCGGGGTCATCCGTGCGTCGCCGGCGATCTCGCCGCAGACCGCCACCGGAATGCGATGGCGCGCGCCGGTCTCGATCACCATCTGCAGCAGCCGCAGCACGGCCGGGTGCAGCGGCGAATACAGTTCGCCCAGTGCTTCGTTGTTGCGGTCGGCGGCCAGCAGGTACTGCACCAGATCGTTGGTGCCGATCGACAGGAAGTCGACCAGGTCGATGAAACTCTCCAGTGCCAGCGCGGCGGCGGGCACTTCGATCATCGCGCCCAGTGGCACGTGCTCGGCCACCATGTGGCCCTCGGCGCGCAGCTGCTCGCCGAGTTTCTGCATGCGCCGGCGTACCGCCAGCAGTTCATCGCGGGTGCTGACCATGGGCACCAGCACGCGCAGCTTGCCGTAGGCCGAGGCACGCAGGATCGCGCGCATCTGGGTGTCGGCCACCTTGGGCCGGGCCAGTGACAGTCGCACGCCACGCAGGCCCAGCGCCGGGTTTTCCTCGTTGCTCAGGGTCAGGCCGGTGCGGTCGGCCTTGTCTGCACCCAGATCCAAGGTGCGGATGGTCACCGGGCGGCCACTCATGCCCAATGCCGCATCGCGGTAGGTCTGGAACTGTTCTTCTTCGTCCGGCAGTTCGTTGCGCTGCAGGAACAGGAATTCGGTGCGGTACAGGCCCAGGCCGTGGGCGCCCAGCGCATGCGCCTGGGTCACATCCTCCAGCGATTCGGCATTGGCCAGCAGGGCGATGTCGACCTGGTCGCGGGTACGGCTGGGCTTGCTGCGCAGGCGGCCGAGCTCGCGCTGCTCGCGCGCGTGCTCCTTCAGGCGTGCGCGGTAGTCACGCAGGTTGTCGGCCTGCGGGTTGACGGTGATGCTGCCGTCGGCGCCATCGATGATCAACACGTCGCCGTCGATCACCTTGCTCAGCAGCTGCGGCACGCTGACGATCAACGGCAGGTGCAGGCTGCGGGCGAGGATCGCACTGTGCGAAAGCGCGCTGCCCGCGCTGGTGACGATGCCGACGACACCGTGCGACTGCAGCTGGGCCAGCTCGGAAGGGGCGATGTTGTCGCAGACCAGGATTTCACCGGCCAGGCCTTTCACCGCTGCGGGCCGCTCGGGCTGCAGGAAGGCATGGATGCGCCCGATCACATGGTCGAGGTCGTCCATGCGGCTCTTCAGGTAGGCATCGTCCATGCCATCGAAGACTTTGGCCAGGCGGTCGCGCTGCAGGCGCAATGCGTAGCCGGCGCTGTAGGGGCCACTGCGGATCAGTTCGTCCAGGCCGAACAGCAGTTCGGGATCGTCCAGCAGCAGTGCATGCAGGTCGAGGAATTCACCCACTTCCTGGTTCAGCGCACCATGCAGGCGCTGGCGCAGCTCGTGCATTTCCGTGCGTGCCGCGTCGACGGCGCGGTGCAGGCGCGCCAGCTCCGCTTCAACTTGGGAAGGGGTGACGCGTTGTTCGGCTACTTCCAGTGCATGCGGCAGGCGCACGCGGGCGCGGCCCATCGCCGTACCTCGGGCGGCGCCGTGTCCGGCCAGCAGCTGTACCGGCCGTTGGCCGGTGGGGGCTTGGCCGGCGCGCGCGCGCGGCACGCTCAGTTGTCCTCGTCGAAGCGACGCTCGAACAGGTCGACCACCGCGTCCATCGCGGCCACTTCGTCTTCGCCGTTGATGCGGATGGTGACCGGCGTGCCTTGCCCAGCCGCCAGCAGCATCACGCCCATGATGCTCTTGGCGTTGATCTCACGGCCTTTGGCGGCCATGGTCACGTTGCAGCGGAACGGCGCCAGGGTCTGCACCAGCTTGGCGGTGGCCCGGGCATGCAGGCCCAGGCGGTTGCTCACAGTGAGTTCTCGTTCAAGCATCGTCGACTATCGCTCCATTACGGGTGCCCGCCGCCGCAGTGGCAGGCAGTTGATCCAGTCCCTGTTCCGGATAATTCATCACCCGCAGCAACATCGGCAGGCTCAGCGCCGACACCCGGCGAACCGGGGTCCCCAACCGGGCCAGCTGCCCGGCAAGGTTGGCGGGGCTGGCGCCGTACAGGTCGGTCAGGATCAGCACGCCCTCACCCCCATCGACCCGCCGCAGAGCGGCCGAGGCGAGCGGGAGCAGAGCATCCAGGTCTGCGTCGAACGGTACTTCGAAAGCTTCGGTTTTCAACGGCAACTGCCGCAGAAGCCGGGTCGCCACCTCAAGCAGGGCGATCCCGACCCCAGGATGTGTTACGAGGAGAATGCCACAGGTCATTACTGCACGTTAACAGGTCAAGGTGAATTGGCGATAGCAGCAGGAGAGGGGCACTGTGTCCCGTATTCAGTGTTGCTCGGGTCGGAGCCCTTTTTCGTTGAAAAAGGATCCGACCGCATCCGTTTTTCGATGCCTGACAGGGATGCATCCACGCATGGCGTGGAGCTACCGTGTCGACCAAGGTCGACACCTACCAACAGCAGCAAAAATCCGTCGGAGGTGGGGTGGTATGGGGCTGCAGGACCGTTGGCGCCATGGATGGCGCCATCGAGCCCCCAAGGAAGGGTTTACGGTGTGTCCTGCAGGCCCACACCGCCCCGCATCCCACGAAATGCAGGCGCTTGCCGTTGACGTTGCCGTGGTTTCTGCGGGTGCCGGGCGCAGCCCGGCCGACCACCCCTCAATCCTGTTCGCGGTGATAGGTCGCCACGTCTTCCCAGCCCTTCTCACGTGCATGGCGCGCCAGGCGTTCGGCCAGGAATACCGAGCGGTGCTTGCCACCCGTACAACCGAAGGCCACCGTCACATAGCTGCGGGTGCCATCCCCCAGCTTCGGCAGCCACGTATCCAGGAAATCCATCAGCTGCGCCAGGTAGCGCTGCACATCCGGCTGCGCTTCCAGGTAATCGCGCACGCCCGGTTCGCGACCGCTCAGCGCCCGCAGTTCCGGATCCCAGTGCGGGTTGGGCAGCACGCGCGCGTCGAACACGAAGTCGGCCTCGGCCGGCACGCCACGCTTGTAGGCAAACGATTCGAACAGCAGCGACAGGCGGGTGGCATGGCCCATCGCGAATTCGGTGATGATCCGGCGGCGCAGCTGATGCACGTTCAACGCGCTGGTATCGATCACCGCATCGGCTTCGCGGCGCAGCGGTGCGATCAGTTCGCGCTCGCGGGCGATCGCTTCCGGCAGCGACAGACCGAGCTGGCTCAGCGGGTGCCGGCGACGGGTGTCGGCATAGCGCTTGAGCACCGTTTCATCGCTGGCCTCGAAAAACAGCACCTTGGCGTCCACCCCGGCATCGGTGGCCAGCTGCCGCCAGTTGGACAGCTGGGTCAGGTCGCTCTGCCCGCGCACATCGATGCCCACCGCCAGCCGGCGTACTGCCGCACCGTCGTGATGGCTCAGGACATTGCGCACGAAATCCGGCAGCAGCTGGATCGGCAGGTTGTCCGAGCAGTAATAGTCCTGGTCCTCGAAGGTCTTCAGGGCGACGGATTTACCCGAGCCGGACAGGCCACTGACGATGATCAGGGTCGGGGCGGTGGGAATGACGGTGCTCATGGACGGGCTCTTCGAAGGACAGGGGGGTCAGGGCGTTCGCCGTTCCAGCAGGTTGCTGTGGCGGGCGATGAACATCGCCGCCGGGTCGATACCCTTGGTACGCAGAATGTGCAGGCGGGTGGCCGCCTCGGTCAGAACGGCCAGGTTGCGGCCGGGCATCACCGGCAGGGTGATCAGCGGCACGTCCAGGTCCAGCACGTGGCGCGTACCCGAGTCGCCGGTCAGGCGCTCGTAACCATGGGGGGTGGGCTCGGTCATCGGCTTGGTCAGGTGGACGATCAGCCGAAGGTACTTGTTCTTCTTTACAGCGGTGTCGCCGAACATCTCGCGCACGTTGAGCACACCCAGGCCGCGCACTTCCAGCAGGTCCTGCAGAAGCTCCGGGCAGGTGCCATCGAGCACGTCCGGGGCGATCTGGGTGAACTCGGGGGCGTCGTCGGCCACCAGGCGGTGACCGCGGCTGAGCAGCTCCAGGGCCAGTTCGCTCTTGCCGGATCCGGCTTCACCGGTGATCAGCACGCCGATGGAGTAGATCTCCATGAACACGCCGTGCAGGATCACCCGCGGCGCCAGCGTACGCGCCAGGTGGTAGGACAGGTGGTTGAGCAGCTCGTGGCCGCGCTTGGGCGAGAGCCACAGCGGCGTGCCGGATTCATCGGCGGCCGCGCGCAGGTCTTCCGGGCAGGGCTGGTTGCGGGTCAGCACCAGCGCCAGCGGATGCGACTGCATGATTTTTTCGATGGTCTCCCAGCGCTGGCGTGGTTCCAGCGCGTCCAGCCAGGACAGTTCCTCGGTACCGAGGATCTGCACCTTGTTGGGATAGATCGCATTGAGATAGCCGGCCAGCGAAGGGCGCCGCGAGACCGTGTTGCCGGCCTCCAGCTCGCGCTTCTCGCCGGATTTGCCCGCTGCCCAACGCAGGCCAAGCCGCTCACGCTGCTGTTCGAACAGTTCGCGGGCAGTGATGCTGGTATTCATGCGGCGCTCGCTGGTGGGGTCAGGTCCAGGGCCTGGCGCAGCTCCCGTGCATCACCGGCCTCGCGCAGCGCCTGGCGGATGCAGGGCGCGGAAAACAGCTCGGCCAGCTCGGACAGCAGCATCAGGTGTTGATGGGTGTAGTGGGCGGGAACGGCCATGGCGAACACCAGGTCCACCGGCTCGTCGCCACCGAAATCGACCGGAGTCTGCAGGCGCAGCAGCGCGCCACGGGGTCGATCCAGGGTCGGCGCACGACCATGCGGGATGGCGATGCCGTAGCCGATCGCGGTACTGCCCAACGCTTCGCGCTGGCACAGGTTGAGATAGATCTGTTCGGCATTGGCCTGGCGGCAGGCCAGCAATCCGGCCGCGGCCTGCAGGACGCTGTCGCGGTCGGTGGCCGTGCAGAGCTGGGTCTGCACGGCCGCCAGGAGGTCAGTCAGGGGCATGTCTGCGGGGAGCGGTGGCGATCAGCCACCATTGTCGCCCACCGGCAGCGGTGCGTGCTGCTGTTTTTTCTCCTTGTGCTTGATCACCAGGCGGTCAAGCTTGTCCGCCAGCAGGTCGATCGCGGCATACATGGTCTGCGCATTGGCTTCAGCGTGCAGGGTCTGACCCGGAATATTGAGGCTGGCATCGACGTGGTGCTCGGTCTTCTGCAGCTTGAGGGTCACCCGCGCTTCGCAGTGCTGGTCGAAGTGTTTGCCGATCCGGGCCAGCTTCTCCTCCACATAGGACTGCAGGGCCGGGGTGACTTCGACATCTTTGCCAAACGTTTCGATGCGCATCGGGTTTCTCCTTTGATCGGATGTGCCAATGAACCTCTCCGCCGGGCGCGGCGGCGCGTCAAACGATTCTGACTCTTTCGTGCGAGGCGGAGATGTTCATGGCCTCACGATACTTCGCCACGGTGCGCCGCGCTACTGGGATTCCCGATGTTTTGAGCAGGTCAGCCAGCTTGGCGTCAGAAAGCGGCTTGCGTGGGTTCTCGTCATCGATCAGGCGCCGGATCATGGCCTGGATGGCGGTGCTGGACGCTTCGCCACCGCCGTCGGTGTCGATGCCCGAGGCGAAGAAGGCACGCAGCGGCAGGGTGCCGCGTGGCGTACGCACATGCTTGCGGGCGATCGCGCGCGACACGGTGGATTCGTGCAGGCCCAGTTCGCCGGCGATCTCGCGCAGGGTCAGCGGGCGCAGAGCCTGTTCGCCGAATTCAAGGAAGCCCGCCTGCTGCTGGATCAGGCTGCGCACCACCCGCAGCAGCGTCTCGCCACGCGCCTGCAGGCCCTTCAGCAGCCAGCGCGCTTCCTGCAATTGGCCGCGCAGATAACCGGCATCGGCGTCACCGCAGCGACGGATCATCTGCTCGTACCCGCGGTGGATCACCAGCCTGGGGCCGGCATGGGCGGCCAGCGCGGCGCGCCAGATGCCGTTCTGCCGCCACACGACCACGTCCGGCACCACGTAGGTGTCCTGGGCGAGCGGAGCGATCTGCGTGCCGGGGCGAGGGTCCAGCGAGCGCAGCAGGGCCACGGCGGTCTCGACCTCGGCCAACGGCTGCTTCAGCTGCTGGGCCAGGCCGGTCACGCCGCTGCGCGGCAGCTGTTCCAGTGGGCCTGCGGCGACCTGCCGGGCCAGGGCCAGGCACGGGGTGTCGGCAGGCAGCACGTCCAGCTGCAGCTGCAGGCATTCGCCGAGGCTGCGTGCAGCCACGCCAACGGGGTCGAAGCGCTGGATCTGGTGCAGCACGGTCAGGATTTCGTCTTCACCGGCATGGATCGCCGGCAGCAGCGCTTCGGCGATGGCCGAGAGCGGCTCGCGCAGATAGCCATCGTCTTCCAGCGAATCGATCAGCGCGGCGCCGATGCTGCGGTCGCGGTTGGACAGGTGGGTCAGGTGCAGCTGCCACAGCAGGTGGTCGGCCAGGGTTTCGGTTTCGGCGACGCGTTCGGCAGCACTGCCGTTGTCGTCGTCATCATCGAAACTTCCGCCGCTGCCGCCACTGCTCCAGTCCAGCTCGGCGGGCGCCCAGTCGTCGCCACTGCTTTCAGCATTGTCGGGCGGGGCGTCATTGTCTGCGCCCGCGTCGTCGCTGCTGGCCTCCTTGTCGACACCGGCGCCTTCGTCGTTGCTGTCGGACCAGTCCAGCAGCGGATTGCTCTCCACTGCCTGGGCGATTTCCAGCTCCAGCTCGGTCGTGGACATCTGCAGCAGCTTGATCGCCTGCTGCAGCTGGGGCGTAAGCACCAGCTGCTGTCCCAACGATGTCTGCAGCCGAGTCTTCATGCCTGTGCCGAACGGAAGGGAGAGGGCCCGGCGGCCGCGGTTACAGCTTGAAGGAATCCCCAAGGTAGACGCGGCGCACGTCGGCGTTGTCCAGGATCGCCTCGGGCGAGCCCTGGGCCAGTACGGTGCCCTCTGCGAGGATATACGCGCGGTCGCAGATTCCCAAGGTCTCGCGCACGTTGTGGTCGGTGATCAGCACACCGATGCCGCGCTGCTTGAGATGGGTGACGATGCGCTGGATTTCGCCGACCGAGATCGGGTCCACACCGGCGAAGGGTTCGTCGAGCAGGATCAGCCGCGGCTTCGCCGCCAGCGCACGCGCGATCTCGCAACGACGGCGCTCACCACCGGACAGGCTGGCGCCCAGCTGTTCGGACACGTGCCCCAGCTGCAGTTCGTCGAGCAGGCTGTTCAGTTCGCGCTCGCGGCCAGCCGAATCCAGGTCCTCGCGCAGTTCCAGCACCAGGCGCAGGTTGTCTGCCACGGTCAGCTTGCGGAACACCGACGGTTCCTGCGGCAGGTAACCCACACCCTGCTTGGCGCGGGTATACATCGGGTCGCCGGTGATGTCCTTGCCGTCCAGCACGATGCTGCCGGCATCGGCACCGACCAGGCCGACGATCATGTAGAAGCAGGTGGTCTTGCCGGCACCGTTGGGACCCAGCAGGCCAACCACTTCGCCGGCGTCCAGGGTCAGCCCGAAGTCCTTGACGACTTCGCGCTGCTTGTAGCGTTTGCGCAGGCCAGTTGCGACGAGCATTACTTCTTGCCTCCCGCCGGCGCCGCAGCCGGGGCGGCCGCAGGCGTCTTGTTCTTCGGCGGAATCACGGTGCGCACGCGGCTGCCGTCGCCGCCGGAGTTCATCTCACCGCTGCGGGTGTTGTAGACCATGCGCTGGCCGGCATTGGTGCCGCGCGCGCTGGTGACCTTGTAGTTGCCGGTCAGGGTGATGATCTCGGTGGTGATGTCGTAGTCGATCCGGTCGGCCACCGCATCCATCCAGCTGCCATCGTCGAGCTGCTGCTTCATCTTGGCCTGCTTGCCGGTGAACACCGCACGCACGGCTTCGCCGCCCTTGAGGTAGATCTCGGCCTCGGACGAACGCAGGTCCAGCGTGCCCTGGGTGATGATCACGCCGCCCGACAGCACGGTCTTGCCGTCACCGGTGAGGGTGCCGGACTGCGCGCCGGAATCAATGTTCATCGCTTCATTGCGGTCGGTCGACTTGGCAAAGGCGACAGCGGGGACAAGAAGACTGAGTGCGAGCACGGCTGCAAAGGGAATCTTCATCGGGGTCCGTTCTACCGGTGGTGGCCCTCCGGCGGGACCGGGGGCTGCGGGTGGGGGCTGCCTGCTTCGCGCCTGTCGGGAAGACGTCGCGGGCGGGCGGCGGAATCAGCGCTTGGGCGTGTAACGGCCCTTGGACTGGCTGAGGAAATGATACGTGTTGTTCTTCGAATCCACCTCGAACCCGACGCCGGACTGCTCCATGCCCGGCCGGGTCATGGTCACCAGGGCATCGGTGCGGGCGCGGTTGTCCTTCGGGAACACGTCCAGGTGGTCGGTGCGGAAGGTGGTCGGGACCACGCCGGGATCGGCCGGGCTGTCGCCGGCGACGTTGCCGCGCAGCTTCATCTCGTCACCCTTGGCACTGAGCCAGCCGGTCTCGGCGCGCAGCGTCCAGTGCTTGCCGTCCTTGTCGGGCATTTCGAACAGCGGGGTGGTGATGTTGAGCGTCTGGTCGCCACGCTGGCGTTCCAGCAGGGGCGCGCGCAGGGTGGTCGATTCCTTGCCGTGTTCGTCCAGGGCGACGATCTGGAAGTCGTGCAGGATGTAGTCCACACCGGCGTCCTGGCCTTCAACGACAGGTGCCTTTTCACGGTTGCGCAGTGCGGCCCAGCTGCTCAGCAGGGCCGCCAGCAGCAGGCCCACGCCGAGGATCATCCGCCAGTTCAAGGTGGGGGCATTCATGCGCCGAACCTCGCCAGCACGGCATCCAGGCGGCCCTGCGCGGCCAGCAGCACATCGCACAGCTCGCGCGCGGCACCACGGCCGCCGTCGGCGCGGGTGATCCAGTGCACGCGCTCGGCGATCCACGGATGCGCATTGGCCGGGGCAACGGCCAGGCCGACCGCGCCCAGCGGCGCCAGGTCCGGCAGGTCGTCACCCATGAAGGCCACCTGCTCCAGGCCGATGCCGTGCTGCGCGCACAGCGCCTGCACGCTGGCCAGCTTGTCGCCGACGGCGATCTGGGTGTCGATGCCCAGGTCGGCGCCGCGCTTGAGCGCGGACTGGCTGTTGCGCGCGGTGATCAGCACGGGGTGGATACCGTGCTGCTGCAGCAGTTTCAGGCCCAGGCCATCCTGCACGAAGTACGCCTTGCTCTCGTTGCCATCCTTGTCGTAGTACAGCCGACCGTCGGTGAGGGTGCCGTCCACGTCGAAACAGGCCAGGCGGATACCGGCCGCAGTGGCATGCAGGTGGGCGGGGAAGGCGGGCAGGGGGGACCAGGGCATCAGGGCATCGGACTCGGTGGTTGCGGGCTCGTTGGTACAGACTGAATGGGGTCTACGGACTGTCGGTTAAACCACCCGGGCCCGCAACAGGTCATGAATGTTCAGGGCGCCGACCGCGCGACCCTGGCTGTCGACCACGATCAGACCGGTGATCTTGTGGGTTTCCATCAGCCGCGCAGCCTCCACCGCCAGCTTGTCGGCGCTGATGGTGCGCGGTTGCCGGGTCATCACATCGGCAATCTTCGCGGTGCGCACGTCCAGGTCGGTATCCAGCGCGCGGCGCAGGTCGCCGTCGGTGAACAGGCCGATCAGCACGCCCTGGTCGTCGACCACGGCGGTCATGCCCAGGCGCTTGCGGCTCATCTCCATCAGCGCCTCGCTGAGGCTGGCGCCGACATCGACCTTGGGCAGGTCCTCGCCGGTGTGCATGACGTCGGTGATGTGCAGCAGCAATCGGCGGCCGAGGCTGCCGGCCGGGTGCGAGCGGGCGAAATCGTCGGCGGTGAAGCCGCGCGCGTCCAGCAGGGCCACTGCCAGGGCGTCGCCCATCGCCAGCGAGGCGGTGGTGCTGGAGGTGGGCGCCAGCGCCAGCGGGCAGGCTTCGGCCGGCACGCTCACATCCAGGTGGAAATCGGCGGCGCTGGCCAGGCTCGACTGCGGCCGGCCGGTCATGGCGATCAGCACATTGCCCTGGCGCTTGAGCACCGGCAGCAGCATCAGCAGCTCATCCGATTCACCCGAATAGGACAGGGCCAGCACCACGTCGTCCTCGGTGATCATACCCAGGTCGCCGTGGCCGGCCTCGCCCGGGTGCACGTAGAACGCCGGGGTGCCGGTGGAGGCCAGGGTGGCGGCGATCTTGCGCGCGACATGGCCGGACTTGCCCATGCCGGTGGCGACCACCCGGCCGCGGCTGCCCAGGATCGCCCGGCAGGCCTGCTGGAAGGCGTCGCCGAGGCGGTCGGCCACGGCGTCCAGCGCCTGCCGTTCGATCTCGAACACGCGCCGGCCACTGGCGACCAGGGCAGCAGGGTCGGCGGAACGGGGGGGCAACAGGGATTCGGCCATGCGGACGCCACGCAGCGGAAGTAGAATGGACGCACATTTTATTAGGAAAGCCCGTTGGACGCCGACACCATCCGCAATCTGATCGAAACCGGCCTGCCCGGCGCCCGCGCCGACGTGCAGGGTGACGATGGCGTGCATTTCGAAGCGACCGTGGTCAGCGAGGCCTTTGCCGGCAAGATGCCGCTGGCCCGCCACCGGATGGTGTATGCCACTCTGGGCGACCTGATGGGCGGCGCGATCCACGCGCTCGCATTGAAAACCGTGACCCCGGCCGAAGCCGGCTGAACCGCAGAAGATCCCCAATACATGGCCAAGATCGTTGTGACCGGCGGCGCTGCGCTGCACGGTGAAGTAAGCATCTCCGGCGCCAAGAACGCCGTCCTCCCCATCCTGTGTGCGACCCTGCTGGCCGACGCGCCGGTGGAGATCACCAACGTGCCGCATCTGCATGACGTGGTGACCACGGTGAAGCTGCTGGGCGAACTGGGCGCGAAAGTGACCATCGACCAGGGCACGCTGTCGCGCGGCAGCGCGATCGTGGTCGACCCGCGTCCGGTCAACCAGCATGTGGCGCCGTATGAGCTGGTCAGGACCATGCGCGCCTCGATCCTGGTGCTGGGCCCGCTGCTGGCCCGCTTCGGCGCGGCCGAAGTGTCGCTGCCCGGCGGCTGCGCGATCGGCTCGCGCCCGGTCGACCAGCACATCAAGGGCCTGCAGGCACTGGGTGCCGAGATCGTGGTCGAGAACGGCTTCATCAAGGCCACCGCCAAGCGCCTGAAGGGGGGTCACTTCACCTTCGACATGGTCAGCGTGACCGGTACCGAGAACGTGCTGATGGCTGCCGTACTGGCCGAAGGCACCACCATCCTCGACAACGCGGCGATGGAACCGGAAGTCACCGATCTGGCGCACTGCCTGATCGCACTCGGCGCGAAGATCGAAGGCCTGGGCACCGCCCGCCTGGTCATCGAAGGTGTCGAGCGCCTGTCCGGTGGCCGCCATGAAGTGCTGCCCGACCGCATTGAAACCGGCACCTTCCTGGTGGCCGCCGCGATGACCGGTGGCAAGGTCACCGTCAACCGCGCCCGCCCGAACACCATGGACGCGGTGCTGGCCAAGCTGGTGGAAGCCGGCGCGACCATCGAGACCAGCGAAGACAGCATCACCCTGGACATGCACGGCAAGCGGCCGAAGGCGGTCAACCTGACCACCGCGCCGTACCCGGCGTTCCCGACCGACATGCAGGCGCAGTTCATGGCGCTCAACTGCGTGGCCGATGGCGTGGGCGTGATCAACGAAACGATCTTCGAGAACCGTTTCATGCACGTCAACGAACTGCTGCGCCTCGGCGCGGACGTGCAGGTGGAAGGCCACACCGCGATCGTGCGCGGTCACGAACGCCTGAGCGGTGCGCCGGTGATGGCGACCGACCTGCGCGCATCGGCATCGCTGATCCTGGCCGGCCTGATGGCCGATGGCGATACCACCATCGATCGCATCTACCACCTTGATCGCGGCTACGAGAACATCGAAGAGAAGCTGTCTTCGCTCGGCGCCACCATCCGGCGCGTGGCCGCATGATCCTGCGCGGCAAGTTCAGCCGTCGCCGCAAGGCGCTCCTGGTGCTGGTGCTGATCGTGCTGGCGTGGCTGGGCTACGCCTGGTACGCCAACATCGCCATCACCAAGGGCATCGAGCAGAAGGACATGGACTGGAATGGCGACGGCACGGTGACCCGTGACGAGATCATCCAGTCGTTCTATGCGGTGGCGGTGAACGACAGCCAGGACGGCAACCGCCATTGCCGCACCTTCGTGCGCCGATCGACGGGCGAGCAGATCCGGGTGGACTGCCGCACCGAGTTCGCGCCGGCGGAAACGCCGAAGAAATAAAAAAACGCCCGCGGAAGCGGGCGTTTTTTTGGGACATTCATCCACGCATGGCGTGGATCTACTGGGACGTGAAGTAGATCCACGCCATGCGTGGATGACGCGGATCGCCGGTCAGTTCATCGCCTTGATGGTCAGGTCCAGCGCGTCACGACCGCTTTCACGCTGCAGCATGCGCGCCGGCACCGGGAACTCCGGCACGATCCAGGCGATCAGCTCCTTGTTGCCGTCGGTGCGCGAGACCTTGGTGGCCTCGTAGCTCTTGCCGCCCACGGTCACCGATTCCTTGCCCACCACGCGGTAGGTCATGTTCTTGACCCGGCCTTCGTCGACCATGCGATAGGTCAGCGGCTTGCCGGCAGCCAGGTCGCGGGCAATGGCCAGGTTGATCAGCAGGGCGTCCATATCGCCGGCCTTCAGGGCGATCGGTCCGGCGCGGTCCGGCTTGATGTCGCCGGTCCAGGTGGCCTGGTTGCTGGTCCAGTTGTAGTTGGCCTGCACATTGCGCTTCTTCACCAGCAACGCCGAGCGGTCCTGGCTGCTGAGCGGGCGCAGCTGCCCGCGCACCTCCTCGAACACGGTGGTCTGGCTCAGGTCGGCCAGCTGGTTCTTGACCTGCAGGCTGTAGCGCCACTTGTTGCTGCCTTCGCTGGTCAGGGTCATGCTGCCGTTGGCCTGCATGCCCATGTAGCTGGCCAGGTAGTCGGCCTTGAACGGCTGCAGGGCCATGGCCGGCAGGCTGGCCACCGAAAATGCGGCAGCAGCGATCCAGGTCAGGGGGCGGGTCAGGGTGTTCATGCTCAGACTCCTTGGTATTCGATCAGGCGCAGATCGACGCGATCTTCGCCGTCTTCGCGTTGCAGGATGCGCACCGGGGTGGGGACACCGTTGGCGATCCAGAGAATGGTTTCGTTGTTGCCGCCGTTGGTCCGATAGACCCGCAGCGCGTTGTAGGACAGGTCGCCGACCTCGACGTTCTCGGTCTGTGGCGCGGCCTGGTAATCGTGCTGGCGCACCTTGCCCATGTCGACGTAGCGATAGTGCATGGCCGCGCCAGGGCGGGCATCGCGCATGATCGCCAGGTTCATCAGCAGGGCGCTCTGATCGCCGGCCTGCAGCGGAATCGGCTGTGCGCGCTTCTTTTCCACGTCGCCACTCCACTGCGCGGTGCCGGCCTGCCAGTTGTAGGTGCCGACGGCCTTCTTGCCGAGGAACAGGCCCTTGCGCACCGTGCTCTGGCTGAGCGGCGCGTACACGCCATTGCGCTCCTCGAACACGGTGCTCTGCTCGATGTTCAGGCCGAGCACGCTGGCAAAGCCGCGGCGGCCGACCACCTGCATGTCCACCCGCCACTGGCTGCCGCCGGTGTGGGTGACCTGCATGGTCGCGTCGCCCGCTTCCTTGCTCTTGTAGAAGGCCTGGTAGGTCGCGCTGAACGGCTGCAGCGGCGGCGGCTCCCAGGCCAGCGCCGGCAGCACCGGCGGCGCCACCTCGGCAGGTGCCGGCGCAGCAGGCGCTGTTGCCTGGCCCCAGCCCGCACAGGCGAGGACGGCAAGCGGCAGCAGCAGGGTTGTACGCAGCAGGGTCGTGGTCTTCATGGCCGACAGGAACCGCAGGAGGGGAGCAGGATGCCAGCCCCGCAGTCAGCGGGGCGTGTGCACGGGCGTTACCGGTTCAGGTTCCCGGCGGAATCTAGAGCCAAGGGGCTAAACAGGGGGTGACCGTCGAATGTCGGCTGGCCTTCCCGTTCAGCCAGGCGGCCTGCACACAGCAGTTCCAGGGTGGCGATCAGCAGCGGATGCTCCACCGCGAGCACGCGTTCGGCCAGGGTCTGCGCGTCATCGCCGGCAAGCACCGGAACCCGGGCCTGCGCCAGCACCGCGCCGGCATCCAGTTCCGGCACCACCAGGTGCACGCTGGCGCCGTGCTCGCTATCGCCGGCCTCAAGCGCCCGTGCATGGGTGTGCAGGCCCTTGTGCAGCGGCAGCAGCGAGGGATGGATATTGACCAGGCGGCCATTGAACCGCTGTACGAAATCGGCACCGAGGATGCGCATGTAGCCGGCACAGACGATCCAGTCCGGGGCGGATGCAGCCAGCGCATCACCCAGCGCCTGCTCGTAGGCGGCGCGATCGCTGAACTCCTTCGGCGCATGCGCCCAGCGTCGATCCGCTGCCACCCGCTCCAGTGCGGTCGCATCGGGACGGTCGGAGAACACGCCGACAACCTCGGCCTGCAGCCGCCCCGCAGCGATGGCATCAACAATGGCCTGCAGGTTGCTGCCGCGTCCGGAGGCCAGCACGGCGATTCGGCAGATGCTCATCGTCCCGCGCTCCGGCGCACCAACGGCCACAGCAGCAGGCTGCCCACAGTCGCCAGCAGCATGTCCGCGTGCGCGTCCCACATGTCG
Organism: Stenotrophomonas sp. LMG 10879; assembly: GCF_002750935.1. Classification (NCBI taxonomy): domain Bacteria; kingdom Pseudomonadati; phylum Pseudomonadota; class Gammaproteobacteria; order Lysobacterales; family Lysobacteraceae; genus Stenotrophomonas; species Stenotrophomonas sp. LMG 10879. Next base: position 257,636 of record NZ_PEJT01000003.1, read on the forward strand.
CCCTGCTGGCCGTTGTAGGCCTCGGCCGCTTCCGGCGACAGGGCAAGGGCGATGCCCCATTCCAGCCACTCATACACCAGGCTGGAACACATCACCGCCATCACCGCCAGGGTAAAGTCCTGGCCGATCCGCAGTGCAGGCCAGGACTGTCGCGCCAACTGCAGCAACGCCGGGGTGAAGCAGACGCCATAGAGAAAGTGGATCAGGCGATCAAAGTGGTTGCGCTGCCAGCCAAAGGCGGCATCCGGCGACCATCCCAGCAGCGACTGCAGCCAAGCGTCATAGGGCACGTTGGAATACAGCCAGCGCGCGGCCACGCAGTGGATGGCGATGAAGCCGCAGATCGCGATGAAGGCACCGTTGCCCAGCTGCCAGCGCCGGTCCACCCACCACAGGGCGAGCAGGCCGATCACGGTCAGCGAGCTGTGCAGGGTCTGCTCGAGCGGCCACAGCGGATGGATCCAGGTTGCTGCGAATATGCCCAGCACCGCGGCCAACGCGACCTTTTTCGGTCCTGACAGGGAGTGGGTGGCGCGGTTGCTGGCGAGCGAGGGGACAGCGGGCGTGGACATGTCGGAGCAATCAGCAGAAGGGACGGAACATGCGCCTGCCAGCTCAGACGCTGACGTGGTCGCCGCGGTCGAACAGTGCGGCGATCTCCGGCTTGCGCAGGAAATACACCGCGTAGGCGGTCAGCGCCATGCCCAGCGGGCCGGCCATCACCGCGGCCCAGGCCGCGCCGCGACACCAGGCCAGATTGCTGCGCTGGCCAAGCAGCCGCGCGGTGCGCAGCTGCAGGACGCCCAGCCCGATGGCCAGCAGCGACACCGCGCCGTACACCGTCGCCAGCACCGCACCGTCATCCATGCCGCGTTCGAAGGCGACGATGCCGACAAAACCGAGGAACACCAGCGCAGCCAGCCAATGGAAGCCTGCCAGTGCATAGAACAGGATCTTCAGGTTGTGCAGGTGGCTGGCGGTCTGCAGGTCCGCCAGGGTCTGCCGTGGCAGCGGCGGTGGGTTCAGTCCATCGTTCATGCCATACCCGCCTGGCCAGCGAAGGCGGCCTTCACCTGCGGGCGCAGCAGCACGACCAGGGTGAACACGCCGAGGATGGTGCCGATGGGGGTGAACAGGCACGACAGCCCGGCCACGATCATGCACAACAGGTAGCGGCGCTGCTGCGACAGGCAGCGGCCGGCATAGGCGACAAAGCCTGCGAGGGTCAGCCCGCCGAGCACGATGCAGACGCCCATCACGGTGAACAGCCAGCCGACGAACTGCTGTTCTTCCGGCGAAGACGGTTCACCGCCGGACTTCATCGGCAGCGAGCCGGACAGCATGGCGATGCCCAGCACGATGTGCAGGATGAAGATCAGCGAGAACACCGCCATCAGGCCGGCGACCACGTAGTGGCCGATCGCCAGCTGGCGCAGCTGGGTGGCGTCCTGCGGGCCGAACACCGGCACGGCCGGGTTCGGCGGCAGCACCGGCGGGGCCGGCGGCGTCGACAAGGGAGGAGGTGCGTCCATGCGGGTTCCTTTGTCCGGTGGATCAGGCGATGTGGACGCGTTCGCCGCCCTGGGCGCTGACCACCTGGCCGATCGTCCAGTGCTCCAGGCCCTGCGCCTTGACCGCAGCGGACACGGCCTCCAGCTGGTCCGGGACGACGATCAGCACGAAGCCGATGCCGCAGTTGAAGGTCCGCCACATTTCACTGTCGGCCACCGCGCCTTCCTTCTGCAGCCACTGGAACACCGGCGGCAGGGTCCACGACGAGGCCTGGATGTCCAGGCCGAGGCCCTCGGGCACCACGCGGATGATGTTCTCGGTCAGGCCGCCGCCGGTGATGTGGGCCATGCCATGGATGGCATCGCCGTGCGACTTCAGCAGCGACAGGATCGGCTTGACGTACAGGCGGGTGGGGGCCATCAGCGCATCGACCAGCTTGACCCCGCCTTCCAGCTCCAGCTCGGCCGGGCGGCCGGCGCGGTCGTAGATGCGACGGACCAGCGAGTAACCGTTGGAGTGCGGGCCGGACGAGGCGATGCCGATCAGCACGTCGCCTTCGGCGACATGGGCGCCGTCCTTCAGCTCGCTCTTTTCGACGGCAGCAACGGTGAAGCCGGCCAGGTCGTACTCACCCGGCGCGTACATGTCGGGCATTTCAGCGGTTTCGCCGCCGATCAGCGCGCAGCCGGCCTCGGTGCAGCCATTGGCGATGCCGCCCACCACCGCGGCGGCGGTATCGATGTCCAGCTTGCCGGTGGCGAAGTAGTCCAGGAAGAACAGCGGCTCGGCGCCCTGTACCAGCACGTCGTTCACGCACATGGCGACCAGGTCGATGCCGATCGTATCGTGGCGGTTCAGCTGGTGGGCCAGCTTAAGCTTGGTGCCCACGCCGTCGGTGCCCGACACCAGCACCGGCTCGCGGTACTTGTTGGACAGGTCGAACAGGGCGCCGAAGCCACCCAGGCCGCCCATCACCTCCGGACGGAAGCTGCGCTTGACCAGGGGCTTGATCCGCTCGACCAGCTCGTTGCCGGCGTCGATGTCGACACCCGCGTCACGGTAGGTGAGGGGAGAAGGGGCGGAAGACGGGCTGTTGGTCACGGGCGTCGGCGCTGGCAGGGGTTGAATCGCCGATTTTAACAGGCCGCATTGGCGCAAAGGCCGTATTCGGGCAACAATTCCCCCCGGATACGTCGAGCCAATGGATGTCCTGATGCGCCGCAGCCTGTTTTTGACCCTGCTCCTTGCGCTGTGCCTGCCGGTGGCCACGATGGCCCAGAGCGGCATGCGAACCGAGGGGGATGTTGCCACTGCCAGTGGTGCGTACGAGGCCGAAGTGCCCGTCAACAGCCAAGCCGAGGCTGACCGCAACGGTGCACTTGCCCGCGCGTTGAGCGTGGTACTGGGCAAATTGTCCGGTGATCGCAGCGTCATGTCCCGCCCCGGCGTGGTCCAGGCGTTGCGCAATGCCAAGGACTACGTGGCCAGCTACGACTACAAGCAGGACCAGAGCGTGGGCGCCAGTGGTGCGCCAAGCTTCCGTACCCTGCTGGTCGCGCGCTTCCGCGAGGATGACGTGGACGGGTTGGTGTCGGCCCTGGGCCTGCCGCTGTGGCCGCAGCCACGACCGAAGCCGGTGCTGTGGCTGGCCGTCGATGACGGCAGCGGTCCGCGCCTGGTCAGCGTGCAGCAGGCCAATGCCGCGCGGCCGCTGCTGAGCCGGGCCATCGAGCGCGGCTACAAGCTCGGCCTGCCCAGTGGTGGTGCCGCCGAGCAGGCCCTGGCCGGTGCCATCTGGCGCCAGGACAGCGCCGCGGTCGCCCGGGCCTCGTCGCGCTACTCGCCGCCGATGCAGCTGATCGGCAAGCTCTACCGCGCCAATGGCGGCTGGCAGGCGGACTGGGTGTTCGTCGACAACGGCCGTGAACTGAACAAGTGGACCAGCAAGGACGCCAACGCGATGCGCGCGATGGCCGCCGGTGCCGATGGCGCCGCCGACGCGCTGGTCAAGCGTTATGCCAAGGCCGGTGCGGCCACCGGCCAGGCGGGCACCTACCGCGTGGTGGTGACCGGCATCAACAGCGCCGACGAATACCTGCGCCTGGCTGCCGGCCTGCGTGAAGTGGCGGTGGTGCGCAACGTCACCCCGCTGCGCGCGACCGCCGACCATCTGGAGCTGAATCTGGAAATGACCACCGGCCTGGCCGGCTTCAACCGCATGCTCGGCGACAACGGCGTGCTGGTGCCGTCGGCGACCCTGCCGGCCCTGCCGACGCCGATCGACGACACGACCGGTGCACCGGCACCGGCGCCGGTCAGCAACGAGTACCGCCTGCGATGATCCTGTCCCCGGAAGCGGAAATCGCGCAGTTCCTGCGTCGGCTGAAGTACATCCTGCTGGCGGGCCTGATCGGCTGGATCGTCTGGCTGCTGGCACCGATCCTGACCCCGTTCGTGCTGGCGCTGGCGCTGGCCTGGCTGGGCGACCCGCTGGTGGACCGCATCGAGGCCACTGGCCGCTCGCGCATGACCGGTGTGGTGCTGGTGTTCGTGGCGATGGTGCTGGTGATCGTGGCGCTGCTGCTGGTGTTGGTGCCGATGATCGAGCGCCAGATCACGACCTTGATCGCAGCGGCGCCGCAGGCGCAGGCCTGGTTGATGGAGAAGGGCATCCCCTGGTTCGAGCAGAAGACCGGGCTGGAAGTGATGCAGTGGATGGACCCGGACCGCCTGATCGAGTGGGTGCGCAGCCACTGGCAGCAGGCCGGCGGGTTCGCAACGACCTTCATGGGCTACGTATCGCGCTCGGGCTTCACGGTGGTCACCTGGGTGGTCAACCTGTTGCTGCTGCCGATCCTGGCGTTCTACTTCCTGCGTGACTGGGACAAGCTGGTCGAGCGCGTGGCATCGGTGATTCCGCGCAACCAGATCGGCACGATCACCTCGCTGGCGCGGGAATCCAACGAAGTGCTCGGTGCGTTCATCCGCGGGCAGTTCCTGGTGATGCTGGCGCTGGGCGTGATCTACGCCGGTGGCCTGTCGCTGGTTGGGCTCAAGCTGGGCCTGTTGATCGGCCTGATCGCCGGCCTGATCAGCTTCATTCCCTACCTGGGCGCGACCACCGGCATCCTGATGGCGATCGTGGCTGCGCTGGTACAGGCGCAGGGGTTCGACCTGAAGCTGCTGATCCTGGTCGGCGTGGTGTTCACCGTCGGCCAGCTGCTGGAGAGCTACGTGCTGACCCCGCGCATCGTCGGCGACAAGATCGGCCTGCACCCGGTGGCGGTGATCTTCGCGGTGATGGCCGGTGGCCAGCTGTTCGGCTTCCTCGGCATGCTGCTGGCACTGCCGGTGGCGGCGGTGAGCAATGTGCTGTTGCGCTATGCGCACCAGCGCTACCGGCAGAGTGAGCTGTATGCCGGCGAGAAGCCCGCGATCGTGCTTGATGGCGTGATCGACCAGCCCCATATCATCGTGCCTGGCAATGACAAGGGTCCGGAACTGAAGTGATTGGTGTGCCGCAACTTCCGCTGGCCCTGCATTACCCGCGGGACCAGCGCCTGGAGAGCTTCATCGGTGCGCCGGACGGCGCGCTGGCGCAGCTGCATGCCATCGCGGTAGGGGCCAGCCACGATTGGATCTACCTGGAAGGCGCGGCCGGCACCGGCAAGACCCATCAGGCGCTGGCGATGTGTTCCAGCGCCGAGCAGGCCGGGCGCCTGCCGACGTACGTGCCGCTGGCCAGTGTGGTTGGCCGGGTGCGGGTGGCGCTGGAAGGACTGGAGCAGCGCGAGCTGGTGGCGCTGGATGGCCTGGATGCGGTGGCGGGCAACCGCGAGGACGAAATCGCGCTGTTCGATTTCCACAACCGCGCGCGCGCTGCCGACGTGACGGTGCTGTACACCGCGCAGAAGGCGCCCGGCGAACTGGGCCTGGTGCTGCCGGACCTGCGTTCGCGCCTGAGCCAATGCGTGCGCGTGCTGCTGCAGCCGCTGGACGAGGAAGGCCGCGCGGCGGTGCTGCGCGAGCGCGCGCTGCGCCGTGGGCTGGCGATCGACGAGGCCGCCATCGAGTGGCTGCTGTCGCACACCGGCCGCGAGCTGGGTGGACTGATCACGCTGCTGGACTGGCTGGATCGCGAATCGCTGGCGGCGAAACGGCGGATCACCGTGCCGTTCCTGCGCCAGGTACTGGAAGAAGGCCGTCCTCGTTACTGAGGTTAGGGTTGGTCGGCAGGGCTGCGCCCTGCACCCGCCGAAGCCGAAGCAACGTCAACGTCAACGTCAAAAGCGGGCTACCCGTGGGATGGCGGGGTGGCTCAGGTTGCGGGGGGCGGCGCAAGTACGTCCATGTAGCCTCGGTCGCGCCTTGCTCGTGTGCGCTGTCCTGCGCACACGGCAAGACCGGGGTTGGGCGTCCTGCCCAACCCGCCCGAGGCATGCCTCGGGCCCATGGCGCTCACGCCCCCGCAACCTGAGCCACCCCGCCTTCGACAGGTTCCCGCGATCTGTCGGGACGGCGTTCTGCACTGCTGTCGGTGGGTGTCGACCTTGGTCGACACGTAGATCCACGCCATGCGTGGATGCGCTTATAGCTTCGTGAGCGAAGCGACCCGCTTCTGCTTTTCTTCCTTTTTCCGTGGCTGGACGCACACGCAAACTGTCAGAGGCCGGGCGGGGTGGGTTGCGCAGGGGCGTGAGCCGCATGGATGCGGCGACCGAGCTTACATGGACGTACTTGCAGCGCCCCCTGCGCAGCCCATCCCGCCCGGCCAAGCAAGGCTTCCGCTCTGAAGACGACCAACCACGAGGGGCTCAGCCGTTCGCGGCCAACTCAACGTCCAGCGCACGCAGGCGATCAACGGTCCCGACATCCGTCCAGCGACCGCGATGATGCTGACCGCTGATCCGCCCCTGCGCCATGAAATGCTTCTGCAACGGCACCACCGAGAACTTCGGTGGCACGCGCTCGCTGCCAGGTGCCTCGCCGATCACCGCGCGCCAATCGGTCACGATCGAAGGACGATAGACGCCGATGCCGGCATAAGTCAGGCACGGACCTTCGCGGTCGTGGTGCAGCATGCCGTGCGCGTCCAGCCGGTAGTCACCGTTGGGGTGCTGCGCGGGGTTGTCGACCAGCACCAGATGCGCTTCGCCGGCCGGTTCACGCGGCAGCGTGGCGAAATCGAAATCGGTCCAGATATCGCCGTTCACCACCAGGAACGGATCGTCCCCCAGCGCTGGCAATGCATTGAGGATGCCGCCACCGGTTTCCAGCGGGGTATCGCCTTCGTGCATGAAATGCAGGCGCAGGCCCCATTGGCGGCCATCGCCCAATGTGGCCGGAAACTGCGCGGCGAGCCATGCGGTGTTGATCACCACGTCGCGGATGCCGAACGCCGCCAACCGTTCCATGTGCCACACGATCAGCGGTTTGCCCGCCACTGCCAGCAGCGGCTTGGGCGTGTGCAGGGTCAGTGGACGCATGCGCTCGCCCAGGCCAGCGGCGAAAATCAGTGCCTTCATCGACGCGGCCTTCAGCGCAGCACGCGCATCGGCGCGGCCAATTCGGCCAGTGCCGGCTTGATCCGCAAGTCCAGCAGCTGCTGCAACGGTGCCAGTTCGCGGTAGCGCGGCAGCACCTCATCCAGGTAGGCGATGAAGCGTGGCGCGTCGTCCAGGTAGTGGCCCTTGTTGTCGCGGTAGCGCAGGCGGCAGAACAGGCCGAGGATCTTCACGTGGCGCTGGATGCCCATCCAGTCGGCATCGCGCAGGAAGGTGGCACGGTCGGGCACCGGCAGGCCGGCATCGCGCGCGCGCTGGTGATACTGCGACAGCCATTCGTCCACGCGCTGCAGCGGCCAGCTCAGGAAGGCATCCTTGAACAGACTCACCGCGTCGTAGGCGATCGGGCCACGCACCAGGTCCTGGAAATCCAGCACGGCCGGGCCGCCGTCCACCGGCATCAGGTTGCGCGGCATGTAGTCGCGGTGGGTCATCAGCTGGGCCTGGCCCAGCGCGTTGTCCATCAGCCGGCGGTGGACCAGCTGCAGGCCTTCGATCTCGCCGCAGTCCAGTTCAAGGCCAAGATGACGTTGCAGGAACCACTCATCGAACAGGCCGGCGTCACGCTGCAGCAGCGCTTCGCCGAACTGACCGAAATCGGCAGGCACCGGGATGGCCTGTAGGCGCAACAGCTGTTCGATGGAGCGGCTGAACCACGCGTCGGCATTGCGTTCGTCGAGGATCTTCGCCAGTGTCGGGCCGCCCAGGTCTTCCAGCAGCAGGAAGCCGGCGTCGAGATCCTGGGCAAGCAGCGCGGGTACGCGCAGGCCGTGATCGTGCAGCAGGCCGCGCATGCGCAGCCACGGCGTGGGGTCTTCCAGCCCTGGCGGGGCGTCCATCACGATGTGGCTGCCGCGCTGGCTGGTGGTGCGCCAGTAGCTGCGCATGCCGGCGTCGACCGAGGCGCGTTCGACCACGGCGTTGCCGTCCTCGAGCTGGGTACGGGCCCACTGCAGGCGCTGCGCGCTGCGCTGGGGATCAGAGGCGGGTTCGGTCATGCAGGCATATCCGGGCGCGCCGGGCGCGCCAACGTCGGGGCAGAATGAAGAGGAGGTGGCGACTCAGCGGCGGCCGCTGAACAGGCGCAGGATCGCCAGCACGACAACTGCGCCGACGACCGCGCCGAGGAAGCCAGCCGGTTCACCGGGCGCGTACCAGCCCATGTACTGGCCGAACCAGCCGGCCAGCAGCGCACCGATGATGCCCAGCACGATGGTCAGCAGGCAGCCCATGCGGTTGTTGCCGGGCATGAAGAAGCGTCCCAGCAGGCCGACGAAGAAGCCGACCAGGATGATGTAGAGCCAGCTGGTGCTGCCAAACAGACCGTTCATGCGCGCGATTTCCGCCAAGGGTGGACGCAGCCTAGCAAGGCCGGGCTGCGTCCGTCACGGTGTGTCTGGATCAGCAGCAGCCGTGGTCGCCGTGGCGGGTGCCACTGTCGGCGGCCACCGGCGAACCGCTGGTCTCGCCACGCAGGCTGGCCGCGTAGTGCTCGCTGATCACCTTGGACACGCACGAGGTGACCTTCTTGCCCATCGGGATGTGCAGGAACTCGTTCGGGCCGTGGGCGTTGGAGTGCGGGCCGAGCACGCCGGTGATCATGAACTGGGCGCCCGGGAACTTCTCGCCAAGCATGCCCATGAACGGGATCGAGCCGCCTTCGCCCATGTACATCGCCGGCTTGCCGAAGAAGGTCTGGCTGGCATCGTCGATGGCCTTGGTCAGCCACGGTGCCATCGCCGGCGCGTTCCAGCCGGTGGAGGCCTTTTCCAGGTCCAGGGTGACCTGCGCGCCGTTCGGCGGATCGCGCAGCAGGGCTTCCTTCAGCAGTTCGCCGCAGGTCTTGCCATCGGCGGTCGGCGGCAGGCGCAGCGACAGCTTCACCGCGGTATGCGGGCGCAGCACGTTGCCGGCCGATTCCAGCGGCGGCATGCCGCCGATGCCGGTCACCGACAGGGCAGGGCGCCAGGTACGGTTGAGCACCAGCTCGGTCAGGTCGTCGTTCATCGGCTTGAGGCCGTCGACCAGCGGGAATTTCTCGAAGATCGCGGTATCGACCACATCGGCGGCGCGCTTGGCCTGCTCCAGGCGCTCGGCCGGGATCTCCACGTTCATGCCCTCGATCAGGATGCGGCCGGTGTCCTGGTCCTCGATGCGCGACAGCAGCTGGCGCAGCAGGCGGAAGCTGGACGGCACCACGCCGGAGGCATCACCGGAGTGCACGCCTTCGTTGAGCACCTTCACCGAGAAGTTGCCGCCGGTCAGGCCTCGCAGCGAGGTGGTGCACCACAGCTGGTCGTAGTTGGCGCAGCCCGAATCCAGGCAGACCACCAGCGACGGCTTGCCGATGCGGTCAGCCAGGTGGTCCACGTAGGCCGGCAGGTCGTAGCTGCCCGATTCTTCACAGGCTTCGATCAACACCACGCAGCGGGCGTGCGGCAGGCCCTGGGCCTGCAGCGCCAGCACGGCAGCGAGCGAGCCGAAGATGGCGTAACCGTCATCGGCACCACCACGGCCATACAGCTTGTCGCCGCGCAGGACCGGGGTCCACGGGCCGAGGTCGTCGTCCCAGCCGGTCATCTCCGGCTGCTTGTCCAGGTGGCCGTAGAGCAGGATGGTGTCGTCGCCGGTTTCGGCGCCGGTCGCCGGAATTTCCAGCAGAATCAGCGGGGTACGGCCTTCCAGACGGACCACTTCGACCTTCAGGCCGGGCAGTTCCTGCGCCTTGGCCCAGGTTTCCATCAGGGTGACCGCCTGCTCCATGTAGCCGTTCTGCACCCAGTTGGCGTCGAACATCGGCGACTTGTTGGGGATGCGGATGTAGTCGACCAACTGCGGGACGATGTCGCTGTCCCACTTGTCATTGACGAATTGGCCGAGCTTGGCGCTGTCCATCTGAAACTCCGGTTGCATGGCTGATCCGCCCATTCTACGCCTCGGCCAAGGGTAGGGTTTTCCCTACATCACGTCGGGTATTTGGCTGGCTTTTAGAAATCCGTGAACCCGATACGCTGTGTGCATGTGGTGACGGACACTGTTTCGACCGACGGGATTGCCGGTCGGGACGGTCAGAACCACAAGGAGATACACGTCGTGCCTTGGTTTGTCGTGTTTAGGGCGCTGGTACTGGGAATGTGGATCGCGGCGGCGCAAGCTGCCGAGCCGATCGACATCAACCGGGCCGATGCCCAGGCGCTGCAGCAGGGATTGACGATGGTCGGGGCCACCAAGGCCGCGGCAATCGTCGAGCACCGGCGCAGACACGGCCCGTTTCACCGCGTCGAGGACCTGACGCAGGTGAAGGGGATAGGGACATCGATCGTCGAACGGAATCGACGGCGGATCACCGTTGGCAACACGATGTTGCCTGCGGATCCGGTACCCGGATCGGTACCGGTGCGAACCGTACCCAGGCGCTGACAACAGGAAACGTCGGGACCGGCAGGATGCAGGTCCATTGGCTACGGACAGGATGCCCGTAACCACCGACCGTCGCAGGGATGCGGCACCAATCACCAGGATGGTGGCATCACAGACCTGTGGAAGGGGCTGAGATACAAACAGGACAGACGCGGCCGCGTGCAGGATGCAACGCCGCCCCCGCTTCGCAGGATGCGAGGGGGTGGCAGCAGGCCGACAGGGACGTGACGATTGCCCGGTACGACACATGGCTGTGTCGCCGGGCAATTTCTTTTGGCGCAGCCACCACGCGCGCATGGTGTACGGTGAGGCCTTCGCATGGAATGGAATCGGCTGGATGCACCTGCACCGTTTGACCCTGATGCTCGCCGCCGCGCTGGCACTGCCCTGCGCCGCGCACGCGGCCGCACCCTCCAAGCCGGTCGCGGCGACGACGTCCGACGTGCGCGGGCCGACCGACCTCAAGCCCGGCGAGTACCTGTGGCATCCGGAAGTTTCGCCGGCCGGGCCGATCGTGCTGGTGGTGAGCCTGGATGAGCAACGCGCCTACGTGTACCGCAACGGCATCGCCATCGGCCTGACCACGATCAGCTCGGGCAAGACCGGCCATGAGACGCCGACCGGTGTGTTCACCATCCTGCAGAAGGACAAGGACCACCGCTCCAACCTCTACAACAGCGCACCCATGCCGTACATGCAGCGGCTGACCTGGGACGGCATCGCCCTTCACGGCGGCAGCCTGCCCGGGCACCCGGCCTCGCATGGCTGCGTGCGCCTGCCGCAGGCCTTCGCGCAGAAGCTGTTCAGCGAAACCAAGCGCGGCGATACGGTGGTCGTGGCCGATGCCAAGAGCGCGCCGATGACGCTGGCCTATCCGGCGGTGCTGGCGCCGGTGAATGCGCGCGGACAGGCCCTGCCGGAAGGCGAGGCCGGCGCCCCGGACAAGGCGTGGTGGGATGATGCGGCCGCCCCCAGCGGGCAGGTCGGCATCCTGGTCAGCCTGCACGACCAGCGCCTGTACGTACTGCGCGATGGCGTGATGATCGGTGAGTCGCCGTTGAAGGCCGACGCGCTGCCGGCGTTCCAGGGCACCACCCTGTTCGTGATGGGCCAGGGCTACAGCGATACCCCCAGCCCGCTTGATGCGCAGCAGCGCCTGCACCAGTGGACGGCCTATCCGCTGCTGGGCCAGGACCGCGCCCAGGCCACGCCGGACCTGCTGGCCACGCCGTCGTTGCCGATGGCCCTGCCGGCCGATTTCGCCCGCCAGCTGTACCAGGTGCTGGTGCCGGGCACGACCCTGCTGGTGACCTCGCTGCCGGCGGTGCGCCCAAGCGCGGCTGAATCGGGAATGCAGCCGGTCTTGGAATCGGAGCCGCCAGCGTCCACCCTCAAGGGATCCTGAGCCCTCCCTACGTGCCCATGTCTGCTTTCCGCCTGTGCCGGCTGGCCGCCCTTGGCCTGCTGGCGACCACTGCCAGCGCCCCGGCCGGGGCACAGACGCCTGTTGCCGCGATCAGCGCCGATGATCTCGCTGCGCAGCTGGCCCGCAGCGCGCCCAAGGCTGACCGCCGGGTGCTGCAGTTGGCCGCCCACGCCATGCGCTGCGCGCTGCAGCGGCCGGAACTGGGTGTCAGCGGTGAGCGCCTGAGCGTGATCGACTACTCGCGGCCGTCCACCGAGCCGCGGATGTGGGTGTTCGACCTGGCTCGCCAGCGGTTGTTGTTCGAGGAATGGGTGGCGCACGGCCGCAACAGCGGCGAAAACCGCACCGAGCATTTTTCCAACCGCGATGGCAGCTTCATGTCCAGTCTCGGCGCGTTCACCGCGCAGGAAACCTACATGGGCGGCAACGGCTATTCGCTGCGCCTGGCAGGGTTGGAGCCGGGTTTCAACGATCGTGCACGCGAGCGCGCCATCGTCATCCACGGTGCGCCGTATGTGAATCCCTCCACCGCACAGTTGCAGGGGCGGTTGGGGCGCAGTCTCGGCTGCCCGGCGGTGCGGTTGTCGGTGGCCAAGCCGCTGATCGACGCGCTGCGAGGCGGCACGATGGTGTTCGCGTACTACCCCGACCAGGACTGGCTCAAGCACTCGCAGCTGCTGGGTGGCGATTGCGGGACGGCCTCGGGTCTTGCAACGCGGTGATGCGCTGTGGCGCGCGGCATGATGCAATGCGCGCATGAACATCGACTCCCTGCTGCAGACCCCGAGCCAGGTGATTTCCAGCCTGGATTACCGCCGCGAACGCTGGCGCAACGGCCTCGGCTGGACCCGCGAGATCCTGCGGTTGCCGGCGCAGGGCGATGACTGGGCATTGCGCCTGTCAGTGGCCGAAATCGAACAGGACGCCGCGTTTTCCGCGTTCCCCGGTGTCGAGCGCGAACTGGTGTTGTTGCAGGGCAATGGCGTGCGCCTGCGTTTCGAGGACGGCCGCGTGGCCGAGGTGCTGCCACCGCATGGGCGCGTGCGTTTTGCCGGCGAAGCCGCGCTGCATGGCGAACTGGTCGACGGCACCACCCACGATTTCAACCTGATGTGGAAGCGCGAGCAGCTGCAGGCCGAGCTGCTGCACCGGCCGCTGGTCGGGCCGATGTTCTTCTTCTGCGAGCCGGGTGTGGCGTGGGCCCTGCACCTGTTGGGTGGGCAGGCCACGTTTGGTGCGGACAGTGGATTGCCTGCGATGCAGGGCGGCGATACCGCGTGGTTGGCGGCCGGCGCGCGTCAGCGGCATGCACTGCAGGGCGGCGGGGAGTTGCTGGCGATACGGGTGAGCGCCGCGGGCGGCTGATCCAGCGTCGGCGCCGGGAGGCAATCATCCACGCATGGCGTGGATCTACTGAAAATGCGGTCGCTGTGCTCCAGTAGATCCACGCCATGCGTGGATGCGGCGGCCAATACTGCGTCATCGTGCGAACCAAGGTTCGCACCCACCAGGAAGCGGTTCGCACCCACAAGAGGCGGTTTGCTCCACTCGTTCGCTCAATACACATCGCGCCGGTAACGACCGGTCAAAAGCAGCGCTTCCTTGCCGTCGGCACCGAGCACCTGCTCGATCACCGCATCCACTGCCGGGGCCATGCCCTGCAGGCTGCCGCAGACCAGGATCGTTGCGCCTTCATCGACCCACTGCCGCAGCGTGGCCGCTTCGGCCAGCAGGCGATCCTGCACATACCGATGCGCGCCGCCATCACGGCTGAATACCGTATCCAGGCGGGTCAGCGTGCCGTTGGCGAGCATCGCCTGCAGCTCATCGCCGAAGTGGAAATCATGCGCGGCCGAGCGTTCGCCGAACAACAACCAGGTGCGACCGCCGCCAACACGTGCGCGCTCGTGCAGGTGTGCACGCAGGCCGGCGATACCGGTGCCGTTGCCGATCAGCAGCAGCGGAACATCGATGGCGACGCCGTGGAAATTCTCGTTGCGGCGCAGGCGCATCTGCACCGGCTCGCCGACGACGGCGTGGTCGCACAGCCAGCCACTGCCAACGCCCGGTGTGCCATCGGCACGCAGCTGAAGGCGCAGCAGAAGCTCCACCGCGCCGTCGTCCATCACCGAGGCGATGGAATATTCGCGATGCGGCAGTGGCTGCAGTGCCGCCAACAAGCCAGGCAGATCGCCCGCAGCAACCAAGGAGGGCAGATGCGAGCGTGCAACGCGGGCGAGCAGCGTATCCCCGTCGTCCAACACAGTGTTGGCATCGAAGCCCTGCGCCTGCAGCCAGTCGCGCGTGCTCTGATCGGCGTGCTGGGGTCCGACCTCGGCGATGTCGCCCGCCTGCCAGTGCGCGCTGCTGTCAGTCGGTGGTTGCAGGCGCAGCCAATGGACAGGACCACCAATGCTGCCGGGATTGAGGTGGATGCGCTGCAGCAGCGTCCACGGCTGGTACTGGGCCGGTGTCCAATCGGGCAGTTCGCTGGCGTCGCCGCCGAGCTGGCCGAGCAGCTGCTGCCAGTGGCGCAGGGCGGCCGGGTCGGCGTTGTCGACTTCAATGGCATCGAACAGCGGATGCGCGCCATGCTGGCGCAGCCAGTCGTGCAGCTGGTGGCCGAACGCGCAGAAATGCCCGTAGCTGCGATCACCCAGCGCGAGCACGCCGTACTGCAGGTGGCCCAGGGGCGGCGGCGTGGTCATCACCTGGCGCAGGAAGGGCAGGGCGTGGTCGGGTGCATCGCCTTCGCCGGTGGTGCTGACGATGAACAGTGCACGCGCACTGCCCGCAAGCAGGGGCGCATCCACTTCGTGCAGACCGCGCAGGCGCACCGGCACGCCGGCCGAGCGCAGGGCCTGCGCACTGCGCTCGGCCAGTTCGCGGGCAAAGCCGGTCTGGCTGGACCAGACCAGCAGCATCGGTTGGTCGCCGCCTTCGGTCGTGTCATCGCGTGGACGGCTGCGCCACCACACCACGGTGCACGCCAGTGAATACAGCGCGGTGGCGGCCAGTGCGATACCCCACTGCCGCGACGGCGGCGCACCCTGCCACCACACTTCGCCAAGGTGCAGGCGCAGCAGGGCGAAGCCGATCACTGCCAGCAGGACCAGCACTGCGACGTTGCCAAGGGTTGCGCGCGAGAAACGAGTGCTCATGCGGCCTGCTTATCCAGCAGTCGCTGGAAGGCACTGCTGAGAGTTTCGCGCGGGCCATCGGCGGTGCGCTCCAGGAAGCGTGCGGCCAGCCCTTCGCGCTCTGCCAGCGCGATGCCCGCGTCGCGACCGAGCACGGTTAGTGCGGTGGCCCAGGCGTCAGCGTGCATCGCGTCGTCGGCGACCACGGTGACCGCGGCTGCGACCTGTCGCACCGGCGTGCCGCTGCGTGGGTCGAGGCTGTGACTGTAGGCAACGCCATCGTCCTGATACTGGTGCCAGCGATCGCCGGAGGTGGCCACTGCCTTTCCATCCAGCGCCAGTACACGCGGTGGCGTATCGGTGTGGGCATCTTCTTCCGGCGCCGACTCCACCAGCACGCGCCACGGCTGGCCGTCAGGCTTGCGCCCATAGCCTGCCAGTTCTCCGCCAACTTCAATCAGTGCGGCGTTCACACCCTGGCCGCGCAGCCACGCGGCGACGTGGTCGACGCCGAAGCCCTTGGCGATCGCCGAGAGGTCCAGCTCCAGTCCGCCCGGTTGCAGCAGCGCATCGTCCTGCCAGTGCAGGCGCTGCCAGCCGCAGCGTGCGCGGGTTGCCTGCAGCGTGACGGCATTGGGTGCACGTCGTTCACCGGCATGCGCACCGAAGCCCCACAGCGCCACCAGTGGGCCGAGGGTGGGATCGAAGGCGCCGTCGCTGGCGGCGGCGATGGCCTGTGCGCAGGCCAGGACGTGGCGGGTCTCGGCCGGCAGCACGCAGTAGTGACCCGCGTCGGCGCGGTTGTAGCGGCTCAGGTCGGAACCCGCTTCCCAGGTGCTCATCTGCGCGACCACTTCATCCAGGCGGGCCTGGATGCCCGCATGCAGCGGATGCAGGTCGCGCTGACGCGGTGCCACCAGTGACACGCTCCAGGTGGTGCCCATGGTGGTGCCACCCAGCCGGGCGATGTCGAGTGCGGTAGAGGTCATGGGCATGCGTAGCAGGCTGCGATACCCGGGTGCGCCGGGCATCGCAGCGATGCGTTTACTGCGGCAGTACTTCCAGCGTGGCAACGTAGCTGAGGCGGCGCTTGGCAGCCTGCTTGACCGAGGTCTTCTTGTCCTCGGTGCCGGTTTCCAGCCAGTACATGCCGGCTTCCGGCCAGGTCACCTTGATCTCGCCTTTGGCGTCGCTGGTCAGTTTCTGCTCGTCCTGCGCATTGCGGTAGCGGGTGCCACCGCGCACGATCTCGAACTCCAGGCCCGCAGTCGGCTTGCCGTCGACCAGTACGCGGAAGGTCGCTTCTTCGCCGGCGAACAGGTCGTTCGGGTGACCAACGGCCACCAGCTCGATGCCGCGGTTGGTCGGCTTCAGCGCGGTGTCGTTCGGCGCGCCGTTGGTGACGAAGGTCTCCACGCGGCCGACCGACTGGCTCACTTCCAGCTTCTTGGCATCCTTGGGCAGTTCGCCGAAGGTGGTGGCGGTGCCGCGCCAGCGCTTGCGCTCGCCATTCAGTTCATAGGTGGCCGACAGGCCGTCGTTGACCGAGGCGATGCGGTAGGTGCCCTGCTGCTTCAGCTCGACGTCGAACACGCTGCGGTACTTGCCGGTGGCCGCGTTCTGCGCCTGCACGGTGCTGCCGTCCGGGGCGGTGATCACCACCGATTCCAGGCGCAGCGGCACGTGGTTGAAATAGAACAGGTCATTGGAGACCGCACCATCGACGGTGATCCACGGCGCATTGCCGGCGATCACGGTCTGCGAGGGCAGCAGCCAGGCCTTGTGGGCCAGGGCAGAGAAGGGAAGGGCAGCGGCCAGAGCGGCGGCGAGGACGAGCGTGCGCTTCATGCGGAAGACTCCAGTTGGAAGGGGTCGGATCCCTTTCCAAAGGAAAGGGCTCTGACCCCGAGGATATGGCGATGGGGTCAGAGCCCTTCCTGCGGAAGGGATCCGACCCCGCTTGATCAAGGCTTGACGGCGAGGGTGACCTGGCCCAGTTCGGTGGCGCCCTGCGCGCGGCCGTTCTGTGCGGCGGTGGCCGGCCAGGTGAAGGGGATCTTCAGCAGTTCACGGCCGCCGACTTCGCGCACCGCTTCCACCACCAGGGTGTAGTTGCCCGGGGCCAGCTGTTTCAGCGCAGGCTGCTTGTCGTTGAACGACAGCGCGTGCTTGCCGGCGGGGCGGGTCGGGCCGGTCACGCCATCCACCGGCACCTGCAGGGTGCGGCCGCTCTTGCGCCACCACTGGCGCAGGTCGGGCAGCCACTTGGTGCCATGACCTTCGCTGTTGCTGGTCTGCTGGTACCAGACCGACAGGTTGGCGGCGACCTTCTGGTCGGCGCCTTCCAGCCACACCGCCACATACGGGCGGTGGTACTCGGCCACGTTGAGCTTGGGCACTTCGACGTTGATGTCGAGGGTGGTGGCGTAGGCCGGCGAGGTGGCCAGCAGGCCGCTGAGGGCGATGGTCAGGGTGACGCGCATGGGGCGGCTCCGGAGAAACGGATGGAAATCACGGTGGAAGTTCAGTGGATCAGCAGCAGGGCGATCAGCAGCGGAATCATCAGGCCCAGGCCGACCAGCGGCCAGGTCATGCGTCGCTGCCGCGCATGCAGGTGCAGCAGGAACAGACCGGTGATGCAGAACACCAGGCAGGCCACGGCGAACACGTCCAGGAACCAGCCCCACGCGGGGCCGGCATTGCGGCCCTTGTGCAGGTCGTTGAGGTAGGACACCGCGCCGCGCGAGGTCGATTCGTACTCGACTGCGCCGGTTTCGCGGTCGATGCTCAGCCAGGCGTCGCCGCCGGGGCGTGGCAGCGACAGGTAGATTTCCTCGGCTGACCATTCGGCGGGTCGGCCGCCGATGGAAATGCCCAGCTGCTCGTCCAGCCATTGCCGGGCCGGGCGCGGGATCGGCGCGTTGCCGTCCTCGCGTGTGCCGAGCTGGCCGCGCACGTCGGCCGGCAGTTCCAGATGCTGGTTCTGCACTTCTGGCTTGGCTTCGATCTTCGCCGCATGGTTCAGCGTGAGCCCGGTCACCGCGAACAGCAGCATGCCGATCAGGCAGACCGCCGAGCTGATCCAGTGCCACTGGTGCAGGGTACGCAGCCAGAAGCCGCGGCTCTGCTGCTGCACGGTGGAAGATGCGGGACGGCTCACGGCACGGTTCGGGACGGATGAATACTGGCCATTACATCATTGATGAGAATTGCTCGCAATTAGATGTCGTTGTGTATCTCTGAAGGGGTAGTGCGGACCGGTAGATCCACGCCATGCGTGGATGAAACGCCGACCAAGTTCGGTATGGGCAGTAGATCCACGCCATGCGTGGATGGAGCGGTGCCGACCAAGGTAGGCACCCACCAAGGCCGGCACTACCGGTCGCGGCCTCAGAACTTCGCGTTGAGCGAGATCCAGTAGCTGCGGCGCTGGTCCTTGGTGGCGTAGTCGTCCACGCAGTTGTATTCGCTGGGGCTGGTCAGCAGGCACGACTGCGAGACGAAGTTCTTGTCGAACAGGTTGTTGACCCGCGCGTTGAACGTCAGCCACTGCGTGGCCTTCCAGCTGCCACCGAGGTGGAAGATCGTGTAGTCCTCGTAGTAGCGGGTGTGGCTGGCACCGCCGGCATCGAGGATCGTGTCGCGGTAGCGGTCGTAGCGGCCTTCGCCGATCAACGACAGGCTGATGGCATCGTTGAGCTGCCAGTTCAGGCTGGCGTTGGCCATGTGCTTGGCCGGCATGGTGCCGGTGATCGGCAGGCCCTTGCCGGAACCGGCAGTCTGCTCGCTCTTGGTCCAGGTGTAGTTGCCGCGCAGCTGCAGGTTGTCCAGCAGGTCGACGTGGCCGGCCAGTTCCGCGCCACGTGTTTCGGCCTTGTCGATGTTCACGCTCTGGGTGAAGGTGCTGTAGCCCAGCGAGGCCCAGCCCGGGCCGATGTCCACGCAGTAGCCACTGCCGGCAGGTGCCACCTCGCAGTTGGGGAACGTGCCGCCGCTGGCGATCTTGTCTTCGAACTTGTTGATGAAACCGGTGACGTTGAAGCCCCAGCGCTGGCCCTCGTAGTACGCGGCCAGCTCGTAGTTGGTGCTGGTTTCCGGCTTCAGGTTGGGCGAACCCACCAGCGGCAGCACACCCTGGCCACCGAAGCCGGTGATGCCGGGGAACAGCTGGTCCGGACGCGGGGTCTTGTAGCCGGTGCTGACGCCGCCCTTGAAGGTCCAGGCATCGGTGGCGTTCCAGACCAGGTAGCCGCGCGGGCTGAGGTGGCTGCCGAAGATGTTGTGGTCGTCGTAGCGCAGGCCGAAGGTGGCGGTCAGGGTCTCGGTCAGCGACCAGTTGTCCTCGGCGAACAACGCCCACATGCGGTGCTTCTGCCTGGTGTTGCTGCGATAGCCGGCACCGTCCATGCCGAACACGCCGTCCACCATGTCGGTGTCGTTGTACTGGCCGCCCACGGTCAGCTTGTGTGCGTCGAAGTCCAGGTCGAGCATGGTGTCCAGCACGTAGCCTTCCAGCTCCATGGTGCGCAGCGGACGCGGCAGGAATGCCTGCAGGCGTGCCTGTTCGCTGGCGTTGAGTGCACCCAGCGCGTTGTTGCGGCCGGCGGCACAGTTGCTGGCGGCGCCGGTGCGGCGGCAGACGTCGTTCCACAGGGTCTGCAGGCCGGCGCGCTCGTCCAGCGTCAGCGGCAGCGAGCGGCCGAGGTTGTTGCTCTTGCTGTGGGTCAGTGAGGTCTGCCAGGTACCGAAGCTGTAGCGGCCCTGATGGGTCAGCGACAGCTGGTCGCGCTCATAGCGCTGGTAGGCGGTGTAGCCCACGCGCGGCTGCACCACGCGGCGGGTGACGGTGCCGTTGCCGTTCGGGTTCGGGACCACCGCGTTGCCCACGCGCCACAGGCTGGCCAGGCTGTCGAGCGTGCCGGTCTGGCCCTCGCTATTGTCGTACTTCTGGCGAGAGACGTCGTAGTCCAGCCACAGTTCGTGGTCGTCGTTGACGTGGAAGTTCAGACGCACGCCGGTGTTCCAGTTGGTGTTGGCCACCGACTTGCCGCCGCCACCGAAACCGATGCTGCGTTCCCACAAGGTGCCGTCGGGCAGGGTCAGTGCGTCCCATTCGGGATTGGATGCCTTGGCGTCGTAGTAGCTGCCGCGCACGGCCAGGCCGAGGCGATCCTTGACCAGCGGGCCGCTCAGGTACAGGTCGGTGCTGCGCGCATTGCCGAACTGATCGTCCTGCTGCACGGTGAAGCCCTGGGTGACCGCGCCGTGCCAGCTGTCCTGGTTGCGGCGGGTGATGATGTTGATGACGCCGCCCATCGCATCCGAGCCGTACAGGGTGGACATCGGGCCACGCACCACTTCGATGCGCTCGATCGCATCCAGTGGCGGCAGGTAGGCGAACTGGCCACCGCCGAAGTTGTTCGGATACAGCTGGCCGGCATTGCTCTGGCGGCGGCCGTCGATCAGCACCAGGGTGTACTCGGACGGCAGGCCGCGCATGGAGATGGTGGCGCGGCCGTTCTTGTCGGTGGCTTCCAGGCCGACGTCGATGCCCTCAACGTCGCGCAACGCGTCAACCAGGCTGGTGTAGGGGCGCTTGCTCAGCTCTTCGCGGCTGACCACGCTGATGCTGGCCGGTGCATCGACCACTTTCTGCTCGAAGCCGGAGGCGGTCACCACCACCTTGTCCAGGGTCTGCGGTGCGCCGCTGGCGGCACCACTGCCGTAGGCGGGAGCTGCGACGGCGGCCAGCACGGCGCTGGTCAACAGGTGGCGGGACAGGGACGAACGGACACGATGGCGCTGGGCCATGGCAGATACCTCGAAGGATGCAGGACAGCGCGATGCCGGGCGCGGAGCGCGCACGACAGGGGCAGGGAGGGCCCGGTCAGGGGCGGCAGAGGTGAAGCAGGCAGCGGCGAGCCGATGCAACCGCGCAGGCGGTCACAGCGTGCCGTGGATCAGGCGAGCGGCGGCGCCTGGCCGCGTTGCTGGCGACGCCCGGGCGCATCGGCCCAGGGCATGTCGGGTGCGGCCAAGGGCCAGTGCGGACGCGCGCCGGACGGAGCCGACGCGGAGGGAACCAGAGCAAGTTCGGTACGCAGCCAGTGGCTGGCCAGCAGCAGCGGCGGCGCCGGCTTGTCAGAGGACTTGGCCGGTGCAGAAGCGCAGCGCCGCAGCTTGGCCGGTGCTTCTTCCTGCAGGGGGCCTTCGCCGCCGCGCTCTTCCAGCGGCTGCTGCAGCGCCTGGGTTGCAGCCGCATGGGCCACTGGCAGCAGTGGCAGGGTGCCCAGCAACAGCGTCAACATCGCCACCCACGCCAGCAGGCTGGCCAGCGCAGGCCGACGGCCGCGCATGGCGGTGCCGAGCTGTACAAGCCGAAGCGGGCGGGGGCGGAACGGGCGACGCAAGCGGAAATCCCTGGCTGGCCGGAACATCCGGCGTCAACGGGGCGTGATTGTAATGAGACCCGTTAGCCGTTGCAAATGAGAATGATTGCCAAGTTGTCGCAAGGGTGGCCTGATCGGCTCAGACTTCGCTCCAGCGTCGCAGCAGGTTGTGGTACACGCCGGTCAGCTGCAGCACCGCGTCGGCATCGCCAGCGGTCTGTCGCAGGCGTTCGATGGAGGTGTCCATCTCCCACAGCAGGCGCCGCTGCACATCGTCGCGGATCATGCTCTGCACCCAGAAGAACGAGGCCACGCGCGCGCCGCGGGTGACCGGGTTGACCTTGTGCAGGCTGCTGGAGGGATACACGATCAGATCACCGGCCGGCAGTTTCACTTCATGCTCGCCGTAGGTGTCACTGATGATCAGTTCGCCGCCGTCGTACTCGTCCGGGTCGGACAGGAACAGCGTGCAGGAGATGTCCGAGCGCAGCTGCTCGCCGTTGGCCAGGTTCATCACCGCGCCATCGACGTGGAAGCCGTAGGTGCCGCCGCCGCTGTAGCGGTTGAAGCGCGGCGGCAGGTACTTCAGCGGCAACGCTGCGCTGAAGAACAGTGGGTGCCGTGCCAGCGCGACCAGAATGGTTTCGCCAAGTTCGCGGCGCAGCGGCGCAGCTTCCGGCAGTTGCTGGTTGTGCTTGGCCTGCGCGCCGAGGTGGCCGACAGTCTCGCGGCCATCGGTCCAGTCTGCCGCATCGAGCCTGCGGCGGATATCAGCCACCTGTCCGGCGCTGAGGATGTCGGGGATGTGCAGCAGCATGCGGAAGTCCTCAGCAAGCGGACGGTGCGACCAGGGCGCGCACCTGCGGATGGGGGGAGGCGGCGAGCTCGGGCACGATATGCGCCATGAAGGCGGGACTGCCGTGCTGCAGCGCCAGCCGCAGCCAATGCACGGCCTGTTCGGTTTCACCGGCCTGCAGCAGGATCGAGGCGTAGTTGGCCTGGCCGCGGAAATCGCCGGCCTCGGCCGCGCGCCGATACCACGCCAGCGCCGCCTGCGGATCGCGTCCGGTGTCCAGTCCGTCCTCCAGATGCCGGGCCAGCAGGTTCATCGACTTGGCGTGGCCCAGATGCGCCGCGCGGGTATACAGCGCCAGTGCCTGTGCACGGTCCTGCGGCACGCCACGGCCGGTGGCCAGCAGGTTGGCCAGGTTGTACAGGCCCCAGTCCAGACCGGTGTCGGCCGCGCGCCGGTACCAGACCGCGGCAAGCGAAGGATTGGCGGGGGTGCCCTGGCCCAGTTCATGGCAGCGGCCGAGCATGTTCATCGCCATCGGCGCGCCGTTGTTGGCTGCGGTCTCGTACCAGAGCAGTGCCGCAGCAGCGTCTTCCGGCGTGCCTTTGCCTTCCATGTGCATCTGCGCCAGCAGCAGCTGCGCCTCGACCTGCCCGGCCTGTGCCGCATCGCGCACGCGCGCAAAGGCGGCCTGCGGGTCGTGCAGCAGCAGGTCTGCCAGTGCGTCGGAATCAAACGGGGTGTTGGAAGCCATGCGCGGAGTATCGCCGGAAACAAAAACGGCGGCAGGAGATCCTGCCGCCGTGTGGGTGGTGCGGGTTACATCAGAACTTCACGTTCAGTGCCAGGGTGGCCGAACGGCCCGGAGCGATGCTCGCGTAGTGCGACGCATAGGCCTTGGTGAAGTAGGTCTTGTCGGTCAGGTTCTGCACGTTCAACTGCAGGCTGATGTTGTCCTGGATCGCGTAGCTGGCCATCGCATCGAAGCGGGTGTAGCTGGGGATCCACTTGGTGTTGGCCACGTCACCGTACTGCTTGTCGGAGTAGTTGGCGCCGGCGCCGACGGTCAGGCCGAACGGGAAGCGGTAGGTGGTCCACAGCGTGGCGCTGTGCTTGGCGGTGTTCGGGAACACGTTGCCGTTGTAGGGCGAGGGCACGTAGACGTTGGACGGGCAGGTACGGCCGGACACGGCGCAGACGAAGCCGTTGTCCTTCAGTTCCGAATCCAGGTAGGTGTAGCCGCCGTACAGGCTCCAGGCATCGGTCAGCTGGCCGGTGAAGCCCAGTTCCACGCCGTTGATTTCCTTCTTGCCGGCGTTCTGGCTGGTGCCGTTGTCCACGGTCACGCGCGCGTTGTCCATCACGGTGTGGAAGATCGCCGCGGTCAGGTTCAGGCGGTTGTCGAACAGGTCCCACTTGGTGCCCAGTTCGAGGTTCTTGGTGTCCTGCGGCTTGAGGTCGGCCACGGTGGCGCTGAGGCCATCGGAACCGTCGCCACCGTCCATGCCCGGCGGGGTGGAGGAGGTGCCGTAGGACAGGTAGATGCTGCCGTTGGCAGCCGGCTTGAAGACGATGCCGGCCTGGTAGTTCAGGAAGTCATTGTCGTTGCGCACGCGGGTCGGCGCCTTGCCGGCCACCGGGGTGGTCAGGGTGGTGGAGAAGTCGTCGTAACGCAGGCCGACGTTGATCATCCACTGCGCGTTCAGTTCGATGGTGTCGAACAGGTAGGCGGACGTGGTCTTGGTGCGCTGCTCGACGTCCAGCGCCTTGTCGCTGCGGTACACCGCATGGGTGGCCGCCCACGGATCGTTCGGGTTCGGGTTGTCGAAGCTGGTGCAGTTGTAGCCGGTGGCGGCGCCGGTGGTCGGGCACTTGCTGCTGTTGGTCAGCGGGTTGTTGGTGCCCGGGGTCATCAGGTAGCTGCCGCGGGTCATCTTTTCATCGCTGTATTCCAGGCCGGCGCTGTAGCTGTGCTTCAGCGCACCGGTCTGGAACGCACCGGTCAGGCTCAGCTGGTCGGCAAAGCTCTTGACGTCGACGGCGCGGCTGTTGGTACGGCGCCACAAGGTGCCGTAGTTGTTCGGGTTGCCCTGGCTGTCGTCCGGCTGGGTCCACAGGTAATCGTTGCTGGTGTTGCCCAGGCGCGCGATGTTGCGCAGCTTGTGGCTGCCGAAGTCGTAGCTGCCGTCCAGGGTGCTGATGTCGGCGCGGGTGCGCTGGAAATCGCGGTCCACCAGGCCGTAGTAGTTGTTGCGGTCGGGCACCATCGGGCGGCCGTCGACCCACTTCGATACCGGTGCGCCGTTCGGGTTGCCGTACGGGAAGCCGCCTGCGTCGGGCAGGTCGTCGCTCTGCATGTGGTAGTGGCTGGCGATCAGCTGCGCCGGGCCGTTCAGGCCGAACGCGATCGACGGCGCGATGCCCCAGCGGCTGACGTTGGCCGCGTCACGACCGGCAATGTCCGACTCGTGCTTCATCAGGTTCAGGCGTGCGGCGATGCCATCGCCCAGCACGTAATTGGCATCCACGGTGCCGCGTGCGTAGCTGTCGGTACCGATGCCCATGCTGGCAGTGGTCTCGTTCTTCAGCTTCGGGGTCTTGCTGACCAGGTTGAGGCTGCCACCACCGGAGTCACGGCCGCCGTAGGCCGAGCTCGGGCCCTTGACCACTTCCACCTGCTCCAGGTCGAACACTTCGCGGGTCTGCGAACCGACGTCGCGCAGGCCATCGACGAACATGTTGCTCTGCGAGTCGAAGCCGCGGATGAAGGGGCGGTCACCGGTCGGGTTGCCGCCTTCGCCGGCACCGAAGGTGATGCCCGGAACCATGCGCAGCGCATCCTGCAGGTTGGTCGCACCGGTTTCGGCGATCAGCTTTTCCGAGACGATCGAGACCGACTTCGGGGTGTCCAGCAGCGCGGCGGTGAACTTCGGCGAGGACGGGTTGAACCAGCTGCCGCGCACCTGGACCTTGTCCAGTTCGGTGGCCTTGCTGGCGCCGGCGTCGTCGGCCGCCTGTGCCGCCAGCGGCGCAAAGCCGGCGGCGAGGGTGGCGGTGGCCAGTACCGAAACGCGAGGTGCGTACTTGCGGGTCTTGATGTGGGTCATGGGCAGGTTGGCGGTGGCTTGGATGGGGAATGAGCGAGGGCCGGCCAGCACGGCTGGGCGCGCGGCGACAGGCAGGAGGTGGGTTCTATGGAGCCGGGCCGTGCTCGGCTGGCCGGAAACGCAATCAGGCGCACGGCAACGGCCGCAGGGCGCCTCAGATGGCGAGCGGTGCCGGAGGTGCGTGGCCGGGATTCAGGCGCAGCGAGGGGTCGTGGAGCTGCCAGCGCAGGGCATCGGAGTGCCACAACGGGATGTGGGCCACCAGCGCAGCACGCGGCGGGGCAGTGCCAGCGCAGGGCGTGCCGCCTTCACCATCCACCGGAGGTTCCGGGGCGGGGGCGGCGTGATGAGGGCATTCGTCGCCGGAAGGGGCCGGCAGCGGAGCGACCTGCTCGATATCGTGCAGATGCGCCTGCCAGCCGGCGTTGGCGGCGTGGCCGCCACCGCGTCCTTCGTGCAGCGCCGACCAGCCCAGCAGCAGCGTCAGCAGCGCGGCCACGAGCAGCGGCCACCCCTGACGGGCGAGCTGGCACAGCGTGGCGGTGGGCGCGGACGAAGCCATGGCGCAGGCGGGGGGCATTACGAAGATGTTACGTAGGATAACATCAACGATAATGATTCGCATGTACGGGACGGGCAGCCGGTTCCGGGTGGCCCGCAGGGTCCCTGAAAGGCCCCTCAGGCTGTTCCAGTAGATCCACCCCATGGGTGGATGCCCCTGGCTTCAATCGCGGTCGTCGCGCGTCCACACCGCGTCGTGCTCGCGCTTCACCGGAAACTTCGGCACCGCCGTATAGGCCGGCGCACACAGGGCGCGGCCATCACGCACGTCGAAGCGGGCACCATGCAGCACGCATTCGACGCTGCCTTCGGCGGTGTTGAACTCACCCGAGGACAGCTCGAATTCCTCATGCGTGCACTGGTCTTCCAGCGCGTACAGTTCGCCGTCGAGGTTGAACACTACGATCGGCGTACCGGTGACTTCGTCGAACACGCTCTTCATTTCGCCCGGCAGCAGTTCGACGCCAGCGCAGACAAAGGTCCAGGCCTCGCTCACGCGGTGGCTCCGGCCAGCGGCTTTTCCAGGATCTCGAAGCGCAGGTCGTCGCGCTTGGGAATGCCGAAGCGTTCGTCGCCATACGGGAACGGCTTCTTGATGCCGGTGCGCTGGTAACCGCGGCGCTCATAGAAGGCGATCAGTTCATCGCGCACATCGATCACCGTCATCTGCATCACCGGCACGTTCCATTCGCGTGCGGCATGGGCTTCGGCGGCGTCCATCAGCTGCTTGCCAACGCCGCCGCCCTGCTGGGCCGGGTCGACCGAGAACATGCCGAAGTAGCCCTTGCCGTCGACGTCGGCGACGTGGGCACAGGCCACAAGCTGGCCGTCGCGTTCGGCAAGCAGGATGGTCGAGCGCGGGCGGTCCAGGTCGCCCTGGATGCCTGCGGCGTCGACGCGGGCGCCGTCCAGCAGGTCGGCTTCGGTGGTCCAGCCGACGCGGCTGGCGTCGCCACGGTAGGCCGAGGTGACCAGGGTGATCAGGGCGGGGATGTCGGCCGACGTGGCGGCGCGGAAGGTCAGGGTGCTCATGGGGGGCATTTTAGGTGGCGTGGGGGCAGGCGGGGAGGTTGCTGATCCGGCTGGCTTTGCCAAGTGTGTCGGATACGTCTTGTTGACATCATCTTCATTTTTCATTCATAAATGAAGCAGTGCCCGCCCACCGTTTTCAAGCGTGTGGTTGTCTGCCGGAGTGGGCACCGTCCGATCTGAGCATCGACAGTGGCGCGATGTGGGCGGGGCTCTCAAGGAAGGTCGATCCAGGGAGGATCTTCATGCAGTCACGGCTCATTGCTCATCCGCGCGCGGCAAACGCCATCAAAGGCCTGCTTCTGACAGCACTGGCCCTCTGCGTGATGGCGCCGGTAACCGCTTCCGCCCAGATCGTGCCGACTTGGCGTCAGGAATATGACAAGCGCTTGAAGTATGGCGATCTTGTCGAGCCGCTGAAGGGCGAGATCTTTGGTGAGCAGGTGAACCTGTATGACGGTTCGATCAGCTTCAAGGCCACGGATATTTCGATCCCGGGCAATGGCAGCTTGCCGATGACGCTGAGCCGAACCTACAGCGCTGGTGACGGCAGCAGCGAGAGCCCGTTCTCCGATTGGGGCTTGGATATTCCATCGTTGTCAGGTGTCTACGGTGATCTGCCGGAAACTGCTGCCGCCGGCTATTGGGCGCCGGCAGCGCGCTGTTCGACGGTGGGCGCACCGCCGGCGCTCGATGTCTGGAATCGACGGCACACGCAGATCGTCAACTTCAATACGCATACGTTCTGGGACGGCGTGCGCCTTTCCCTGCCGGGGGGCGGCGGAGAGCCGGTGCTCGGCGGCAACGGTGACCCGCGCCAGCCGCAGCCGCAGTTTGGCGAGCCTGCGCCTTGGAGCACGAAGGGAGGCTGGACGTTCAGCTGTTTGAGCGCGTTGAAGAGTGGTCAGCCGGGGCAAGGATTTCTTGGTCATGCACCTGATGGCACCAGGTATTACTTCGACTGGATGGTGGCCAGAGCGAACACCAGCGCGACGCTGCAACCGTACGGGCCGGAAAGCAACGCGCTTCTGAATCGCAAGCGTGTGTTCCTGTACCCATCGCAGATCGTGGATCGCTTCGGCAACTGGGTGCGCTTTGAATGGAGTGGTGACCGACTGCTGCGCATGGTAGCCAACGATGGTCGCGAGATCAGCCTGATCTACAACGCGAAGGGATTGATCGCTTCTGCCACGACAGCAGGGCGTACATGGATCTATGACTACACCGAGGCCGATATCCTGCGGACGGTGACGCTGCCGGACGGAACCCAGTGGGTCTACAACCTGCCGCCGCTTTCAGTCACACATAAGTATGCCGACTACATCGGGCAGAACATCTGGGAGTACATGGAGTATCCGGCAACCTGTTCTCGCATGAACAAGATCGTGCCGAGCGAGATATCCATGACCGTCCAGCATCCTTCGGGTGCTTTGGGAACCTTCCTGTTCCGGCCGTTCCGCCACGGGCGCAAGAACGTCTCTCTGGATTGCCAGACTTCCGGCGACAATCACCTGTTTGCTGATGGTTGGAACTACACGCCGATCTATCGTGACGCAATGTCGCTTGTGGCCAAGACCATCAGTGGTCCAGGTATGCCCACGGCGCAGTGGACCTATCAGTACACCAATCTCAATGGGGCCTACGCGAACGATCTGGGCGGTCCGGACATTCCTCCGGGCCAGGCCGAGCCGAAGATCACCACCGAGACGCTGCCTGACGGTGTCGTGCGTGTGTATGAGTTCGGCAAGGAGGTGGCGTACAACGACGGTCTTCTCCTGTCGACCACGACGCGTTCGGGCGGCTCCGTCGTGCGCGTTGATCGCAACAATTACTACCCGGATGCCCAACTGGACTCGGCGCCATTTCCCAAGGAAGCCGGCAAGGACTTCAAATACGGGGCGAGTGATCTCAAGGCGCACTACAACCGTCCTGTCCAGTCCACTGTCGTGGAACAGGATGGCGTGCAGTTCACCCGCACCGTGCAGGCATTCGACGCTTTTGCACGCGAAGTGACTGTCGTCGAGGGCAACTCCTCCGGGCAGAGTCGCACCAGCGCAACCACCTACTATGACAACCTCGCACTATGGGTGAACGGTCAGTCAGCGCGTAGCGTAGTCAATGGTGTTGAGCAATCACGCACCGAGTTCGACACGACCAATGCGTTGCCGATACGGGCGTATGCCTTCGGGCGTCTGGCACAGCAGGTGACCTACGCAGCCGACGGTACGGTGGCGTCGGTCGCCGACGGCCGTGGCAACACCAGCCATCTTTCCGGTTGGAAACGCGGTGTGCCGCAGCAGTTGCGGATGCCAGCCACGGCTGAATCTCCCAATGGAGCGACGCGCAACGTTGTGGTGGACGACAACGGTTGGATCACCTCGTTGACCGATGAAATCGGTGCGACCACCAGTTTCAGCTACGACAGCATGGGGCGCCTACGCAGCCAGCAGTTCCCTGGTGGCGACACCGTGAGTTGGAATGCGGTGACCATGGACCTGCAGCGGTTGGGCGGAGCGCAGTTCGGCGTGCCGGCTGGCGCATGGAAGCATTCCCGAACCCAAGGCGGTAGACGGACCGACACTTATCTGGACGCCATGTTCCGCCCGGTGCTGGTCACTGAAAATGCAAACAACGTTCTCGATAGCGCAGTCGTGACCCGCTACGACACCAGTGGCAAAACAGTGTTCGCGTCCTATCCTGTTCGCTCGCTTTCCGACATCAACGCGTCGCTTGGTGGCACCAGCACGCAGTACGATGCGCTGGGTCGACCGGTCGTGGTCAGCCAGTCGTCCGAACTTGGCGCCTTGGTGACTCGCTCCGAGTTCGTGGGCAACCTGTCGGTGAAGGTGACCAATCCACGCGGCCAGTCGACAACAACACGGCACCTGGCCTATGACCAGCCCACCTATGAGATGCCGCTGACGCTGCAGCATCCAGAAGGGGTCGTGACCGAGATCCAGCGCGACGTTCTCGGCAAGCCGCTGGCGATCACCCGTCGCAGCGCCGACGGCAGCCAGGCGCTGACCCGCCGTTATGTCTATGACGGTTACCAGCAGCTGTGCAAGACCATCGAGCCGGAAACCGGGGCGACGGTGCAGGACTACGATGCTGCCGGCAATGTCCTGTGGTCGGCTGCTGGCACGGGTTTGACCAACGCCAGCGACTGCAATCGCGCCGAGGCGCTTGCCAGCGGGCGTGCGGTTCAGCGCAGCTATGACGCTGCCAATCGACTGCTGGCGTTGATCTTCCCCGATGGCCGCGGCAACCAGACCTGGTCATACACGCCGGACGGCCTGCCCGCAGAAATCAGTACGCAGAACGATGCCGGCCGTCCGCTCGTCATCAATCGCTACCAGTACAACCATCGTCGTCTGCTCAGCAGCGAGACGCTGCAGCATCTGGATCTGGGAACGGTGAACTTCGCCTATGGTTACGATGGCAATGGCACGCTTGCGAGCAACACGTATCCGGGCGGGCGTATCGCCAGCTACGCCCCGGATGCACTCGGCCGCGCCACATCGGTGGCGGGCTATGCGAAGGAGGCCAGCTATTTTGCCAATGGTGCCTTGGCGCGCTTCGTCTATGGCAATGGCGTTGTCCATACGATGACCCAGAATGCACGTGGTCTTCCTGATCGAAGTCGCGATGCAACCGCTGCGGCCGCAGTGCTCGATGACAGCTACGACTACGATGCGGGTGGCAACGTGATGGCCATCTCTGATGGCTTGCCGGGTGCGCCAGGCAATCGTGACATGGCCTACGACGGGCTGGATCGACTGCGCTCGGTTACCGCACCTGGTTTTGGCAATGCGCTGTATGAGTACGACGCACTGGACAACCTGCGCCGGGCCAAGGTCGGTAGTCGGGACCGCACGCATTATTTCGATCCGACCAATCGTCTGGTCAATGTTGTCGATACTGGTAACAGCGCGACCGTTGTCGGTCTCGGCTATGACGTGCAGGGCAATCTTTCGATCCGCAATGGCCAGGCGTTTGGTTTCGACTACGGCAACCGCCTGCGTACGGTGGGGGCAACGGAAGCCTATCTATACGACGCGCATGGACGCCGGGTGAAAGCCTGGAACAGCGAGTCGGGCGCCATCTACTCGTTCTATGACAATGGCGGCGTGCTGCGTTTCCAGCGCAATGAGCGCACGGGAAAGCAGACAGACTATCTGTACCTGTCCGGCAGTCTGGTGGCGCAGGTGCACGGCGAGGCCGCACCCAGCATTCCGGCGCTGAGCGCCCCAGGCTACATCACCCAAGGCAGCGTTAACTTGACATGGAGTCCGGCCGGTGGCGCCAACCGCTATGAGCTGCAGCGTGCCCAAGCGGGTACTTGGAGCACGATCTTCGACGGTGCGGTGCAGGCGTTCACCAGTACCGGTCTGGCTACCGGTACCTATCAGTTCCGTGTGCGTGGTTGTCGCGTGGTCTGTGGTGAGTGGAGCAACACCGCTTCGGTTGCCGTCGAACTGCCGCCGGCTACGGTGCCTGTGCTGACCGTACCGGCAACCGCCTTCAACGGCAGCTACAGCGTCAGTTGGTCGGCCTCTGCCGGTGCAGAGCGCTTTGAGCTCGACGAGAGTGCCAATGGTGGTGCCTGGACCCAGGTCCACAATGCGGTGGGCCAATCCAAGGGGTTCACCGGCAAACCGGGAGGCAGCTTCAACTACCGTGTCCGCGCGTGTAATCCGGTGGGGTGTACCAGCTACAGCGGTAGCGCTGCGGTGGCGGTGGTCTACCCGCCTGCGAGTGTTCCGGGAGTATCAGCGCCGGCCCGTTCGGCACCGGGCAGCATTGGCATCGGCTGGAACGGAATTGGCGGTGCTGACCGCTACACGCTGCAGGAAAGCACCAATGGCGGTGGGTGGGTGACGCTGATGGATGCACATGTGGTGTCCTTTGCAACGCCCGCACGTGGTGTGGGGAACTATGCCTACCGCGTGGCCGCCTGCAACGGCGCTGGATGCGGGCCGTGGTCGGGATCTGCAGCGGTTGCCGTGATCGGTGCGCCGACGATCGAGCCGGTGATCAGCGCGCCGGGCCTGGTGAATGTGCCGCAGTACAGCTTCAGCTGGTCAGTGCCGGCCAACAGCGAAAGCTTCATCCTGGAGGAGAGCGCCAACGGCGGTGGTTGGACCGTGGTGCATAACGGCGGTGCTAACAGCTTCGGCGCGGACCGCGGCAAGGGCAGCTATGCCTATCGCGTGCGTGCCTGCAACTTCGTGGGGTGCAGCCCTTACTCAGGCATCGTGACGGTAACAGTGGCACTTCCGCCAGGGACGCCCCATTTCTATCTGGCGGAATGGCTGACCACGCGCAAGGCGCCCTACCAGGTGCAGTGCTCGGTGGGGTGGAGCCAAATGGCCGACGCCACCGAGTACCAGCTTGAGAGTGGTGGCGGTGGCAAGCGTCTGTATACGGGGCCCAACGCCTATGTGAGTGCAAACGGCAATGCGTATTGTGCAGGCAACTATCGCGTGCGTGCCTGCAATGCAGGCGGTTGCTCGTCGTGGTCAGCCGACCATCCCGTCACCCGCGGTGTACTGAGCTGGGACTGAGCCATGAATGGAGTCACTTCTCTACTGATTCGCGCAGCGCTTCTTGTGGTGGCGACTATGGCCGGTGCTGCACCGGCTGCGGCCCAGGAAGTGGTGGAATACATCCACACCGACGCCTTGGGCTCACCGGTGGCGATAACCGATGCCACCGGCAATGTAATCGAGCGGAGGGTGTATGAACCGTATGGGGCCGTGGTCAATCGGCCGTTGAAAGATGGTCCTGGGTACACCGGGCATGTGACGGACTCGGGCACAGGTCTGAGCTACATGCAGCAGCGGTACTATGATCCGACAACTTCATCGTTCCTGAGCGTTGATCCGGTTTCGGCTTTCCAGAGCTCGGTGAATGCTTTTGGCCGGTATCGATATGCAAATGCAAACCCATATAGCCTAATCGACCCTGATGGACGGCGAGCGTGCGGGAAGGACTGGGACTGCAGAATGACCGAGAATGCAGGCGGAAAAAGTCTATCTCGCGGGCAGTTGGCGGCAATCAAGAGGGATCCGCAAGCGTACATCGACAGGGCGAACAGTATTCCTAATCGACAAAGTTCGGAGGCTAGATCTGCCAGATACTTTGCGGAAGTTGCGCGGCCTGTAACCAGTGCAACCAATTTGGAAGTAGGGGCTGATATCGCGCAGCTTTCCGATCAGTCTTACACAGCTGTCAACTTTGCTTTGGGTGATGCCACTGCGGGCGCTGGAGCGGGTAGCGTAGTTCAAGGGCAGAACAACTACGCAGGCCCAGGTGTCAGGGTGGCCATTGCCCATACACATCCCGTGAATACAGCATTCAGCTACTGGAAGGGATCCTGTTTTTGCGGTGGTCGATGGGAGGGGAGTCTCTACCGCGGTGATCTGGAGAGAGCAAGATCTGCAGGTGTTAACAGCTATGTGGCCACTCCTAGCGGTTCCGTCATGGGATTCGACTTCAGAGGCATGAATGGAGCGGTCAATGCTAGAACGAGCCCTGGCGCGTACATTGCGGCCGAAGACTACTTCTTTAAGGTGAAATGATGGATCCCAGACGCCGGTGGTTTGCAGTCGTTACGCTAGTTTTCATCCTTGGCGCTTGTTCCTCATCCAGTCAAGATGTGGGCTCCGCGGGAACTCCAAGCGCCTGTAAATTTCGTGGAAATGAGTTGGGAGCTGAAACGTGCATGACCACGATGTCTGCGCTGTTGTCTCAGCCAGAAAAATTTGACGGGCGATTGGTTTCTTTCCATGCATGGATGGATCAGGTCAATGGTGCGATCTTGTTCTTTCCCTCGCGTGATGAACTGGACGCAAGGGACTCATTCAGTTCATTGGTGGCCTATCCAGAATCAAGTCCAGGTGCCTTTCGAGAGATCCCTTCGGTTGAGGATGGGGAGAAAAAATTCTTGCGGGTGACCGGCACGTTTCGCTGGAATCGCGATGGTGCTCCCAGATCCCCAAGTGCTCCAGTGGATGTAGATCGGATGGGTGTAATGGAAGGCGTTCAATTGAGTTTGTAGCGGATGAGTCGATTGGGTTGGTGGCAGGTGCCTGGCGAGCCTTGTTGGTGCGGCTTGTCGTTGCTCGTCTGATGCATAACGGAAGTTCGCGCCTCGCGGGCGTTCTGTGTGGAATTGCATTGGTTGGTATATGTGATTTTTTCTCCGCAAGCCGCCTTTTACGGCCGTCATATAGCGGGTCAATTTGGGAAGTCGCTAGAAGCAAAAACGCCGCGGTCTTCCGCGGCGTTCTCGTCTCTCCCAGCTGCTGCTGGAAACTCACCCCAACAACTTCCGCACCTTCGTCAACGCGGTCATGAACCGCTCGATCTCTTCATGCGTGTTGTAGAACGCCAACGACGCACGGCAGGTCGCCGCCACGCCGTAGTACTGCAGCAGCGGATGCGCACAGTGCTGGCCCGAGCGCACGGCTACACCTTCCAGATCCAGCAGTGTAGCCAGGTCGTGCGCGTGTGCGCCGTCGATCAGGAATGACACCACCGCGGCCTTTTCCGGTGCCTCGCCGATGATGCGCAGGCCATCGACCCGGCGCAGCTCTTCGGTGAAGTGCGCCAGCAGCTCGGCTTCGCGCGCTTCCACGTGGTCCAGGCCGACGTTCTGCAGATAGTCGGCCGCCACGCCGAGGCCGATGAAGCCGGCGATGTTGGGGGTGCCGGCTTCGAACTTGTGCGGGGCATCGTTGAACACGGTGCCGTCGAAGCTGACTTCCTTGATCATCTCGCCGCCGCCCAGGAACGGCGGCATCGCATCCAGGTGCTCGCGACGCGCCCACAGCGCGCCGGTACCGGTCGGGCCGCACATCTTGTGGCCGGTGATGGCGTAGAAGTCGCAACCGATCGCGGTGACATCGACCTTGCGGTGCGGTGCG
Source organism: Stenotrophomonas sp. LMG 10879 (assembly GCF_002750935.1). Lineage (NCBI taxonomy): Bacteria > Pseudomonadati > Pseudomonadota > Gammaproteobacteria > Lysobacterales > Lysobacteraceae > Stenotrophomonas > Stenotrophomonas sp. LMG 10879. The sequence goes on from NZ_PEJT01000003.1 coordinate 292,505, forward strand.
GCCTGCGAGCCGTCGACCACCGTGATGATGCCGCGCTTGCGGGCTTCGCGGCAGATCTCGCGCACCGGGTTGATGGTGCCGAGCACGTTGGAGACATGGGCCACGGCCAGCAGCTTGACCTCGGGGGTCATCGCCGCACGCAGCGCGTCCAGGTCCAGCGCGCCGTCGGGGGTGATCTCGGCCACGCGGATGGTCGCGCCGGTGCGCTGGGCGACCAACTGCCACGGCACGATGTTGGCGTGGTGCTCCATGCGCGACACCAAGATCACGTCGCCGGCCTTCAGCCGCGGCAGCGCCCAGGAGTAGGCAACGAGATTGATCGCGAAGGTGGTGCCGCTGCACAGCACCAGATCATTGCTGCGCACGTTGAGGAAACGGGCCAGCTTGTTGCGCGCGCCCTCGTAGGCGTCGGTGGCCTCGGTGCCCAGCGCATGCACGGCACGGCTGACGTTGGCGTTGTAGCGGCGGTAGAACTCGTCCACCGCGCCGATCACCTGCACCGGCTTCTGGCCGGTGTTGGCGTTGTCGAAATAGACCAGCGGCTTGCCGTGCACTTCGCGCATCAGCAGCGGGAAGTCCAGGCGTACGCGCGCCCAGTCGGGGGCGTCGGCGGGTGCTTCGATCGGTCGCGGGGTGGACAGGTTCATGCCACGCCCGCCTCGGCCAGCGCCTTGTCCAAGCGCCGTGCCAGCTGCTCGCGCAGCGCTTCGGGCAGCACCTTCAGCGGTTCGTGGCAGAACGCGGCGCTCAGCAGCGCCTGCGCCTGGGCCTGCGGCAGGCCGCGCGAGCGCAGGTAGAACAACGCGTTGGCGTCGAGCTGGCCGACGGTGGCACCGTGTGCGGCCTTCACTTCGTCGGCGTCGATCACCAGCGTCGGCTGGGTATCGATCTCGGCGTCGGCCGACAGCAGCAGGTTCTTGTTGGACAGGTTGGCGTCGGTGCCATCGGCGCCGGCACGGATCTGGATGCCGCCATGGAACACCACGCGGCTGCGGTTGGCGGCCACGCCACGCCACTGCAGCTCGGCGCTGGTGTCGCGGGCGATGTGGTCGATGCCCAGGCGGGTATCGACGTGGCGACGGCCGGTGCCGAGCAGCACGCCATTGGCGGTAAGCTGGGCGTTGTCGCCTTCCAGACGCACGTTCAGTTCATGGCGGCTGAGCGCGGCACCCAGCTCCAGGTCCACGCGGTGGTACTGCGCGTCCTTGGCCAGTACCGCGTCGGTACGCAGGAAGCTGGTCTGGCGCGCGCTGCCCGCCTGCACGCGGGCGTGCTTGAGCACCGCATCGCGGGCGACGTGGGCGTGCAGCACGGTGTTGTCCAGGTGCGCCGAGTCACCGACGCTGAAGCGGTGCTCGACCACGCCCAGGCTGGCGCCCGCACGCAGTTCGATCAGGTGGCGGTGATGCCAGGCCAGGTCGGTGTCGCCGGCGACGCTGGCGAACACCAGCTGCAGCGGCACCTCGACCTGCACGCCGTCGTCCACGCGCAGCACCACGCCTTCATCGGCGAGGGCGGCGTTGAGGCGGGCGAACACGTCGTCACTGCGCTCGTAGCGGCGGCCGAGGAAGCGCACGGCGTCCTCGCCAGCGGCCAGCGCGGAAGACAGCGTTTCTAGCTGCACGCCGGCCGGCAGGCCCTGCACGTCGCTCAGCGCGTCGTCGAGGCGGCCATTGACGAACACCAGGCGCGGTGCCGGGATGTCCTCCAGCACGGCGACATCCAGCAGCGCCGGGGCCAACGGCGCGGCCGTGAAGCTGCGGCGCTCCAGCTGGCGCAGCGAGGTGTACTTCCAGCTTTCGCTGCGTGCGCCGGGCAGGCCGTCGCGCAGCACGCTGTCGAGCACTTCGCGGCGCGCATCGCTGCCGCAGAAGGCCTGGGCCATGGAGTCGAGCAGGGCGCTCATCAGACCGCCGCCTCGGGCACGACCCGGTCCTTCAGGAAGTCATAGCCGTGCGCTTCCAGTTCCAGCGCCAGTTCCGGGCCACCGCTCTTGACGATGCGGCCATCGGCCAGCACGTGCACCACGTCCGGCTTGATGTAGTCCAGCAGGCGCTGGTAGTGGGTGATGACCAGGAACGAGCGGTCCGCGCTGCGCAGCGCGTTGACGCCGTCGGCCACGCTCTTCAGCGCATCGATGTCCAGGCCCGAATCGGTTTCGTCCAGGATCGCCAGCTTCGGCTCGAGCACGGCCAGCTGGAAGATCTCGTTGCGCTTCTTCTCGCCACCGGAGAAGCCTTCGTTGACGCCACGGTGCAGCAGTTCGTCCTTCAGGTGCAGCACGGCCAGCTTCTGCCGAACCAGCTTGAGGAACTGCATGGAATCCAGTTCTTCCTCGCCGCGTGCCTTGCGCTGTGCATTCAGCGCGGCGCGCAGGAAGTAGGTGTTGTTCACGCCGGGGATTTCCACCGGGTACTGGAACGCCAGGAACAGACCGGCTGCGGCGCGCGCTTCCGGGTCCTGGTCGAGCAGGTCGACGCCTTCGAACTGCACGCTGCCTTCGGTGACCTCATAGCCGTCGCGGCCAGCCAGGACATTGCCCAGGGTGGACTTGCCGGCGCCGTTGGGGCCCATGATGGCGTGCACCTGGCCGGGCTTCACTTCCAGGGACAGGCCCTTGAGGATTTCCTTGTCGCCGATGCGGGCGTGGAGGTTTTCGATCTTCAGCATGGTGGGGGTTTCCGTGGTGCGGGCCGCGGCCCGCCGGTAAAAAGAATGCGTTGTGCGAGGGCAGGGCGGGCGATCAGCCCACCGAACCTTCCAGCGAGACTTCCAGCAGCTTCTTGGCTTCCACCGCGAACTCCATCGGCAGTTCGCGGAACACCTGCTTGCAGAAGCCGTCGACGATCATCGACACCGCGTCTTCCTGGCTGATGCCACGTGCGCGGCAGTAGAACAGCTGGTCGTCGGAGATCTTCGAGGTGGTGGCCTCGTGCTCGACGGTCGCGCCCGGGTTCTTCACCTCGATGTAGGGGAAGGTGTGGGCGCCGCACTGCTTGCCGATCAGCAGCGAATCGCACTGGGTGTAGTTGCGCGCGCCGTCGGCATTGCGGTCGATCTTCACCAGGCCGCGGTAGGTGTTCTGGCCGCGGCCGGCGCTGATGCCCTTGCTGATGATCTTGCTCTTGGTGCGCTTGCCGACGTGGATCATCTTGGTGCCGGTGTCGGCCTGCTGGCGATGGTGGGTCAGCGCCACCGAGTGGAACTCACCCACCGAATCGTCGCCCAGCAGCACGCAGGACGGGTACTTCCAGGTGATCGCCGAGCCGGTCTCGACCTGGGTCCAGGTGACCTTGCTGCGCGCGCCACGGCATTCGGCACGCTTGGTGACGAAGTTGTAGATGCCGCCGACGCCGTTCTCATCACCCGGGTACCAGTTCTGCACGGTGGAGTACTTGATCTCGGCATCGTCCAGCGTCACCAGCTCGACCACCGCCGCATGCAGCTGGTTCTCGTCGCGCATCGGCGCGGTGCAGCCTTCCAGGTAGGACACGTACGCCTTCTCTTCGCAGATGATCAGCGTGCGCTCGAACTGGCCGGTGTGGCCGGCGTTGATGCGGAAGTAGGTGCTCAGTTCCATCGGGCAGCGCACGCCCTTGGGGATGAAGACGAAGCTGCCATCGGAGAACACCGCCGAATTGAGCGCGGCGAAGTAGTTGTCGCCGACCGGCACCACGGTGCCCAGGTACTGGCGCACCAGTTCCGGGTGTTCCTTGATGGCTTCGGACATCGAGCAGAAGATCACGCCCTTCTCGGCCAGCTCCTTGCGGAAGGTGGTACCGACGGAGACCGAATCGAACACCGCATCCACGGCCACGCCGGCCAGCTTGGCGCGTTCGTGCAGCGGCACGCCCAGCTTGTCGTAGGTGTCCAGCAGTTCCTTCGGCACGTCATCCAGCGAGGCGTACTTCGGGCCCTTCGGCGCGGAGTAGTAGCTGAGCGCCTGCAGGTCGATCGGGGCGATCTGCAGCTTGGCCCAGTTCGGCATCGGCATGGTCAGGAAGTGGCGGTAGGCGTCCAGGCGCCACTGCGTCATCCATTCCGGCTCTTCCTTCTTCGCCGACAGGGCGCGGATGGTGTCCTCGTCCAGGCCGGCGGGAAGGGAGTCCGACTCGATGTCCGTGATGAAGCCGGCCGAATACTTGCGGCCGAGCTGCTCGTGGATCTCGCGGTTGGGGGTGTCGTCGCTGGCGACGGTTTCGATGGTTTCGGTGGCCATGGGGGGCTGCCTACGGATCAGGAGACGACGTCGACAGCGATGGTGCGGCGCTGTTCTTCGTCGACAAGGGGAAGAGGGGGCAGGATCTGCGCCAGGCTGACATCGCGCAGGGCCTCGGAGACCACGTCGTTGATCAGCCGCCAGCTGCTGCGTGCGCCGCACTTGGGCGCCATGCCGCACTGGTGGTGGTCGTGGCTGCACTCGGTCAGGGCCAACGGCCCTTCCATGGCTTCAACCACTTCAAACAGCGAGATCTCGATCGATGGGCGGGTCAGGCGGTAGCCGCCGCGGACGCCGCGCAGGCCTTCGACCAGACCGGCCTGGGCCAGTGGCTTGAGCACCTTGCTGACGGTGGGCGGCTCCAGACCGGTGAATTCGGCCAGCTCGGTGGCACTGAGCACCTCGCCCGGACGGGCGGCGAGCACGGTCAGTACGACGGTGGCGTAATCGGTGAGCTTGGTGACGCGCAACATGGGATGCGAGTGGTTCTTAAAGCGGACTGAAATTGTACGCTTTTATTCACCGGCATCCAACCCGGCCATTCAGCGGGCGCTTGGGGCCGGCTGCAGGTCGGCGGCCGAGGGCGGCCGACGGGGCGACATGCTGGGGCATGGGGGTGATTTTCGCAATCACCCGGAATGGGCGAGAATCAACGTTCCTTTCGCTGCAAACGTCTCTTGCCGATGCCCAAGAAGATCCAAGCCCGCAAGTCCGCCATCCACGGCAACGGTGTGTTTTCCGTGGCCCCGATCAAGCAGGGCGAGCGCGTGATCCAGTACAAGGGCCTGCTGCGCAGCCACGGCGATGTCGATGCCGATGACAGTGGCGACGTGGAAAGCGGCCATACGTTCCTGTTCACCCTCAACGACGACTGGGTGATCGATGCCAACTACAAGGGCAACGACGCGCGCTGGATCAACCACAGCTGCGACCCGAACTGCGAGGCGGTGATCGAGGAAGACGAAGACGGTGACAGCCGCGGCGACAAGGTGTTCATCGAGGCGCTGCGCGACATCAAGGCCGGCGAAGAGCTGACCTACAACTACGGCATCACCCTGGCCGAGCGGCATACGGCCAAGCTGAAGAAGATCTGGGAGTGCCGCTGCGGTTCGCCCAAGTGCACCGGCACGATGCTGCAGCCCAAGCGTTGATCCGCTAGCGCCGGGCCGTGCCCGGCGAGCGCGAAGCGCGGGCGGAATCAGGAGCCGCCGGGCATGGCCCGGCGCTACCCGGGCGTTTCTGCACCTGCCGTGCACGACCAGGTCACCGTCGTTCAATGCGCCTTCGCCCACCCTGTCCGCTCCCCTTCATCTGGAGCACGACATGACACAGCGCCTACGCGGCAAGCAGATCGCCATCCTCGCCACGCACGGTTTCGAGCAGTCCGAACTGATCGAGCCCAAGCGCCTGCTGGAAGCGGAGGGTGCGCGGGTGAGCGTGGTCTCGCCGGCCAAAGAGGCCAGCATCAAGGGCTGGAAGGACAAGAACTGGGGTGATTCGGTCGCCGTGGATCAGCCGCTGGACGAGGCCGATGCCGGCCGCTTCGATGCGCTGGTGCTGCCCGGCGGCGTGATCAATCCGGACACCCTGCGTACCAACGAAGCGGCATTGGACTTCATCCGCGGCGTGGCCGATGCCGGCAAGCCGGTGGCGGCGATCTGCCACGGCCCCTGGCTGCTGATCAACAGCGGGCTGGCCAAGGGACATGAGGTAACGTCGTGGCCGTCGCTGCAGCAGGATCTGGCCAATGCCGGCGCGCGCTGGCGCGACGCGGAAGTGGTGGTGGACGGCAACCTGATCACCAGCCGCAAGCCGGATGACATTCCCGCTTTCAGCGAGGCGCTGGTGAAGGCGCTGGCGGCGTGATGGTGTGATGCGGTAGCGCCGGGCCATGCCCGGCGAGCGCGAAGCGCGGAAAGGGCAGAAGCCGCCGGGCATGGCCCGGCGCTACCGTATCTGGCGGGAGCTTATTTTCCCAGGACGCCGGCCGGCACCAGGTTGCCCAGGTTCTGGTTGAAGGTCACCACCAGCTTGCCGTTCTTTACCTGCGCCGACTGCACCTGCAGGGCACCGAGCAGGCCGGCCACGGCCGGGTCCAGCTTGTAGATCGGTTCGCGCTGGGCGTAGTCGCTCAGCCATGCGTTGAGCAGGCCGCGGGTACGGGAGTCGAGGCGGCCGCCCTGGCTGGCCGGGGTGAAATCATCTACGGTCGGCTGCTGCAGGTGGAAGCCCTGGGTCTGCGCGTCATAGCGCAGGCCGCTGCTGAGCTTCACGGTACCCAGCTTGGCCGGGTTGCCGCCCGCAGTGGCCAGCGCCACGTCCATGCCCAGGTTCAATCGTTCGCCTGCCGGCAGGCTCAGCTGCGGGTGGCTCATGGTCAGTGCGATCAGGCCGCCCAGTGCGTCCTGGGTGCGCGGGAAGCTGCCGTCCAGGTACTGCTGCACGTCGCTGGCGCCGACCGCCAGTTCACGACCGGAGATCGAAGGGGCGGCCTGCGCACCGATCGCGGCAGCAATCAGCACGGTCGAGGCGGCAAGGCGGGTCATCAGGGAACGCAGGCGCATGGTGGTGACCGGAAGAAGGATCGAAGAGGCCTACAGAGTAGCTTTGCCCGCTGAATCGCGGGTACACACCGCTGCAACGGTTCAGTCCAGCGTTGGCTGCAGGCTGGCCGACTGGATCTGCCAGGCGCGGCCGTCGGCACTGGGCTGTACGCGGTACCAGCCGTGGTAGCGGAAGGTGCCTTCGGCGGTCACCGCGCGGATCTTCACCGGCACCTGCAGCAGGCGCGGCGGCTGGCCATCGTCGCGCGGCACCGCCACATCACTGTCCAGGCGCAGGTTGCGTACGTCGGGCAGCAGGCGCAGCACGGCGTCGTCAGCGTGACGCGGGTCGGCCGGGGCGTAGGCCCAGGCCGCATCGCTGCGCGCCTTGTTCTGGTTGAGCAGGTCGAGCATGTAGCGGTTGAGCATCGCTGCGGGCGATTCGCTGCCGATGGCAACGGCGCCATACAGCGGGTCGATGGTGATGGCGTCGACGGAAGCCGCCTCCGATGCCGCTTCCGTCATTGGTGCGGAAGCGGTGGTTGCGGCGGGGGCTGAGTCTGGTGTCGTGGAATCCGCCTGAGGCGGCGGGTTGGAACACCCCACCGCAAGCAACGGGATCAACAAGCAAAGAAAACCGCGCATGTCTGCCTCCTCCCCGAGGCGACCTGGAAGGCGGCAGTGTAGCGGCCGGGGCCGCCTCAGCGCGAAGAGGGAAGCTGCTCCAGCGCATCCAGCGCCGGCAGCACCTGGGCGGCGATAGCGGCCAGCGCATGGCCGTCGGTGTCCGCATGGCGCTGCACGATGTCACGCAGCAGCTGGGTCGCCACCACCAGGGTGGCACGTTCGTCGCCGCTCAGCCCGGCCGTGCGCGGGGCTGATTCCAGCAGGCGCATCAGGTCGCGGCTGGCGCGGTGTTCCAGTTCGATGGTGCAGCGCCCGGTGCACTGGTGCCCGTCCTTTTCGATCGGGGTCACCGAGATCCGGTAGCGGGTGGAGGGGCTGGCCATGAGGGGTGCTCGCGCTGGTGGGGAGGAATGGCTCCACCATAGGCAAGGCATCGGTCGGCGGCGATGGCCGGGGCTGCACGCAGTGTTCCACCCGGTTCGTTCCTGCACTGGAAAAACAGCGGCGCGGCCATGGGCGGCGGGCCTGTGCGGGTGATTGCGCGGGCGCGGGAAACGCTGTGTTGCGGGGTCGCAGGGGGCGGCATCCACGCGTGGCGTGGATCTACTGGAGAGCGGGTAAATAAAAACGGGACGGCCAAGGCCGTCCCGTCAGGTATCCGCTGCAGGGCGCGCGCTTAGAGCGCAGCGTCCTTGAGCTTCTTCAGCGGGCGAACCTTGAGCTTGGTGGTGGCCGGCTTGGCGGCGAACCACTGCTCTTCCTTGGTGAACGGGTTGATGCCCTTGCGCTTCGGCTTGGCTGCCACATTGACGGTGCTGATCTTCAGCAGGCCCGGCAGGGTGAACGAGCCGGCGCCCTTCTTGTGCACCGAAGCGGCGACAGCGCCTTCCAGCGAGGCCAGCACAGCGCGGACGTCCTTGGCGACAACGCCGGAGACTTCAGCGATGTGTGCAACCAGGCCCGACTTGGTCAGCACTTCCTTGATCGGCTTCGGAGCGGCCGGCTTGGCGGCGGCAGCCTTCGTCGCGACTTTCTTCACTGCCTTCTTCGGGGCAGCCTTCTTAGCGGTCTTTGCCATGGTTTCCTGTTCCGTGAACGGTTGGTTGTTTGGTCGGCGCCGAACCCCGTCGGCAAGCGCAATGTAGGGCAACTCTTGGGCGCCGCCAATAGCCTGGAGCGCTGAAAGTGCATGTTTTTTCATATCCAGGCCGATTCAGTACATGGCCGGCCGTGGGGGAAGCGGGGGCGGTGGTGCACTGCATTGCGCTGTTGTTGTTTTCGGTCGGGTTGGCGAAATGACTGAAAACAAGGGAAAAATCGCCGGAGTGATGGCGAAGAAGTGTCCACTCGCTGGCTCGGGACAGGCGCGGCGCATGCGGCGGAGCGACGCAGGGCTAACGCGGTGCGTGCCAGGGTATTGGTTCATCGCAGCCACAACGGAGCAGGACATGGGAATCTCGCGACACGCTACCGCGCATTGGGAAGGCGACCTGAAGTCAGGCAAGGGCCAGTTGAGCACGCCACAGAGCGGCCTTCTGGACAAAACCCGCTACGGCTTCAACAGCCGTTTCGGTGATGAAAAGGGCACCAACCCCGAGGAACTGATCGCTGCCGCGCACGCCGGTTGTTTCACCATGGCGCTGTCGGCCAAGCTCGGCGAAGCCGGCTTCACCCCGACCTCGCTGGATACCGAAGCCAAGGTCGATCTGTCGATGGAAGGCGGCCCGCAGCTGTCGCAGATCCGGCTGAAAGTGAAGGCGGTGGTGCCCGGAATCGATGCGACGCAGTTCCGCGCGATCGCCGATGACGCCAAGCAGAACTGCCCGGTTTCCAAGGCGCTGAGCGCAGTGCCGATCAGTCTGGAAGCCGAGCTGGGCTGAGAAGTTGGTAGCGCCGGGCCATGCCCGGCGAGCGCGGCGGAAAGACGCCGGGCATGGCCCGGCGCTACCCGCGTGCGGGTAATCACCAGTCGATGGTGCCGGAAATCACCGTCTGCACCTGGCCACCGGACCAGACCTCGCCTTCTTCGTCGACCAGCAGGGTCAGGCGCGCATCGTGGCCGACTTCGCGGCCTTGGCTGACTTCGAAGGGCTGGCGGCCGTCCGGCAGGGCATCACGCAGATCCAGCCAGGCCGCCAGCACGGCGTTGGCCGCGCCTGAAGCCGCATCCTCGAAGCGGCGTCCATTGCCGACGAAGGCGCGCACGGCCAGGTCGTAACCGTCGCTGCCATCGGCAAAGGCATAGGCGAACACACCCATGCTGTCGGTCGATTCAGCCAGCGTGGCGATCGCGTCCCAATCGGGGCGCAGGGCGCGCAACGCGGCTTCGTCCGCAACCTGCACGACCCACCAGCTGCGACCGCCCTGCATGCGCGCCGGTGGCAGCGCACCCAGCGGCCAGCCCTGCAGGGCGGGCTGCAGGCGCGGATCGTCGGCTGCCGCGGTCTCGGCCAGCTGTGCACGCGGCGTACGGATGGCAATGCGCTGCTGCGCGCCTTCACCGGTCACGCGCAGTGGCAACGCCCCGGCGATGCCGTCCTGTACCAGCAGCCCATCGATGGGCAGGGCGAGGCCCGCCTGCAGTACCGCATGGGCGGTGCCGACGCTGGGATGGCCCGCGAACGGCACTTCCTTCTGCGGGCTGAACATGCGCAGCCGGTAGCTGGCGCCGGGGCCCTGTGGCGGGAACACGAAGGTGGTTTCGGGCAGGCGGGTCCAGCGGGCGATGGCCTGCATTGCCGCATCGTCCAGGCCTTCGGCATCGAGCACGACAGCCAGCGGATTGCCGGCGCCCGGGCGCGGGGAAAACACATCCAGCTGCAGGAAACGGCGTGCGGACATCAGGCGTGAACTCCAGGAAACAGGCCGCATAGGGTAGCGCGGGGCCATGCCCCGCGAGCGCGCAGCGCGGCAGGCCGGCGGGGGCGACGCTACCAGCGGATGTTGCCGTCGATCACCGGCTGCACCTGCCCACCGATCCATACCGTGCCCTGTGCATCGACAGTGACCTGGACGCGGCCGTCGCGGCCGACCTCGCGGCCCTGGCTGGCCACATAGCTCCCGTTCTCGCCGGGCAACGCATTGCGCTGCCGCAGCCAGGCGCCGATCAGCGCGTTGACGCTGCCGGTCACCGGATCCTCGGGCACGTTGGGGGCATCGGCAGGGCAGAACGCACGCACCACCAGGTCATGGCCGGTACCGGGTTCGAGCGCGAACACCGCTGCGCCGAGCGCATCGGTGGCCATGCTCCAGTCGCGCAGGGCGGCCATGTCCGGTACCAGCGTGCGTACGGCGTCGGCATCGCGCAGCGGCAGCAGCCACCAGCGCGGGCCGTTTTCCCAGAGTTCGGCGCACTGGCCTTCAGCGGTGGCGGCGCGCAGCGCTTCCGGGACGGCGCCCGGTGCTGTCGGCAGCAGGCGCGCCGCTGGGCTGGCCAGGCGGATGGTGGGCGCGTTGGCCGGGCCCGTGACCTGCACCGGCAGCAGGCCGGCCGCGCACTGCTGTACCAAGGCCCCGTCGCGTGGCTGCACCAGGCCGCAGGTGACCGCCGCCCAGGCGGCACCCACGCTGGGATGGCCGGCGAAGGGCAGCTCGCTGGCGGGGGTGAAGATGCGGACGTGGTAGTCGGCGCCGGCAGCGGTGGGGCGCAGGAAGAACACGGTCTCGGACAGGTTCAGCCAGGCGGCCAGGGCCTGCATGCGGTCGGTGGACAGCCCATCCGCGTCGAACACGACACCGAGCGGGTTGCCGGTACCGGGGTGATGGGCGAAGACATCGAGCTGCAGGTAACGGTAGGCGGTCATTGACGGGTGTATTGGGCTTAGAATCGAAGGTTCCGCCCCCAAGGGCGGCTTCCCCACATTACACATAGCCTATCCATGTCAGCTTCCCCCCTTGTCGATCGTTGGATCGTACTGAAGTTCGGCGGCACCTCGGTGTCGCGTCGCCACCGCTGGGACACGATCGGGAAGCTGGCGAAAAAACGGGCGGAAGAGACCGGATCGCGCGTGCTGGTGGTGGTTTCGGCGTTGTCCGGGGTCACCAATGAACTGACCGCGATTGCCGATGGCGCGCCGGACAGCCGCGATCGCGTGGCGGCGCTGGTCGAACGCCACCAGGGGTTCCTGGAAGAGCTGGGCCTCGGCACCGAGGTGCTGGCCGAGCGGCTGGCCGCACTGCAGGGCCTGCTGGACGACCCGCGTGCGCCCAACCGTCCGCTGGACTGGCAGGCCGAAGTGCTGGGCCAGGGTGAACTGCTGTCTTCCAGCCTGGGCGCGGCCTACCTGCGCGCCAGCGGCCTGGATTTCGGCTGGATGGATGCGCGCCAGTGGCTGGACGCGCTGCCACCGCAGCCGAACCAGAGCGACTGGTCGCAACGCCTGTCGGTGAACTGCCAGTGGCGTGCCGATGCCGAGTGGGCGCAGCGCTTCCGTGCGCAGCCCACGCGCCTGCTGATCACCCAGGGTTTCATCTCGCGTCATGCCGACGGTGGCACCGCCATTCTCGGTCGCGGCGGTTCGGATACCTCGGCGGCGTACTTCGGTGCGCTGCTCGGCGCCAGTCGCGTGGAGATCTGGACCGATGTACCGGGCATGTTCAGCGCCAACCCCAAGGACGTGCCGGATGCGCGCCTGCTGACCCGCCTGGATTATTACGAAGCGCAGGAAATCGCCACCACCGGCGCCAAGGTGCTGCACCCGCGCTCGATCAAGCCGTGCCGCGATGCCGGCGTGCCGATGGCGATCCTCGATACCGAGCGCCCGGAATTGCCGGGTACCAGCATCGACGGCAACGCCGCGCCGGTGCCGGGGGTGAAGGCGATCAGCCGTCGCAACGGCATCGTGCTGGTGTCGATGGAAGGCATCGGCATGTGGCAGCAGGTCGGCTTCCTCGCCGATGTGTTCGGCCTGTTCAAGAAGCACGGCTTGTCGGTGGACCTTATCGGTTCGGCCGAGACCAACGTCACCGTGTCGCTGGACCCGTCCGAGAACCTGGTCAACACCGATGTGCTGGCCGCGCTGTCGGCCGACCTGTCGCAGATCTGCAAGGTCAAGGTGATCGTGCCGTGCGCGGCGATCACCCTGGTCGGCCTGGGCATGCGCTCGCTGCTGCACAAGCTGTCGGACGTCTGGGCGACCTTCGGTCGTGAGCGCGTGCACATGATCTCGCAGTCGTCCAACGACCTGAACCTGACCTTCGTCATCGACGAAGCCGATGCCGATGGCCTGCTGCCGATCCTGCACGCCGAACTGATCGACAGCGGCGCGATGCCGGTGGAAGAGACCGAAGTATTCGGCCCGCGCTGGCGCGAAATCGCCGGCACCGTGCGTCCGCGTGGTACGCCGTGGTGGCGCGGCCAGCGGGCGCACCTGCTGCAGCTGGCCGATGCCGGCACACCGCGCTACGTCTACCACCTGCCGACGGTGCGGGCGCGTGCCCGCGCGCTGGCGGCGATCAAGCCGATCGACCAGCGCTACTACGCGATCAAGGCCAACAGCCATCCGGCCATCCTTCAGCTGCTGGAAGCCGAAGGTTTCGGCCTGGAGTGCGTGTCGCACGGTGAGCTGAAGCATGTGTTCCAGGCCATTCCGGAACTGTCGCCCAAGCGCGTGCTGTTCACCCCCAGCTTCTGCCCGCGCAGCGAGTACGAAGCGGCGTTCGCGCTGGGCGTGACCGTCACCGTCGACAACGTCGAAGCCCTGCAGCGCTGGCCGGACCTGTTCCGCAACCGCGAGCTGTGGCTGCGCGTGGACCTGGGCCGTGGCGAAGGCCACCACGCCAAGGTCCGCACCGGTGGCAAGGAATCCAAGTTCGGCCTGCCGATCGCGCGCGTGGACGAGTTCGTGCGCGCGGCCACCGAGCTGGGCACCCGCGTGGTCGGCCTACATGCGCACCTGGGCAGTGGCGTGGAAACAGCCCAGCACTGGCGCCTGATGTGCGATGAGCTGGCCGGTTTCGCGCGCCGTATCGGCAGCGTGCACACCATCGACATCGGTGGTGGCCTGCCGATTCCGTACAGCGACGAAGACGAGCCGTTCGACCTGGAGGCCTGGGCCGAGGGCCTGGCCGAGGTCAAGGCGCTGCATCCGGCGTTCCGCCTGGCGATCGAGCCGGGTCGCTTCCTGGTGGCCGAATCGGGCGTGCTGCTGACCCACGCCACCCAGGTGGTGGAGAAGGACGGCGTGCGCCGCGTCGGCCTGGATGCCGGCATGAACACGCTGATGCGCCCGGCCCTGTACGACGCCTGGCACGACATCGAGAACCTCAGCCGCCAGGGCGGTTACGCCGAAGCCGCGTTTGATGTGGTCGGTCCCATCTGCGAATCCAGCGATGTGTTCGGCAAGCGCCGCAAGCTGCCGGTGTCGACCGCGCCGGACGATGTGATGCTGATCGCCGACGCCGGCGCGTACGGCTATGTGATGTCCAACACCTACAACCAGCGGGCGATGCCGCGCGAGGACGTGATCGAATGATTGCCGCCTTGCGCGCCCTGCACCCGCCCACCGACACGTCCCGCGCCTGCGCGCGGGCACGTGCCTGACCGTGCTTGAACTGGATTCACCATGACTGCTTTCGATAAACACCAGGTTTCCCGCTTCCGCTTCGTCCGCTGCGAATTCGCCGCGGACACCGGCGTGGCCAAGCTGGTCTACGCCTTCGATGACGGCCCGGAGATGGTGGAAACCGTGACCGTGCCGGGCGCCCCGTTCGTACTGGAACCGGCCCGTGCCGACGCCGTGCAGCGCGCGCTGCGGCTGCTGCACCTGATTGCCGGCGTGAGCTATTACAAGGCCGGTGTGCCCGATACGGTCAGCATCGACAGCTACAGCATCGACGCCGATACCGCGGCGCTGGTGGAAACCATCTACCTCAACGGCCTGGGCGAATTCGCCTACCGCAACGGCCTGAACCTGCGCGGTCGCTTCCGCCTGCCGGTACAGGGTCAGCCGGTGCAGGCACCGGAGCTGGGCTTGCAGGCGCATGCGCTGGTCGCCATCGGTGGCGGCAAGGATTCGCTGGTCAGCATCGAAGCGCTGCGTCGCGCCGGCGTGGACGAGACGGTGACCTGGATCGGCGGTTCGCAGCTGATCCGCGCCTGCGCCGAACGCACCGGCCTGCCGACCCTGAACCTCGGCCGCGCACTGGCACCGGAGCTGTTCGAGCTCAACCGCCAGGGCGCCTGGAACGGGCACATCCCGGTCACCGCGGTGAACTCGGCGATCATGGTGCTGGCGGCAGTGCTGCAGGGTGTGGACCAGGTGGTGTTCTCCAACGAACGTTCGGCCAGCTACGGCAGCCAGATTCCGGGCACCGGCGAGGTCAACCACCAGTGGTCGAAGGGCTGGGCGTTCGAGCAGGCCTTTGGCGAGTACGTGCAGAAGCAGGTAGCCGCTGATCTGCAGTACTACTCGCTGCTGCGGCCGATGTCGGAGCTGGCGGTGGCCCGCCAGTTCGCCAAGAGCGATTTCTACGACGCGCATTTCTCCAGCTGCAACCGCAATTTCCACATTCTCGGCGAGCGCCCGGTGAACCGCTGGTGCGGCGTCTGCCCGAAGTGCCACTTCGTGTTCCTGGCGCTGGCCCCGTTCATGCCGAAGACCCGCCTGGTGCGCATCTTCGGCCGCAACCTGCTGGACGACATCGAGCAGGCCGGTGGCTTCGACGCGCTGCTGGAGTTCCAGGACCACAAGCCGTTCGAATGCGTGGGCGAAGGCCGCGAATCGCGTGCGGCGATGGCAACCCTGGCGCAGCGCCCGGAGTGGAAGGAAGACGCGCTGGTGAAGCGCTTCTGCAATGAAATCCGGCCGCAGCTGGATGCGGCCGAACTGGAGTTGGCACCGCTGATGCAGCTGCAGGGCGAACATCGTATTCCGGCGGCGCTGTGGGAACGGGTGCGTGAAGATTTCGCAGCTTGACGGCAAGCGCGTAGCGCTGTGGGGCTGGGGGCGTGAGGGGCGTGCTGCGTTTGCGGTGTTGCGTGCGCGCCTGCCGTCGCTTGGCCTGAGCCTGTTCTGCCCGGCCGCCGAGGTCGAGGCCGCGCGTGCGGAAACGCAGGGCGCGCTGGATGTCCGCGGCGAACCCACGGCCGAAGCACTGGCTTCTTTCGAGGTGGTGATCAAGTCGCCAGGGATCAGCCCGTATCTGCCGATCGCGTTGGCGGCGGCGGAGCAGGGCACCGCCTTCATCGGTGGCACGGCGTTGTGGTTTGCCGAACATGCCGATGCCGAAGGCACCGTGCGCGACACCATCTGCGTGACCGGCACCAAGGGCAAGAGCACCACCACCGCGCTGGTCGCGCACCTGCTGCGCGCAGCCGGGCATCGCACCGGTCTGGTCGGCAACATCGGCCTGCCGCTGCTGGAAGTGCTGGACCCGCAGCCGGCGCCTGCGTACTGGGCGGTGGAGCTGTCCAGCTACCAGACCGGCGAGGTCGCACGTAGTGGTGCGCACCCGCAGGTAGCCGTGGTGCTGAACCTGTTCCCGGAACATCTGGACTGGCACGGCAGCGAACAACGCTACATCGAAGACAAGCTGCAGCTGGTGACCGGCGCCGCGCCGCGCGTTGCCGTGCTCAATGCCGCGGACCCGCATCTGGCCGCGCTGTCGCTGCCCGCCAGCGAGGTGGTCTGGTTCAACCAGCCGCAGGGCTGGCATATGCGCGGCGACATCGTGCATCGCGCCGAGCAGGCGGTGTTTGATACCCGCAACACGCCGCTGCCGGGCCGGCACAACCGCGGCAACCTGTGCGCGGTGCTGGCCGCACTGGAGGCGCTGGGCCTGGATGCGGTGGCGCTGGCGCCGGCGGTGCAGGATTTCCGGCCGCTGCCGAACCGCCTGCAGCGCATTGGCGAGGCCGATGGCCTGACCTACGTCAACGATTCGATCAGCACCACGCCGCACGCCAGCCTGGCGGCGCTGGAGTGCTTCGCCGGCCAGCGCATCGCGCTGCTGGTGGGTGGGCATGATCGCGGCCTGGACTGGACCGACTTCATGCAGCACATGGCGCACGACGTGCCGCCGGTGGAGATCGTGACCATGGGCAGCAACGGCCCACGCATCCACGCGATGCTGCAGCCGTTGGCCGATGCCGGCCGTTTTGGTCTGCATGCTGCTGCCGATCTGCCCGACGCGATGGTGCTGGCGCGTCGCGCACTGGGCGAGCAGGGTGGGGTGGTGCTGCTGTCGCCGGGCGCGCCGAGCTATGGCGCCTATCGCGATTACGTCGCACGCGGGCGGCATTTCGCCGAGCTGGCCGGGTTCGACCCGGACACCATCAGCGCGATTCCGGGTATCGGGATCGGCTGAGGGGTCGGATCCCTTTCCGCAGGAAAGGGCTCTGACCCCGGATTGACCCCGCATGCATCCATCCACGCATGGCGTGGATCTACCATGTGTTGATTCCTGGACTGGCCTGGTGGACCGCATGTGCACCTTCATTACCCTGTTCCTGCCTGCTTCGTTGCCGCACGTTGACGCCGCCGCGATCATGGAACGCAGCGGCCGGCGGTTGTTCGTGCAGGATTCACCCAGCCTGCAGGCGGCCGTCGGCCCCGGCTGGCAGCCTTGGCTGAGCGCGGGCCACTGCGATTGCGGTACGGCGCTGGCCTCGGCGCGTGCCGAATCGGAGTGGAAGGGCGATGCCGAACGCTGGCGTAGAAAAGGCTGGAGTGAGGCCAAGATCGCCCGCGCGCTGGCCGAGCAGCTGGCGCGACATGAGCAGGATCAGCAGGGGCGCCAGGATGAAGCCCTGGGCGATGCCGGGCAATGGCTGCAGCGCATCGACGCGCTGCTGCAGTCCGGGGCCGCGCGCATTGGCTTGCTGGTACGCGATTACGACGGTTCGGTGGGCGCCCGGCAGCCGAAACCGCCGGAACGTCATTGGTCGCGGGATCAGCTGGAGGCGGCGGACCTGCTGGCATTTGAGCCTGGGACGTTGCATTGGATCGAGTGCGGGTGAAACCGCCATCCACGCATGGCGTGGATCTACGGTAGAGCCGAGCCCACGCTCGGCTGCCTTCATTCGTCTTCGTTGATGAACGCGTAATCGCGATCAATCAATTGCTGCAGGTACGCATCAAAGCTGGGCGCGATGACTACGTAGCTGTCCGGATCATGCAGATAGCGCACCACCTGGCCGACGCTGCCGCCGGGCGCAGGATCGAAATCCAGATACAGCATCGAGGTGCCGCCGTTGTTCATGCAGTGCGAGAAGCACAGCCGGCGGTTCATTGGCAGGTCGGCGTCGATGCCTTCGCCGAGGATGTCCGGTTCGTCATCCAGCCATTCTTCGTAGATGGAGCGGATGCTGTCGTCCCACTGCTGCTGGTCCTCGAAGATCTGTGCCACCGAGCGCAGGTAGTAGGGGTAGTCGCCCACGTCCGAACCCAGCATCAGCACACAGACCTCGCCTTTCGGGTATTCGCGATAGTGCGTGCCATCCACGCGCGACAGCAGCTCCACCAGGCTGTCGGGAACCTGCGGCCACTGCGCGCGCAGGCGTTGCAGATCGGCCTCGCTGGCACCTTCGGTCCATGCCCATTGCGGGGCATCGTCCTCGGGCAAGCGCGGGATCAGGCCAGACAGAAAGCGATCAACAAGGTTCATGCAGAGAGGGGACGGAGGGGATCAGGTCGTATCCAACCACACCTGCGTCACGCAGCCAATGCAGAATGCGACACGGGAGGGCGTTCTGCGGCTTAATCCCTTCCGTCCCTTACTCTGGAGCAGGCGCATGAACCGTTGGCGTTGCGGTGTGGCGATGGTACTGGGGCTGGCGGCGATGCCAGCGTGGGCGGCGATGAAGACGCAGCCGGTGGAGTGGAAGCACCAGGGCACGACCTTCAGCGGCGTGCTGGTCTATGACGATGGCGACCATGACAAGCGCCCCGGCCTGGTGATGGTGCCGAACTGGAAGGGCGTGAACGAATCGGCCATCGAGAAGGCCAAGCAGCTGGCTGGCGATGATTACGTGGTGCTGGTGGCCGACGTGTATGGCAAGGGTGTGCGACCGAAGACCGATGCCGAGGCGGGGCCGGTGGCGACCAAGCTGCGCAACGACCGGCCGCTGCTGCGGGCGCGGGCACTGGAGGCGGTGAACGTGCTGAAGGCGCAGGCGGGCAAGGCACCGCTGGATGCCAGCCGGATCGGCGCGGTGGGCTTCTGCTTCGGTGGCACCACGGTGTTGGAACTGGCCCGTGCCGGTGCGCCGCTGGCAGGTGTGGTCAGCCTGCATGGCGGGCTCGGGTCGCCCTTGCCGGCGCAGGCCGGTGGCAGCCATCCTTCGGTGCTGGTGTTGAACGGCGCCGACGACAAGAGCGTGACCGCCGAGGATATCGGCAGCTTCCAGAAGGAAATGGATGCGGCCAAGGTGGACTGGGAGTTCACCAACTACAGCGGTGCGGTGCACTGCTTTGCCGAGCGTGATGCCAACAGCCCGCCGGGCTGCCAGTACAACGAGCGTGCGGCGAAGCGTGCCTGGAAGGCGCTGGATGAGTTCTTCGAGGAGCGGTTCATGTAGTGCCGACCAACGGTCGGCGCCCACCTGCCCTGGTAGGTGCCGACCGTTGGTCGGCACTACCGGTCAATGCGAGCGCTGTACCGCGTAGCGGGCCAGGCCGCGCAGGGCGGCGACGGCATCGTTGTCGGCCAGGCCGTCGAGCGCGCGTTCGGCGGCTTCCGCATATTCCTCGGCACGACGGCGGCTGTAGTCCAGGCCGCCGGTGGCGTGGATCGCGGCCAGCACTTCCGGCATCGCCGAGGCGTCGCCGTTCTGCACGATCTCGCGCAGGCGCTGGCGGGTGGCTTCATCCGAATGCGCCATCGCGTGAATCAGCGGCAGCGTGGCCTTGCCCTCGGCCAGGTCATCACCCAGGTTCTTGCCCAGTTCGTCGGCGTTGGCCGAGTAATCCAGCACGTCATCGGCGATCTGGAACGCGTAGCCCAGGTGCATGCCGTAGTCGTACAGGGCCTGCTGGGTGGCTTCATCGACGCCGCTGGCCAGTGCGCCCAGGCGGGTGCCGGCGGCGAACAGCACCGCGGTCTTGCGCTCGATCACACGCAGGTAGGCCGCTTCGTCGGTGTCCGGGTTGTGCACGTGCAGCAGCTGCAGCACTTCGCCTTCGGCGATGCGGTTGGTGGTGTCGGCCAGGATCTGCATCACCGACATCCGGTCCAGCTCGACCATCAACTGGAAGCTGCGCGAGTACAGGAAGTCGCCCACCAGCACGCTCGGCGCGTTGCCCCACAGCGCATTGGCGGTGCTGCGGCCGCGGCGCAGGCTGGATTCGTCCACCACGTCGTCGTGCAGCAGGGTGGAGGTGTGGATGAACTCGATGATCGCGGCCAGCTGGTGGTGCTCGGGGCCGGCGCCGCCGACCGCATGGCCGGCCAGCATCACCAGCATCGGCCGCAGGCGTTTGCCGCCCGCGGAAATGATGTGGTCGGCGATCTGGTTGATCAGCACCACATCCGAGGACAGCCGGCGGCGGATCAGGGCATCGACGGCAGCCATGTCGGCTGCGGCAAGCGACTGGATCTGGGACAGGCCCAGGGCGGGACGGGTGTCTTCAGTGATGGTCATGCGATCAGGCTTTCAGGCTCATCCCTGATTATAGGCGTTGCCTGTGAATTGGGGAGGAAACCGGTTCCCAGGCCGCCGCTGCGGACCGCCGAGCACGGCGTCCGGCGTGAATACGTATGCAGGCGGCGCCATCGTCCCGGGCCGCCGCTAAGCTTGCGGGAGTTGGTTTTCGGCCCGCTTGCAGCGGGTCCCGCATGCCCGGAGGGGGGCTGTCGATGTCGCACTATCCATGGTGGCGCGGAGCCGTCATCTACCAGATCTACCCGCGCAGTTTCCTCGACGCCAACGGCGACGGGGTAGGCGACCTGCCCGGCATCATCCAGCGCCTGGACCATATCGCCGCGCTGGGCGTGGATGCGATCTGGATCTCGCCGTTCTTCCGATCGCCGATGGCCGACTTCGGCTATGACATCGCCGACTACCGCGATGTCGATCCACTGTTCGGCAGCCTGGACGACTTCGACCGGCTGCTGGCCAAGGCGCATGGTCTCGGCCTCAAGGTGATGATCGACCAGGTGCTCAGCCATACCTCGATCGAGCATGCCTGGTTCCGCGAGAGCCGGCAGGACCGCAGCAATCCGAAGGCGGACTGGTATGTGTGGGTGGATCCGCGCGAGGACGGCACGCCCCCCAACAACTGGCTGTCGCTGTTCGGCGGCGGCGCCTGGCAGTGGGAGCCGCGCCGCGAGCAGTACTACCTGCACAACTTCCTGGTGGACCAGCCGGACCTGAATTTCCACCACCCGGAGGTGCAGCAGGCGACCCTGGACAACGTGCGCTTCTGGCTGGACCGGGGCGTGGATGGCTTCCGCCTGGATGCGATCAACTTCTGCTTCCATGACGCGCAGCTGCGCGACAACCCGCCCAAGCCGGCCGACAAGCGCGTCGGCCGCGGCTTCAGCGCGGACAACCCGTACGCCTACCAGTACCACTATTACAACAACACCCAGCCGGAGAACCTGCCGTTCCTGGAGCAGCTGCGTGCCCTGCTGGACGAGTACCCGGGGGCGGTGAGCCTGGGCGAGATCTCGTCGGAGGACTCGCTGGCGACCACCGCCGAATACACCCAGGATGGCCGCCTGCACATGGGCTACAGCTTCGAGCTGCTGGTCAACGACTACAGCGCGGCCTACATCCGCGACACGGTGTCGCGCCTGGAAGCGGCGATGACCCAGGGCTGGCCGTGCTGGGCGGTGTCCAACCACGACGTGGAGCGGGCGGTCAGCCGCTGGGGTGGCCATCCGGCCGATCCGCGCCTGGCGCGGATGCTGGTGGCGCTGCTGTGCTCCCTGCGCGGCTCGGTCTGCCTGTACCAGGGCGAGGAGCTGGGCCTGGCCGAGGCCGAGGTGCCGTTCGAGGCGCTGCAGGACCCGTATGGCATCACCTTCTGGCCGAACTTCAAGGGGCGCGACGGCTGCCGCACGCCGCTGCCGTGGATCGACGCGCCGCTGGCCGGCTTCACCACCGGCAAGCCGTGGCTGCCGATCCCGGCCGAGCACCAGGCGGCGGCCGTGGCGGTGCAGGCGCAGGATCCGCAGTCGGTGCTGTCGGCTTTCCGTGGTTTCCTGGCCTGGCGCCGTACCCAGCCGGCCCTGCTGCACGGTGACATCCGGTTCCTGGACAGTGCCGAGCCAGTGCTGCTGTTCGAGCGTATGCTTGCAGATGAAACTCTCCTGCTGGCCTTCAACCTTTCGGCCGAGGCGGTGACCCATCCGCTGCCGGCGGGCACCTGGCAGCAGGTGACCGTACCGGGCCCGGATGCGGGGACGGTACAGGGCAACGAACTGCAGCTGCCGCCGCGCGCGGTGTATTGCGCACGACGCAGCTGACCGATTTCTCCGGTGGCGGTACTTGCGGGGACGGGGCCGAAGCGCCCCGTCCCTTTTTTGTGGGCGCGGTTGCGGTGTAGAGCATCCACGCATGGCGTGGATCTACCGGAGAGGCGATGTTCCGGCGATCGGCATCCACGCATGGCGTGGATCTACCTGGGGTGTGCCGAATGGATCCCGGTCATGCATGGATGCGATGCCAATCGGGTAGATCCACGCCATGCGTGGATGGGCCTTACCGATCATCTGTCGGCACGCGCGCAAAAGAAAACCCGCTGCCTGCGCAGCGGGTTTCCGCTTCTGCCGATTGATGTCGTTGCCAGGCATGGCCTGGCACTACTGATCCTGATCCTAGAACTTGTAGTTCACGCCCAGCATGTAGGTGCGGCCCCACTCGATGTACTCCAGCGGGCGATCCTTGGTGCCGGCGTAGGTGCGGTACGGCTCGTTGGTCAGGTTGCTTCCCTGCAGCAGCAGGGTCAGCCCGCGCAGGCTGCTGCTGTCGCTGAAGGTGTAGCTGATCTGCGCATCGGTCACGTTCTCGCCCACCACGTAACGCAGGGTGCGGTTGCCGTTGAAGTTGCCGATCTCGCCGATGAAGTCCGAACGACGACGCTGGCTGACACGTGCTTCAAAGCCACTGCGCTCATAGTAGGCCGTGAAGTTGTACACGCGCTTGGACAGACCGGGCAGGCTGATCGGATCGCTGCCCACACTGGAGGCGCTTTCCGGATCCAGGATCTGGATGTCGCTCTTGTTGAAGGTCGCACTGGCCTGCACGCCGAAGCCACGCAGGCTGTCGGTCAGCATGTCCAGCGGGAACGACGCGGTCAGCTCCAGGCCCTTCAGCGTGCCGCCCTTGCCGTTTTCAGGGGTCGAGAACGTACCGGTCGGCAGCACCGGCACCACCATGCCCGGCGGCGGCACATAGTTGCCCAGCAGCCCGGTGAAGTCGTAATTGTCCACCGACTGGGTGTAGACGTAGCTCTTCAGGTCCTTGTAGAAGATCGCGGCGGCCACGTAGGCCTTTTCGCCGAAGTACTTCTCGTAGGACAGGTCGAGCGCGGTGGCGCGCCACGGATCCAGCAGCGGATTGCCGCCACTGCCACCGGGGCGGCCGGTACCGGTATCCACGCCGAACTCCAGGCCGGCCCGCATTTGGTCCACGCGCGGGCGGGCGACCTGCTTGGCTGCAGCAAAGCGCAGGGTCTGTTCGTGCGGGAACATGAAGGCCAGGTTCAAGCTCGGCAGCCAGTCGTTGTACTTGCGGCCATCGGAGTACGGCTGGATGTTGTTGCCGGCCGCCTGCGAGCTGTCCCAGTAGCGTGAGTCCGAGCTCTGGTCGGTGTGCTGCATCTGCACGCCGATGTTGCCGCGCACGCCGACCACACCGATGTCGGTGTTGATGTTCAGGCGCGCCCAGGCGGTGGTGATCTTTTCCTGCACCGTCCACGACTTGGGAATCAGGTAGTCGAGGTTGTCGACCGGATTGAACGTCATGTAGCGACCGACCGCGCCCGGCACGTTCCAGGCCGGGATGGTGCCCAGACCAGCGAAGCCGAGGTTGACCGGGCGGTACTGCAGGTCCGATGCGATGTTGGCATCGCCCTGCGCGCCCAGCAGGATGTTGCCTTCAGACTGGGTCTTCACCTTGCGGCGGTCGGCATAGTTCACGCCGATATCCAGGTCCGGTGCCCACGACGCCATTGCTTCGGGCAGGGCGATGGTCGCGGCCAGCTTGCCGCCCTTCAGGCGGTCTTCCACCTTCGGCACCTTGCCGTAACCAGAACCGTAGATGGTGTTGGTCAGGAACAGCGCATCCGGGTTGGAGTAGTTCAGGCCCGGGCTGATCTGCGAGAAGCCATCCTGGCGGAACTGCACACCGACCGTATCCAGCTGCGGCATCGGGGTCAGCTGCAGGTTGTTTTCCAGGTTCAGCTCGTCACGGGTGGCTTTGGAATAGTTCAGGTCGGCGACCAGCTTGACGCTGCCGAAGGTGAACTCGTTGTTCCAGCCGAACGCATCGATCTTGTCCTTGCGCTTGTTGTACATGCCGCGCACCAGCGGGTACACGCCACTGGCGGTGCCACCGGTGAAGGTGCCATTGGCATTGACCTGCGGATTGCTGACCAGCAGGCCCGGCGTGTAGTTGCCGTTGTAGTTGCTGAGGTTGAGCTCGAACTGGTTGGCGGTGTCGATCTGCTCCGCCTCGGTATGGAACGCGTCGAAGGTGCTGGTCCAGCTGTTGTTCGGCCGGAACTGGATCGTGGCCATCACACCGTCGCGCTTGTTGTTGCCGGTGCGGCGCAACGCCTTGATGCCGTCGGTGAAGTAGGTGCCAGCAGCAACCCCGGGGCGGTTGCCGTTGGTGGTGTGCTCGGTGGTCCACGGCTCGTACAGGCCCACCTGGTTTTCCTGGATCGGCATGTCGCTGTGCGCGTAGCCGATGGCGATGCCGAGCGTCTTGTCCAGGAACTGGTCGATGTAGCTGGCGCTGAAGCGGTTGCCGTACGGATCGGTGTCGGCGGCGCGGCCCAACGAACTCTTCTGGTAGCGGCCGCTGATCGCGATGACACGGTCGGGGAAGCTGAGCGGACGTGCGGTCTGCATGTCGATGGTGCCCGACAGGCCCTGGCCGACCAGCGCCGCATCCGGGGTCTTGTACACGGTCACGCCGTTGACCAGCTCGGACGGGTACTGGTCGAACTCGACGCCGCGGTTGTCGCCGGTGCTGACCACTTCACGGCCGTTGAGCAGGGTGGTGGCGAAATCCGGCGACAGGCCGCGCACGCTGATCACCTGCGCACGGCCGGCCACACGCTGCGCGGCAAGGCCGGGCAGGCGCGAGATCGATTCGGCGATGCTGACGTCGGGAAGCTTGCCGATGTCCTCGGCGGAAATCGCTTCGACCACCGAGGTGGCGTCCTGCTTGGTCGCGATGGCGCTTTCGATGCCGCGTCGGATGCCGGTGACCTGCACGGCATCCAGGTTGGTGGCGGCGGTGCCGGTCGGCGGGGTGGTGGTGGTCTGCGTGGACTGTGCTGCTGCCAGCGACGGCGTCAGTACGACGGCCAACGCGATGCTCAGCGCACTGCGCTTGTGGTTCAACATTTTCCCCTCCCAGGCAATGTTGTAGTGCGATTCGTGGTCGTCCAGATGCTGTCGAGGACGTGCGACGCGGTGGCCGCTGTCGTCGCCGCTATGGTAGGCAGCGCGTTCTTCGTGGGAATCACCCTGCATACGTATTCAATGGCGTTTGCAGGGTTGTAATCGCTTTCAGGTGCATCGTTCCGTAGAGCCGAGCCCACGCTCGGCTGCGTTCCGGTGCTGCGCACCGCCGCCCGGGCATGGGCTCGGGCGCTACAGGGGCGCGCAGGCCGGCAAGCGTTCAGTGGACCGGCGTGAAGCGGATTGCCTGCCCGCCGCCCGGCGCCAGCACCAGGGTGAGTGAATCGGTGCTGCTGACCTCGCGGGTCTCGCCCTTGAAGGCGAAGGGATTGCTGCGGAAATCCGCGCCGTCGCCATCGCGGTAGATCTCGGCGCGGTATTGCACGCCCGGCTCCAGGAAGCCCAGCGACACCGGCAGCACGCGGCCGTTCTCATCGGTGATGCTGCCGAGGAACCAGTCGCGGCTGTTGCGGTCGCGGCGCACGATCGTCACGTAGTCGCCGACCTCGCCATCGAGCACGCGGCTCTGCTCCCAGTCCACCGCCACGTCCTCGATAAAGCGGAACGCGTCGCGGTGCTGCAGGTAGTGTTCGGGCAGATCCGCGGCCATCTGGATCGGGCTGTACAGCACCACGTAAAGGGCCAGCTGGCGGGCCAGCGTGCTGGGGATGGCCTGGCCGTGGCGGCCCTTCAGGCTGAGGATGCCGGGGGTGTAGTCCATTGGCCCGGCCAGCATGCGGGTGAACACCAGGTTGACCTCATGCTCGGGCGGGTTCGGCGGCTGGCCCCAGGCGTTGTACTCCATGCCGCGCGCGCCTTCGCGCGAGATCCAGTTCGGGTAGGTGCGACGCAGGCCGGTGTCCTTGATCGGCTCGTGTGGATTCACCGACAGGTGCCGGCGCGCGGCCTCCTGCACGACCTTGAGGTGATGACGGGCCATGAACTGCCCGTCGTGCCACTCGCGCCACAGCGGGCCGCCGGCCGGGTTGCGGCGATCGACCTGGCCGTCGTCGCAGACGTAGCCGGTCTTGAACTGGTCCACGCCCAGCCGCGCATACAGGTCCAGCGCAGCATCCAGCTGGTCTTCGTAGTGTTCGATGGCGCAGCCGGTTTCATGGTGGCCGATCAGGTGCACGCCCTTCTTCAACCCGTACGCCGACAGTGCTTCGATGTCGAAATCCGGCGTGGCGCGGGTGAAGTCGAAGTCGTAACCGTTGCCGACCCAGTTGCCGTCCCAGCCCGGATTCCAGCCTTCCACCAGCACGCCACGGAAGCCGTGCGCGGCGGCGAAGTCGATCACCTTCTTCGTCTTGGCGGTGGTGGCCGCATGCTTCGGTCCGGTCGCCCAGCTTTCTTCATCCAGGTGCATCGACCACCACACCCCCAGGTACTTGGCCGGCTTCACCCAGCTCACGTCGCCCAGCGCATTGGGCTCGTTGAGGTTGAGGATCAGATCGGACTCGACCAGCCCGCCGGCGCGGTCGGCAATCTGCAGGGTGCGCCATGGCGTGGCGAAGGGCAGGGCGCGGCGTACCTTCCAGCCCTCGGCCGAAGGCGAAAGCTGCGCGCGCAGGCGCTGACCATCGGTGCGGCGCAGCCACATGCCTGCATAGTCGACCAGGGCCGCTTCATGGATGGCCACGTGCAGGCCGTCGTGGCTGCGCAGGGTCATCGGCGTGTGCACCAGTGGCACTTCGCGCAGCGGCGTGCGCTGGTACAGGTATTCGTAGTGGATCGGTTCGCCTGCGGGTATCCACCAGGCGGTGGACTCCGGTGCGATGGCGAACTCGGTCAGTTCGTCATCGATGATCGCTTCGCGCAGATTCGGTTGCTCGGGGAACACGTAGCGGAACCCCAGGCCGTCGTCGTAGACGCGGAACACCAGGTCCAGCCGGCGTTTGCTGCCGGTGGTTTCGGCCAGGTGCACGGTCAGTTCGTTGAAGTGGTTGCGGGTGAGGCGGCGCTCGCCCCACGGCTGCTCCCAGCGGTCGTCGACACTGCGGCGTTCCTGCGCCAGCAGGCTGAAGTCGCGGTCGAGGCGACCATCACGCAGTTCAAAACCCAGCTTCGAATCGGCCACCACGGTCTGGCCAAGGCGCTCGACGCGGTAGCGTGCGGTACCGCCGTCCAGCACCAGGCTGACCTTCAATACCTTGTCCGGTGATTCGACGCTGGCGATCTGCGGTGCCGCCGCCTGTGCCAGCGTGGCCAATCCCAGCAGGGCCAGGCCGAAGGCGTGCGCGAACACTGCGCGTACCGTTGTGGGTGACGTCGGCATTTCCCCTCCCAAGGCGCCGTTGACAGACCCGGACCATAAGCCAGCGCAGCAGGTGCGCCGGTCCCGCGCGCCATGAATACGTATGCAGCTGGACGCAGCCCACAGCCCCGCGTCTACCATGGGGCCAGGGCACCTTGAGGGAGGTGCCGCGCCCGCACGCCGGCAACGGCAGTGCGGACCCACAACGGTGCAGAGAGGGAGGGAGGTCGACGGGCGCAAGCCGGTCTGCCGCTTCGATGCTGAAGATCATTTGCCTGACCGCTGCCCTGGGGGCAGCGCTGGGGACGACCGCGCACGCGGCCGACCTGACATTCGACGGCCGCCAGGCGCGTGCCGAAGCCGCTGCCAAGGGCAGCTTCATCCTGCATGCGCCCAAGGGTGAGGTGCGCATCGCCGCCGCGCCCATGCGCAGCCAGACCGGCAGCGTGATGTTCGATGCGCTGTTCGCACTGGCTCAACAGGAAATGGACCAGGACCGGGTGGACGCCATCCGCGATCCGGCCTTCGATGAAGGCCGTCCGGTACCGTGCGAGTGCTTCCAGACCGGCGCGCGTTGGCCATACGTGTGGACGCGCGACGTCAGCTTCGCTGCCGACCTGGCGCTGGCCAAGCTGGACCCGAAGCGCACCCGGCAGTCGCTGCAGTTCAAGTTGTCGGCGGCGCGCGACGGGCATACGCCTGGCCTGTTCGTGGCCCAGGACACCGGCTCCGGTGGCAGCTGGCCTATCAGCAGCGACCGCGTGGTGTGGTTCCTGGCCGCACGCCACCTGCTGGATGATCCTGCGTTTGCCGATCAGGTCTGGCAGGCGCTGCAGGCCACGCTGGCGCAGGACCGGGCGATGGTGTTCGACGCGCAGATGGGCCTGTATCGCGGCGAGACCTCGTTCCTCGACTGGCGCGAGCAGACCTATCCGGACTGGACGCGCGAGGACGTGCGCTTCATCGGCGATTCCTATGCGCTGTCCACCAACGTGCTGCACTACCAGGCGCTGCGCCTGGCGCAGCAGATGGCCGCGCAGCGGGGCGGCGAACGCAGCGAGCAGTACAAGGCCTGGGCCGACGCACTGGCGGTGCAGATCGACGCGCGTTTCTGGCGCGAAGACATGGGCCAGTACATGAGTTACATCGGCGAAGCGGCGCACCCGGTGCCGTACGCCAAGATCGATCTGCTTGGCCTGTCGCTGGGCATCCTTGCCGACGTGCTGCCTGCCGAGCGCGCGCGCCGGGCGCTGGCGGGCTATCCGATGGGTGCTGCCGGCAGCCCGGTGGTGTGGCCGCAGGAAGCGCAGCAGCCGATCTACCACAACCGCGCGATCTGGCCGTTCGTCAGCGCCTACTCGCTGCGCGCGGCGCGCAGGGTGGACGACGCGCCACGCATCGCCGCGGAGATCCGCTCGTTGATGCAAGGGGCGGCGTTGGCCGGTTCCAACATGGAGAACTACGAGCTGGTCACCCAGGCCGTGCACGTGGACGAAGGCGCCTTGAGCGGCCCGGTGGTCAATTCCGAGCGCCAGTTGTGGTCGGTGGCCGGCTATCTGTCGATGGTGACCGAGGGTGTGTTCGGCGTGCAGGACGACGGTCGCGTGCAGCCCAAGCTGCCGGCCGAGCTGGTGCCGGAGCTGTTCGGGAAGCAGAAGCGGATCAGTCTGGAGTCGGGCGGCAAGCGCTATGTGCTGGAGCGCCCGAAGCAGGTGGGCGCTGGCTTGCTGGTCGCAGGAAAGACGCGCACGCGCGGCGCCACGACGACCGTGCAGCTGGTCGCCGCGCCGGCAGCGGTGAGCCGCGAGATGCCGCGCGCCGATGCCAATGCACGTGCGCCGGCCACGCCGCTGGCGCCGCAGGCAAAGCGCAGCGGCAAGTGGTGGGCCGTCGCGGTCGCCGCCGGCCAGGTGCTGTGGCAGGACGGTGTCGCGGCCACTGCCGCAAAGGGCGTGGTGCGTATCGGCGATGATGGCCTGCAGCACTGCCTGAGCCTGACCCGTCGTGAAGGTTCGCTGGAATCACTGCACAGTCCGATGGTCTGCGTCGGCCCGCAGCAGGTGCTGCGTGGCAGCCGGCAGTGGCAGTTCAACGCCGCCAGGGCGGGCCACGTGCGCCTGCGTCTGCAGTACAGCAACCCGAACGGTCCCATCAACACCGGTGTGACCGCGGCGGTGAAACAGCTGGCCGTGCAGTGCAAGGGCCAGCCGCCGCAGCGGCACACGGTGGCTCTGCCGCACAGCGTGGCGGCGCAGGATTCGACCGCTGCAACCTTCGCGGTGCCCAAGGGCCGCTGCACGGTGACCCTTGAAGAGGGCTTCAACATGAGCGCGCTGCAGCACTTCGCGCACTACACCGGCGGCAAGGGCGGGCGCGATGGCGTGCTCAACCAGGCCCAGGTGCACGCCCTGAAGGTCGCGCCGGTGACGGCAGCAGAGGACGCACGATGAGTCGTCCTGCAAAGCCGCAGTTGTCGTTCTGGCAGATCTGGAACATGTGTTTCGGCTTCCTTGGCATCCAGTTTGGTTTCGCCCTGCAGAATGCCAACGCCAGCCGCATCTTCGAAACGCTGGGTGCGGACATGGAGGCGGTGCCGGGACTGTGGATCGCCGCGCCGCTGACCGGCCTGCTGGTGCAGCCGGTGATCGGCTACCTGTCCGACCGCACCTGGACGCGCTGGGGACGGCGCCGGCCGTTCTTCATGATCGGCGCGGTGCTCACCACGCTGGCCCTGCTGGTGATGCCGAACTCGCCGACGCTGTGGATCGCGGCCGGCACGCTGTGGGTGCTGGACGCCTCGATCAACGTATCGATGGAGCCGTTCCGCGCCTTCGTCGGCGACCAGCTGGCACCGCGGCAGCGCCCGGCCGGCTATGCGATGCAGAGCTTCTTCATCGGCGTCGGCGCGATCGTTGCCAGCTTCCTGCCCTTCATCCTGGCCCACTTCGGGGTTGCCAATACGGCGGCGGCGGGCGAGGTGCCCGATACCGTGCGCTATGCGTTCTACTTCGGCGCGGTGGTGCTGCTGGCAGCGATCACCTGGACGGTGGTCAGCACACGTGAGTATTCGCCCGACGAGCTGGCCAGCTTCGATGACGCCGAACCGCCGGCGCACCACGCCGGCACTGCGGTCAGCGGCCCTGCGCCATGGGCGCAGGTTGCGCTGTGGTTGGGGCTCGGCGTGCTGCTGGCGGCACTGATCGCGTGGCGCCAGGGCGACAAGATGCTTTACGTGCTGGCCGGTCTGTGCGCGGGCTATGGCGCACTGCTGGCGGCGGCGCGGGTACTGCCGGGCACGCACATGCTGGCCGCCATCGTCGGTGACCTGCGCGCGATGCCGATCACCATGCGCCGTCTGGCCTGGGTGCAGTTCTTCTCGTGGTTTGCCCTGTTCGCGATGTGGATCTTCACCACGCGCGCGGTGGCCGGCATGCACTTCGGTTCCACCGACGTCGAATCGGCGGCCTACAACGAAGGCGCCAACTGGGTGGGCGTGCTGTTTGGTGCCTACAACGGCTTCGCTGCACTGGCCGCGCTGATGATCCCGCCGATGGTGCGGGCGATCGGCCTGCGCTGGAGCCATCTGGTCAACCTGTGGCTGGGCGGGGCAGGGCTGATCTCGATGATGTTCATCGACGATCCGCAGTGGCTGCTGCTGTCGATGGTCGGCGTGGGTTTTGCCTGGGCCTCGATCCTGTCGTTGCCCTATGCGCTGCTGTCGGACAGCGTGCCGGCGGCGAAAATGGGTGTGTACATGGGCATCTTCAATTTCTTCATCGTGATCCCGCAGCTGGTCGCGGCCAGCGCGCTCGGTTTCGCCCTGCGCGCATGGCTGGGGGGCCAGCCGATGCATGTACTGGTGCTGGGTGGCTGCAGTCTGTTGATTGCCGGCCTGTGCGTGTTGCGGGTTCCGTCCCGTCCGGAGGTGGTGTGATGCGTGGTGCTCTGTCTGTTGCTGTATCCCTTGTGTTGTTCGCTGGCCATGCTGCGGCCGCGCCACGCCCGGCCTATGTCGGCACCACCGAGCCGTTCGCCAGCGACGCGGTGTACTTCGTGGTCACCGACCGCTTCGTCAACGGTGATCCGTCCAACGACCATCGCGACCAGGGCGGCAAGCACCGTACCTTCGATATCCCGGTGCCATGCCCGGACAAGGTGGACGGCAACATCGGCTACCTCGGTGGTGATTTCCGCGGGGTGCTCGACAACGCCGATTACATCCGCAACCTCGGTTTCGGCGCGGTGTGGATCACCCCGATCGTCGACAACCCGGACGAGGCCTTCACCGGCAGCAAGCCGATCAGCTGCACGAGCACGCTGACCGACCGTGGCAAGACCGGCTACCACGGTTACTGGGGCATCAACTTCTACAAACTCGATGAACACCTGCCGAGCAAGGACCTGGACTTTGCCGGGTTGACCAAGGGCCTGCACGGCGCAGGCCTGAAGGTGGTGCTGGACATCGTCGGCAACCACGGGTCGCCGGCCTGGACCATGCCGAAGCGGCAGCCGCAGTTCGGCCAGATCTTCGACAAAAACGGCACGCTGATCGCCGACCACCAGAACCTGCCGCCGCAGAAGCTGGACCCGGAGCACAACCCGCTGCACGCGTTCTACAACGCCATCGGCCCGGTCGACAGCAAGGACGGATCGATCTTCGACGGCAACCTGGCAGAGCTGAGCGACTTCAATCAGGACAACCCGGCAGTGATGGACTACCTGGTGGGGGCCTATCTGCAGTGGACCGCGCAGGGCGTGGATGCGCTGCGCATCGACACCATCGGCTGGCTGCCGCATCCGTGGTGGCACGCGTTCGTCAACCGCATCCGCGCGCAGCACCCGGGCATGTTCATGTTCGGCGAAGCGTTCGACTACAACGCGGCCAGCATCGCGGAACACACCTGGCCGGCCAACGCCAATGTCAGCGTGCTCGACTTCCCGCTGCGCGGCGCGCTGGAGCAGACCTTCGGCACCGCCGGCAAGGGGTTTGAAACCCTGTCCGAGCCACTGCACCTGACCGGTGGCCCGTACGCCAACCCGTACGAGCTGATGAGCTTCTACGACAACCATGACATGCCGCGCCTGCAGGCCAGCGACAACGGCTTCATCGACGCGCACAACTGGCTGTTCACCGCACGTGGCATTCCGGTGGTCTATTACGGTTCGGAAACCGGCTTCATGCGTGGCCGTGCGGAACATGCCGGCAACCGCGCCTACTTCGGCCAGCCGCGGGTGGATGCCGCCCCGCAGAGCCCGATCTTCGCGTCGCTGCAACGCATCGCCAAGCTGCGTGAAGCCACCCCCGCACTGCAGCGCGGCCTGCAGGTGACCGAACGTCTGCAGGGCGATGAAGCGGTGTTCTTCCGCGTGCTGCAGCACGGCGACGTCGCGCAGACTGCGCTGGTGCTGTTGAACAAGGGCGATGCTGTGCGCAGCATCGAAGTGGACCGGTACCTGCAGGCGGGTACCTGGCGTGATGCGCTGGACGGCGGCGAGATGAAGGTGAAGCGCGCGCTGAAGGTGGAGGTGCCGGCGCACGGGGTGAAGGTGTACGTGCTGGATGCACCGGTGCAGCAGCCGGCCCTGCAGGCCGAACTGGACAAGGCCATGGCAGACCAGCAGTCTCGCGACCAGCGTCTGGGGCGCTGGGAGACCCGGGCCGGGCGGCTGTAGAGCCGAGCCTGCGCTCGGCTGCGCTTCCCCGGACTGCAGATGGTGGCAGCCGAGCGTGGGCTCGGCTCTACAATGGGCACCCCTGATTGCCTCACCGCACCGCCATGACCGACCTTGCCCCGCAGACCCCGATCGAAACCCTGCTCAAGGCCGCGATGGACGGAACAGTGCCGATCCGCGCGTTCATGGAGGCCTTCGTCGCCTCCGAGGTAGTGCTGCTGACTGGCAGCCTGGTCACCCCCGATGGCAGCGGCTTCGATCCGCTGCTGTTCGACAAGCAGGGCACCCTGCACGTGGCCGTGTTCACCGATCCGGCGCGGGTGGGCATCTACAGCCAGCAGGCCGAACACCAGGTCCGCTGGCTGATGCTGGACGTGCTGCGTCGCGTGCCGGGCGGCTACGGCGTGGTGATCAACCCGGGTACCTCGCTGGGCTTCGAGATCTCGCCCAGCGGCATCGGCGAGATCCTGAAGGACTTCGCGCAGGTGTAGAGCCGAGCCCATGCTCGGCTGCTTCCCTTCGGGTGCCGTACGTGATCCCCTTGGTCAACAACGGAACTGAGGCTTCGCCGTGGAATTCAAAGTGCTCTCCGCCGACGCGCCGGAAAGGCTGCAGCTGGCACAGTGGTACAACGCGCAATGGGGCCGGGATGCCGGCGTGTCGCTGGAGCAGGAACTGCAGCGGCTCAACCAGCCGCAGGATGCGGAAGGCTTCCCGCACCTGATTGCAGCATTCGATGGCGGCCAGGTGGCAGGCGCGGTGCAGCTCAAGCGCCGGGAGATGCAGGCATTTCCGCAGTACGAGCATTGGCTGGGCAGTGTGTTCGTGGCCGACAGTCATCGAGGCCGTGGGTTGGCAGGCAGATTGGTCGAACAGGCTGCGGCGCAGGCGGTGCGGATGGGCGTCTCGCATCTGTACCTGCAGACCGAAGCCCTGGATGGCGGCCTTTACGCGCGGTTGGGCTGGACGCCCGTGCAGGAAGCCGACAGCCACGGCTATCGCGTACTGGTGATGGTACGGGAGCTGGGCGCATGACCGCCGCTTCGGTACGCCATTCCCGTCTGGCCCTGGTCTTCCTGATCGGCGCCATCGTCGCAGCGCTCGTCGCCATGCCACTGCTGCGCGCGGTCGGCATCGTGCAGTGGCCGGTGTTCGTCATCGCCTGGCTGATCAATCTGGGCGCGGCCTGGCATCTGGGGCAGTGGGCGCGGCAGCAGGGCCGTTCGGAGTTTGCCTTCATGTTGCTGGCTGCACTCGGCACCGTGGCGTCGATCGTGATCTACGTGCTGTTGGCGGTGTTGGGGCCGAAGGCCGGTTCGCAGAGCCCCGCAGCGTAGCCGAGGGCGTCAACCGGGCAGTACTGCATCCACGCATGGCGTGGATCTGCTTCCGCCATCGCATCGTCCGGGAAGATCCACGCCACGCGTGGATGCATGCCAGTAGATCCACGCCATGCGTGGATGCATGCCAGTAGATCCACGCCATGCGTGGATGCATGTCAGTAGATCCACGCCATGCGTGGATGCATGTCAGTAGATCCACGCCATGCGTGGATGCATGTCAGTAGATCCACGCCATGCGTGGATGCTTCCGCAAACGGTGCCGGCCCACGGACCGGCACCGTCGCTCACATCACATCGTCACCTTGCGCCGGTTGTCCTCGCTCACCCGGTCGATCAGCTTGTTGTACGGATCGAAGCCCGCCTCATCCGGCCTGGCATCCACCGTCACCGTGATCGTCGGCGCTGCCGTGGTGATGTGATGGCGCTGCAGGTACAGCACCTTCTGGTCGCGCTCCTTGCCCGAGGGACCATTGGCGAACACACCGATCTCCACCCAGTCGTCCATGGTGCCGGCGGTTTCCTTGCCCTTGCCATCGGCGTACTGCTTGCTGGCATGCAGGTCCAGGGTCACGTCGTAGCGACCGTCCGCACGCTTGCGCGCGCTGGTGGCCAACACCCGGTTGTCGTAGAAGCTCATCTTCTCGAACAAGTCGGTGACCAGCTGCTGGCGGTCGGCGGGCGTTTCGGCGCGGATGTAGGCCAGCAGTTCCCGCGAGGTCGTGTACGGCGGCTGCTGGTAGCCCTTGTCCTGCAGGAAACGCTTCAGGGCGCGGTTCAACGCCTCCTCGCCGATTTCCTCGCGCAGGCGGTAGAACACCAGCGAACCCTTCTGGTAGTGGATGTACTGCTGGTTCTCGACACGCTCCAGCGGCAGCTCCTCGATGGCCTCACCGCCGCGCCCGGACAGGTAGCCATCCAGCTCGCGCTTGAGGAACTGGCGCATGTGCTGGCGACCGTACTCCTGCTCCATCACCATCAGTGCCGAATACTGCGACAGCGACTCGGACAACACGGTTGCGCCCTGCACGTTTGCGCCGATCAGCTGGTGCGCCCACCACTGGTGCGCGACTTCGTGGGCGGTCACGTAGAACACATAGTCCACCTTGTCCGGGTCGCGCAGGTCGGCGATGAAGCCGATCGACTCCGAATAGGGAATGGTGTTGGCGAAGGACTGGGCGAAGCGCTGGTAGCCCGGGAACTCGATGATGCGTACCTGGCGATGCTGGTACGGAGTGAAGTTGGCTTCGTAGTAGGCCAGCGACTTCTGCACCGCGTCGATCATGCGGTCCACGTTGTAGCCATGGGCGGGATCGAAATACACCTCGATCGGCATGTCCTTGTACCTCGCCCGACGAATCTCCCAGCGTGCCGACAGGTAGGCGTAGAAGTTCAGCATCGGCCGGTCCATCGCATAGCTGAAGCAGCGCCGCCCGTTCACCGTGGTCTCGTGCTGCAGGTAGCCCGGCGCCAGTGCCACCTGGTCCGGTGCGGTGCAGATGGTGCTGCGGAAGTCGAGCCAGTCGGCGTCGTTGGTGACGTAGTTGTTCGCGCGTGCGGCTTCGTCCTCCAGCTTGGGCATGCGCCGTGGCTCGCCGAGGTCACGCTTGCGCCGCTCGTTGCGGTCGCTGATCTCAACGCGTTCGTTGTAGCCGAAGGACGGCAGTACGCGGCTGTTGAAGAAGCTGCCGTTGTCGACGATGTTGCTCGGCGCCTGATCTGCGGTGATGCCATGGGGCTGCTGCACCACACGGAAATGGACGCGGCGCTCTTCGCCCGGCTGCAACGGCGCAGCCAGGCGATAGATGCGGTAGCCGAGGTCGGCGTCGTGCATCGACAGCGTCTGTCCACCCAGGTCGACGGCCACCAGCTGTTTGTCGTCGGCCATGGCCACGTGCACCTCCTGGATGGGCGCGGTATGGGTGTTGCGGATCGTCCAGTTGGCGTCGATCACCATCGACTGGGTCTCGGGATGCAGGTCCACCCGGTTGTCCACGGCGATGATGCGCGGCTGCGGCAGGTTGCGGTACTTCGACAGTTCGCGTTCGTAACGGGCCTGCAGGTCCAACTGCTGGTCCGGCGAAAGGAAGTCGTTGCGGATGTTGGTGCTCCAGTACAGCCAGCCGCCTACCGCGATGAACGCGACGGCGGCCAGCGCTGCCATCGCGCCGGTCGGGCCACGCAGGCGTCGCCCGGCCAGGGCAAGCCGCTGGCGCAGGCCCTGGCTGACGCCACGTACCCAGAATGCCGATGCCAGGCACATCAGTGCCAGCAGGAACAGCGCCCAGTAGCCCTGGAAGGCCAGCTGTCCGGTCAGGAAGTGGCCGTAGCCGTTCATGTCCGAATAGGGGGCGATCGGCCAGCTGCCGAAGTTGTAGATGTTCTGGGTGTAGTCGAGCATGCCCAGCACGCCTTGGCCGATCATCACCACGATCAGCAGCGCGTAGCCGAAGAACTTGTTGTTGGTCAGCACCTGCAGCACCAGCGCCAGGCCGCCCATCAGCACGTACACCACCGAATCCAGCGCAAGGCTGCGCAGGTACAGCAGCGGTTCGAGATGGGTGTAGCCCTTGGCCAGCTGCACGGCCATGGCAGCCAGTGCGCCGGCCGCCTGGAAGCAGGCGATCACCGCCAGCAGTGCGACGAGCTTGGCCAGCAACGGCACCCAGTTGGGTACCGGCATCGCATCGTTCACCTCGTTGATGCGTGCGCCACGCTCCTTCCACACCAGCTCACCAGCGAAGAACAGCACGATGATGATCAGCAGCCAGCTGAAGGCGCCCTGCAGGGCCATGATCATCTGCGAGGTGACCGGCCAGATGGAGGTGCCGTACAGCGTCTGCCGGAACAGCGCGGACGGCAGGAAATTGGCCAGGCCCAACACCAGTAGTACGATGAAGGGCACGCTGCGCAGTACACCGCGTGTATCGAAGCGCACCTGGCGCAGGAACTGCCGCCACGCGGTGCCTGTACTGAACACCGGCGTCACCCGCGGCAGCGTGGTCGTTGCCGGTCGCAGCGGCGCGGGATCTGCTGATGCCACCGCCTTGCCGCGGCCCCAGCGCCGGCGGCCACTGCCGCTGCGCTCGGTACGGAACAGGGCGAAGGTGGCCGCGAACAGCGCGGCGGCCACGGTCAGCCACAGCACGCGGTTGACCAGCAGGTAGCCGGCCAGTTCCGGAATGCCGCTGTTGCGCTCTTCGGTGGACCAGTAGCGGATGGTGCGCGACAGCGCACGCATGCCCAAGGGCTCGGTCAGCACCGCGATCCAGGTGTTGTCGATGTCGCGCAGCAGGGCGGCGCTGGCGCCGAACAGCACCAGGTAGGCCACCAGACCGATGTAGACCCACAGGATCGAGCGGGTCAACGCGGCCAACAGCGACAGCAGCGCAGTGGTGAACAGCAGGTTGGGAATGACGATTACCGCGAACGTCCAGGCAAAACCCTGCCAGCTGATCGGGCCCATGCGCTCGGGATCGACCCAGGGCATGAATGGCGCCAGCCACAGGCCGAACGCGATCAGGATATAGACCAGCAGGCCGGCCGCCAGCGCTGCGGCGATGCGCCCGGCCAGATAGTCGCGACGCTTCACCGGGCTGGCGAAGATCAGTTCGGCGGTGCCCAGTTCAAAATCACGCAGCAGCGCATTGCTGATGAACAACGCGGTGACCAACATGCCGAGCAGGGTGAAGACGCCCAGCATCTGTGCGATCACGGTCGGCGCGTTGCTATGCACGTTGCCGCTGCCGCCACCGATCTGCACTGCATCACTGGAAGCCGCGCCAAAGGCCAGCGCAGCGAACAGGAAAGCCAGCAGCCACAGCAATGGCGATCGCAGCTGCTCACGCAGCTCGAAGCGGAAGAAGGTAAGGATCATCGATGTGCTCCGCTCAGGCTGCGCGGGCACGCGCCTGCAGGCGCAGGCGCTGGAAGTACACATCCTCGAGATCGGGTGCGACGGGCGCGAAACCATCGCCCGGGTCGCTGGCGCTGTGCACGTGGATCACCGGACGGCCACCCACCAGGCGCGAGGACAGCACCGTGTAGCGCGCCTCATGGTCAGCCAGTTCGGACGGGTCCACCTGCTTGCGCCAGACCTGCTGCTGCAGCGCCTCGATCGCATCGGTGGGGCGCCCGGTCAGCAGCACCTGCCCCTTGTTCATGATCGCCATGGTCGGGCACAGGTCGGTCACGTCCTCGACGATGTGGGTGGACAGGATCACCGCCACGTTCTCGCCGATGGCCGCCAGCAGGTTGAGGAAGCGGTTGCGTTCTTCCGGGTCGAGCCCGGCGGTGGGTTCGTCGACGATCACCAGGCGCGGGTCGCCCAGCAGCGCCTGGGCGATGCCGAAGCGCTGGCGCATGCCCCCGGAGTAGGTGCCCAGCTTGCGCTTGCGTGCATCCCACAGGTTCACCTGCTGCAGCAGGCCATCGACCACCTCGCGACGCTGGCCACGCTGGGTCAGGCCCTTCAGCACGGCGAAGTGCTCCAGCAGGTCCAGCGCGCTGACTTTCGGGTACACGCCGAAGTCCTGTGGCAGGTAGCCCAGGCGGCGGCGCACGGCGTCCTTGTCGCGCAGTACGTCGATCGGTGATTCACCCGGAATGCTCAGGGTGGCACTGCCGCTGTCGGCCTCCTGCAGGGTGGCCAGGGTGCGCATCAGTGAGGATTTCCCCGCGCCGTTCGGCCCGAGCAGGCCGAACATGCCGCGGGGAATATCCAGGGTGACCCCGTTCAACGCGTGCACGCCGTTGGCGTACGTCTTGGACAGCGAATCGATCTTCAGCATGCGACGTACACCTTTCCGTGTGTTGATCTGCTGTTTATCGCGCTGAACGGGGGGCTGCGTCATGCCCCTTTGGTCATGGTGCCTTTGGCCAGCGATCCAGCTGCCAGCACAGCAGCGCACCGTCCTCGGCATCCACGCGCCGGCCGACCGTGCGGAAACCGTTCCGGCGCAGCACTGCCTGCGAGGGCAGGTTGTCCACCGCCGTTTCGGCCTTCAGCACGTGTATGCGCGGCTCCGTCCACGCCCATTGCACGAACTCGGCCAGTGCGGCGCCGGCCAGGCCGCGTCCCTGGTGGGCCGGGGCGATGCCATAGCCGAGGGTGAGAACACCGGCCTGCGGCGTGCAGGTCAGCGACAGCAGGCCCACCGTGCGTGCCGCCACGACGATCCGCCATGCGGCCGGCGCAAACTGCGGCTCGATGGCGGCGGTGAGGTCGGCCAGCAGGGCGATCACTTGGGGTGGGGCGACAGCGTTTTCAGCGGTATGGGTGCAGGACAGCAGAGCGCGCACGTCGTGTGCGGACGCAGGAATGAGCATGGGAACCTCGACAGGGAGTTGCCCGGAAGGGCATTTCCGGTGCGAGGGCAGGGCAGCGTGAGCCTCAGCCCAGGTGCAACTCGCCGTTCGCCGCCGTCACCGGTGCGGTGTGGGAACTGCTGGCGGAGGACAAAGGCCTTCTCCTGGCGGTAGGGAGTGCTGCGCGGACTGCGCCCGCATAGCGTAACTGCGGGTCGCTGGTGCAGTGAAGCGGCGGCCGTGAAATCTTCCTGAATGCGTTGGCATCGGTGCGCTGGATCACACAATGCGTCGACAGGGGCGCCGATACGCTCTGCCCCTCATACAGCGAAGTCAATGCGAGCGCGCATGCGGATCACAACGGGAATTGAAGGGTTGGACAGCATCATTGGCGGCGGGCTGCCGCAGGCGAGGCTGTACCTGCTCGAAGGGCCACCGGGCTCCGGCAAGACCACGCTGTCCCTGCAGTTCCTGCTGGAAGGCCTGCGACGCGGCGAGCGCTGCCTGTACATCACGCTCTCGGAAACGGCCGAGGAGCTGCGCGAAGTCGCGTTGGCCCACGGTTGGTCGCTGGACGGCCTGCACCTGTTCGAGCTGGGTACGGCCGAAGGGGCGATGGGCAACGGCCGCCTGCAGTCGGTGCTGCACTCGTGGGAAATGGAGCTGGACGAGACGGTCAACCTGATCATGTCCAAGGTGGACAGCATCGGGCCGACGCGCGTCGTGTTCGATTCGTTGTCGGAACTGCGCCTGCTGGCACAGGATTCGCTGCGCTATCGCCGGCAGATCCTCGCACTCAAGCAGTTCTTCGCGCCCAAAAGCGCGACGGTGTTCCTGGTGGACGACCTGACGTCCACCGGCGATGAGCGCGATGGCCAGCTGCACAGCCTGTGCCACGGCGTGCTGTCGCTGGAACGCCTGACCCTGGACTTCGGCCCTGCGCGGCGGCGGATGCAGGTGCAGAAGCTGCGGGGCGTCGATTTCGTTGCCGGCTACCACGACATGGTGATCCGTCGTGGCGGCGTGCAGATTTTCCCGCGCCTGATCGCCTCCGAGCATCACGGCCGGTTCGTCGGAACGCCCATCAGCAGCGGAGTGGACGAGATCGATCGGTTGTTGGGCGGTGGACCGCTGCGCGGTACCTCCACGCTGTTGACCGGCCCGGCCGGCAGCGGCAAGACCAACGTGGCACTGCAATACGTCTGGGCCGCCTGCGAGCGCGGTGAGCGCAGCTGCATCTTCGAATTCGACGAGCGGGTCGGCACACTGCTGGCACGCGCCTCCGCGCTGGACATCGACCTGGACAAGCACCTGCGTTCGGGCCTGCTGGAAATCCTGCAGATCGATCCTGCGGAAATATCGCCCGGCGAGTTCTCCTGGAACCTGCGCAAGACCGTGGAAGAACGAAACTGCAGCGTGCTGGTGATCGACAGCCTCAACGGCTATGTCACCGCCATGCCGCAGGAAAAACAGCTGATGCTGCAGCTGCACGAGATGCTGTCCTACCTGAACCAGAAGGGCGTGG
This sequence comes from Stenotrophomonas sp. LMG 10879, assembly GCF_002750935.1. NCBI lineage: Bacteria > Pseudomonadati > Pseudomonadota > Gammaproteobacteria > Lysobacterales > Lysobacteraceae > Stenotrophomonas > Stenotrophomonas sp. LMG 10879. The sequence continues at coordinate 333,573 of NZ_PEJT01000003.1, forward strand.
CGACCTTCATGATCAACCCACAGCATGGGCTGGTCGGCACCATGTCCACCGGCAGCCTCAACGTGTCCTACATCGCCGATGCGGTGGTGCTGTTCCGCTTCTTTGAAGCCAAGGGACGCATCCGCAAAGCAATTTCGGTGATCAAGAACCGCGGTGGTGCGCACGAGGACACCATCCGTGAACTGAAGATCGACGGGCGCGGCATCACGGTCAGCGCCGCGCTGGCCGATTTCCAGGGCATCCTCACCGGCACGCCCGAATTCGTCGGCGACAGTGCGGCGCTGCTGGGCCAGTCCAATGTCCGATAGCGATGATGGCGGCATGGTTGTCCGCATCGTTGCTCCGTTCGGCCGCGATGCCGACAGCATCGCGGCGGTGCTGGCCAACGCGGGTCTGACACCGTACATCGCCCCCGGTCTGGAGGCATTGGCCCGCCAGCTCGATGACTGCACCGGGCTGGTGGTGGTGACCCAGGAAGCAGTGGCGCGCGACAGCGAAGCGCTGCTGCAGGCGCTGCAGCAGCAGCCGGCCTGGTCGGACATTCCGTTCATCCTGCTGCGCTCGGCGCGTTCCTACCGGCGTTCCACCCGCGAACCGCTGCTGCCCGGCTCGATCAACGTGGTGGAGATGGACCGGCCGCTGGGCAGCATGTCGCTGCTCAGCGCAGTGCAGGGTGCGCTGCGTGCACGCGCGAAGCAGTTCGTGGTGCGCGACCAGGTCACCGCATTGGCTGATGGCCGCGCGGCGCTGGCGCGCAGCGAATCGGAGCTGCGCCTGATCGCCGACGCGATGCCGGTGCTGATCGCGTTCGTGGACCGCGCGCTGTGCTTCCGCTTTGCCAACAAGGCTTACGAAAGCTGGTTCGAACTGGCCACCGGCGACGTGATCGGCAGGCATGTGCGCGAGGTCATCGGCGAGCCGGTGTGGCAGCAGCGTCGGCCGGCGATGGAAGCGGCGTTGGTCGGCCGTGAGGCGGTGTTCGAGATCGTCTGGCCCCATCGTGTGTACGGGCGCCGGGACTGCGAAGTGCGTTACTCGCCACGCCGGGATGCCGATGGTCGCATCGACGGCTTCCATGTGTTCGTCACCGATATCACCGCCGCCAAGCTGGCCCTTGCCAGCAGCCAACAGCACGCGCACGCGCTGGAGGCGATGGTGGCCGAGCGTACCCGTGAGCTGGAAGCGCAGATGGCGGCGCGCGAGGCCAGCGACGCCGCACTGCGGCAGTCGCAGAAGATGGAAGCGATCGGCCAGCTGACCGGCGGCATCGCCCACGACTTCAACAACATGCTGACCGGCATCCTGTCCGCGCTGGACATCGTGCGGCTGCGCCTGGACATGGGGCGGGTCGACGACCTCGAACGTTTCCTGGACACCGCCACCGCCTCGGCCCAGCGTGCGGCGGCACTGACCCAGCGCCTGTTGGCGTTCTCCCGGCGGCAGTCGCTGGATGCGCGGCCGGTGGAGATCAACACACTGCTGGTTTCGGTGCAGCACCTGCTGCACAGCACCCTGGGCGAGGCCGTGCGTATCCGCGCCGAGCCCTCGCCGCTGCCGCTGCACGCCACGCTGGACGCCAACCAGTTCGAGAGCGCGCTGTTGAACCTGGCCATCAATGCACGCGATGCGATGCCGCACGGGGGTGATCTGACCCTGCGCGCATCGGCGGTCAGCGTTCGCGAAGGTCAATACACGGCCGTGCCCGCAGGCGACTACGCGATGGTGGCGGTAGCCGATACCGGTGCCGGCATGGCGCCGGAAGTGGTGGAACGCGCGTTCGAGCCCTTCTTCACCACCAAGCCCATCGGCAAGGGCACGGGGCTGGGCATGTCGATGGTGTACGGCTTCATGCAGCAGTCCGGCGGCCATATCGCGATCCAGTCCAGTCTGGGCGAGGGCACGACGGTGCTGTTGTTCATTCCGTTGTCGGAAGCGGTGGCGGAGGACGAGCCTGCGCCCGCGCAGCCGATCCGGCGTGGTGCCGGCCAGTCCATCCTGGTGGTGGAGGATGACGAACAGGTACGGATGCTGGTGACGGTGGTGCTGGAAGACCTGGGGTATCACGCCCAGGTGGTGGGCGATGCCGACGCGGCGATCCCGATCCTGGCCTCGGCGCAGACCATCGATCTGCTGGTCACCGATGTCGGGCTGCCGGGGCTCAACGGCCGCCAGCTGGCGGAGATCGCGCGGCAATCGCGGCCAGCGCTGCCGATCCTGTTCATGACCGGCTATGCGGAAAAGGCTCAGGAACGCGCGGCCTTCCTCGACGAAGGCATGGCGATGATCGCCAAGCCGTTCCTGCTGGACGAGTTCAGCATGGCGGTACGCACGGCGATGCCCGGCGGCGCGTAGCGCTGTAGGCCTTGTAGAGCCGAGCCCATGCTCGGCTGCCGTTGGCTTTGCTTCTCATGCATTTTGCCGAGCATGGCTCGGCACTACAGGAGGCTAGGCGCGCAGCGACGACTCGCGCACCACCAGCTTCACCGGGATGCTCTGGCCTTCCACCGGCTGCCGGCCGATCAGCGCCAGCAGCTTCTCCACCAGCAGCTGGCCGGCCTGCTTGGTGTCCTGCTGCACGGTGGTCAGTGGCGGCGACACCGAGGCCGCCAGCGGGATGTCATCAAAGCCGGTCACCGCCACGTCCTGCGGCACCCGCAGGCCCTGCTCGCGCAGGGCGCGCACCGCGCCGATGGCAATCAGGTCGCTGGCCGCGCAGACCGCATCAATGGAGCGGTCCTGCGCCAGCAGCGCCAGGCAGGCCTCGTGTCCGGACGCTTCGGTGGTGATCGCATCGTGCTGCAGCGCCGGGTCGGCGGCCAGCCCATGCGCACGCAGCGCTTCCACGTGGCCGCGATAGCGCTCCTGGAATTCCGGATAGTGGCTGGACGCATGGCCGAGGAACGCGATGCGGCGGCAGCCCTGTTGCAGCAGGTGGACGGTGATGTCATGCCCGCCCTGGAAATTGTCGCTGCCGATGGACACGCCAGGCTGGCCGGGCAGGGCCGCGCCCCAGCGCACGAAGTGGGTGCCTTGCTCCACCAGCCGCTGCAGGCGGTCGCGCGACTCGTGGTAGTCGCCGTAGCCGAGCAGGATGATGCCATCGGCCTTGTTGCTGTCTTCGTAATCGGCCTGCCAGTCGGTGGACAGCTGCTGGAAGGACACCAGCAGGTCCTGACCGTGCAGCGCGCAGGCGCGGGTGATCGAGCCCAGCATCGAGTGGAAGAACGGATTGATCAGCGAGTCGTCATTGGTCGGGTCCTCGAAGAACAGCAGGGCCAGGGTGCCGGCATTGCGCAGGCGCAGGCTGGAGGCGTTCTTGTCGACCTTGTAGTTCAGCTCGCGGGCGATGCGCAGGATGCGCTCGCGGGTCTCGGCGTTGACCATCGGGCTGCCGCGCAGGGCCCGCGACACCGTGGGCTGGGAGACCCCCGCCAGGTGGGCGATGTCCAGGGAGGTGGCTTTGCCTTTGATGGTCATGGGGGCCGGAAGGGGGATGATCGGGGAATGATGCCATGCGGCGCCGTTGGGCTGGCGCCGGTGCCAGGGCAGGGTGCGCGCAGGACCCTGCGACAGGGCTTCGGGCCCGATTCCGGCCCCGTCCGGGCGCTTTCCTGACCCAGGTGTCGGCCACGGGGATGGTAAGATGCCCCGTTCTTGCATCCCCCAAATTTCCCGGGGGCGACCCCAGCGCTCTGCACCCCCGGCCGGGGACGTGCTATCACTGGCGGCCTGCCCTTGGACAACGGACGAAGGTACCTATGGCGCGCGGCATCAACAAAGTCATCCTGGTCGGCAACCTCGGCAACGACCCGGACGTGAAGTACACCCAGAGCGGCATGGCGATCACCCGTATCAGCCTGGCCACCACCAGCGTCCGCAAGGACAAGGATGGCAACCAGCAGGAGCGTACCGAGTGGCACCGCGTGGTGTTCTTCGGCAAGCTCGGCGAGATCGCCGGCGAGTACCTGCGCAAGGGCAGCTCGGTGTACGTCGAAGGCAGCCTGCGTTACGACAAGTACACCGGCCAGGACGGCGTGGAGAAGTACTCCACCGACATCATCGCCGACGAAATGCAGATGCTGGGCGGCCGCGGTGAAGGCGGCGGTGGCGGCGGTGGTGGCAACTTCAGCGGCGGCGAGCGTCCGCAGCGCCAGCAGGCCCCGCGCCAGGAGTACGGCGGTGGTGGCGGTGGCGGCGGCAACGCACGTGGCGGCCAGGGCGGTGGTTACAACCAGGGCGGCAACCAGGGCGGCGGCTACGGCCAGCAGCGTCCACAGCAGCAGCCGCAGCAGTCGGCCCCGCCGATGGATGACTTCGCTGACGACGATATTCCGTTCTGATTCCCGCCAGGCTCCGGCCTGCAGAACCCCGGCAAGGCCCAGCGCCTGCCGGGGTTTTTTGTTGTAGCGTGGGCGCACATGACGCCCATCCGCCTTGCCCGCGTGGCCCTGCTGCTGATTCTCGGCGGCTGCGGCGACGCCGGTAGCGGCGCTGGTCAGCGCGAAGCGCCTGCGGGCGCGCCACCGGGCCTGCCTGCGACGGTGTCGCGCACTCCGCATTTCATCATCCACAGTGCGGCGACCCCGGAACAGACCGCTGCGGTCGGCATGGCCGTGGAAGCGCTGCATCGGTCCTATGCCATGACCGTGGGACAGCACGGCACCGCCGGGCCCTTCCAGTTGGTGCTGTATCGCGATCAGGCCGACTTCAAGGCACACAACCGCAGCAGCCCATGGGCCGAGGCGTACTACCGTCGGCCCCATGCCTTTGCCTACCCGGGCGAGGGTGACGCGCCCCATCAGTGGATGCTGCATGAAGTGAGCCACCAGCTGCTCGCCGAGGCCAGTGGCCTGGCGCCGCGGCGCTGGATGAACGAAGGCATGGCCTGTTACTTCGGCGCCAGCCGGCTTTCAGACGGAGTGCTGCACGTGGGCGCGCCGGACCCGGCCAGCTATCCGGTCTGGTGGCTGGGCGAACTGCGGTTCGACAGCGCCGGGCGCCCCAGCCTCGAAAATGCGCTGCTGCCCACCCTGCGCCAACTCGTGGAGGACAGCGGGCCGCCGGTCGCGGAGCATGTGAACGGCTATTACCTGGCGTGGTGGAGCCTGGTCCACTTCCTGATGGAGGGCGATGGCCAGGCCCATCATCGGCAAGCCCTGCTGCTTCTGCACCGTCGTGGAGATCCTGCGGCATTCCAGCAGCTGATCGGCAGCTATGCGGAATTCGAGCCGCGCTGGCATCAACACCTGCGCGCGCTGGCCCGGACGCAGGGTCAACGCGAGATGCCCTGAGCCCCGTACGCGCTCGCCTCCTGCAGTGCCGGTGCGCTGCACACCTTCCGCCGCTCAGCTGCGATGGCGCCGGAATCGGCCTTGCCGTTGTGCCCCGCAGCATCCGCTTTCTTGCACTGCGTCTTGCAAAAAAACAATTTCCTCCCCATGGTGCAATCGATTGCATTGCGGCGAAATCGTCAGTGTTTGATACCGGTTGGGAGGCCGGAAGGTGGATGTCCATCCATTCGATCAGACCGGGCCCGGGGCTCACGCGGCGCGATGCGCTGCGCATCGCGGTTGCCGGCAGTCTCGGCCTCGGCGCTGCGGGCGTTCTGCCTGCGTTTGCAGCCACTGCGCCGCTCAAGGGCAACCTGAAGCATTCCGTGGCCCGCTGGACCTTCCCGCAGCTGTCGGTCGCCCAGCTCTGCCAGACGGTGAAGGGCATCGGTTTTGCCGCGATCGACCTGGTGGGCCCGGAGGATTGGCCCACGCTGAAGGCCCATGGCGTATACAGCTCGATGTGCAACGGCGCCGAGCTAGGCCTCACCAAGGGCTTTGCCGGCCGCGAGTTCCACGACCAGCTGGTGGAGCGCTACACGCGGCACATCGATCTGGTCGCCGATGCCGGCTATCGCAATCTCATCTGCTTTTCCGGCAACCGCAACGGCATGGACCCGCAGGAGGGCATGGCCAACGCCGAGGCTGGCCTCAAGCGCATCCTCGGGCATGCCGAGAAACGTGGCGTGGTGCTGGTGATGGAGCTGCTCAACTCCAGGGTCGATCATCGCGACTACCTGTGCGACCAATCCGCTTGGGGCGTGGCGCTGTGCAAGCGGCTTGGCTCGGACAACTTCGGCCTGCTGTACGACATCTACCACATGCAGATCATGGAGGGCGACATCATCGCCACCATCGGCAAACACCATGCCTGTTTCAAGCACTATCACACCGCCGGCGTGCCTGGACGGCACGAGATCGGGGACCAGCAGGAGCTCAATTACCCCGCCATCTGTCGCGCGATCCGCGACACCGGTTTCGATGGTTATCTGGCGCAGGAATTCATGCCTGCAGCGCCGGATCCCGTCGGCTCGCTGCGCGAGGCGATCCGCCTCTGCGACGTCTGAAACGATATCCACCAGGTGAGAGATCCATGGCAGACAATCATTACGACGCCATCGTTGTTGGCTCGGGAATCAGTGGCGGTTGGGCGGCGAAGGAATTGACCGAGAAGGGCCTGAAGGTCCTGATGCTGGAACGCGGACGCAACATCGAGCACGTCAAGGACTACGTCAATGCGATGAAGGAGGCGTGGGATTTCCCGCATCGCAATCGGCCTACACAGGCGATGAAGGCTGCCTTCCCGGTATTGATGCGCGACTACGCGCTGGCCGAGAACCTGCAGGGGATGTGGGCCGACGAACAGGAGTCGCCCTACATCGAGACCAAGCGATTCGACTGGTTCCGCGGCTACCACGTGGGTGGACGCTCGCTGATGTGGGGCCGTCAGAGTTATCGCTTCTCCGACCTGGATTTCGAAGCGAATCTGAAGGACGGCATCGCCACCGACTGGCCGATCCGCTACGCCGACATCGCCCCCTGGTACGACCATGTGGAGAAGTTCGCCGGCATCGCCGGCACGCGTGAGGGACTGGATGTGTTGCCGGACGGCGAGTTCCTGCCGCCGATTCCCTTGAACGTCGTCGAGAAGGATGTGGCCGCGCGTATCAAGAAGGCCTTCGGCGGAACGCGCCACATGATCCACTCGCGCACCGCCAACATCACCAAGCCGATGCCCGAGCAGGGGCGCGTCAACTGCCAGTACCGCAACAAGTGCATCCTGGGCTGTCCCTTCGGTGCCTACTTCTCGACCCAGGCGGCGACGCTGCCAGCGGCGATGAAGACCGGCAACCTGACCTTGCGTCCGTTCTCGATCGTCAAGGAAGTGCTCTATGACAAGGATCGCAAGCGTGCGCGTGGCGTGGAGGTCATCGACGCCGAAACCGGCCAGACCTACCAATACACCGCCAAGGTGATCTTCCTCAATGCGTCGTCGTTCAACTCGACGTGGCTGCTGATGAATTCGGCGACCGATGTATGGGACGGCGGGCTGGGCTCTTCGTCCGGTGAGTTGGGGCACAACGTGATGGATCATCATTTCGGTGCGGGTGCCTCGGGCCGGGTCGAGGGCTACGAAGACAAGTACTACTTCGGCCGCCGTCCCTGCGGTTTCTACATTCCGCGCTTCCGCAACGTCGCAGCCGACAAGCGTGGCTACCTGCGCGGGTTCGGCTACCAGGGCGGTGCCAGCCGAAACGGCTGGTCGCGCGAGATCGCCGAGCTGAACATCGGCGCCGACCTGAAGGAAGCGCTGACCGTGCCGGGTGACTGGCGCATCGGCATGACCGGGTTCGGTGAAATGCTGCCGCACCACGACAATACAATCCGCCTGGACCACGACCGCAAGGACAAGTGGGGGCTGCCGGTGCTGGCGATGGACGTTGCCATGCGTGCCAACGAACTGGCGATGCGCAAGGACATGGCCGCCGATGCTGCCGAGATGCTGGAGGCGGCCGGCGTCAAGGACGTGAAGATGCACGACAACGACTATGCCCCGGGCAAGGGCATCCACGAGATGGGGACCGCGCGCATGGGACGTGATCGCAAGAGCTCGGTACTGAACCAGCACAACCAGGTCTGGGATGCTCCCAACGTCTATGTGACCGACGGTGCCTGCATGACCTCCAGCGCCTGCGTGAATCCCTCGCTGACCTACATGGCGCTGACCGCGCGCGCGGCCGACCACGCGGTACGCGAACTGAAAGCGGGGAACCTCTGATGGATCGTCGCGAACTGCTGAAGATGATCGTCGCCGCCACCGGCGCGGCCATGGTTGGATTGCCTGCGCTTGTGCAGGGGCAGGCACCGGCGGGCGCCACGAAGATCCATTTCACCGATGCCGATGTCGGCACGCTGGATGAGATCGCCGAGACCATCCTGCCGCGCACGAAGACGCCGGGGGCCAAGGATGCCGGCACCGGTGCTTTCATGGCGACGTTCGTCAGCGACTGCTACACCGCCCGGCAGCAGGCGACGTTCCGCGCCGGCCTGGCCGATATCGACAAACGCGCCGGCGGCCGCTTCGTTTCACTCGCGCCGCAGGCCCGCACCGAGCTGCTGCGCGTGCTGGATGCGGAGGCCAGAAAGCACGTGGTCGAGGTAACCGAAACCGGCACTGCCGAGGCAGGAGAAGCGATGCCGCACTACTTCACGATGATCAAGCAGTTGGCCATCTTCGGCTTCTTTACCTCGAAGGTCGGCGCGACCGAAGTGCTGCGCTACGTCGCCGTGCCGGGGCGCTATGACGGCGACCTCGCCTATGTTCCCGGCACACCTGCATGGGGGACCGGCTGATGGAAAGCGTCATGATGATCCGCCCGCTGGTGCTTGCGGCCGGCCTGCTGGCTGCTGCACCAGCGTTCGCGCAGGCCGGTGCCGATCCCGCGCGCGATCCGAAGAAGACCGAGGTGTGGACGCCTGTGCCGGCAGTCGTGGCCACGCCTGCGGGCAAGGCCCCGTCCGACGCGATCGTGCTGTTCGATGGCAAGGACGTTTCCGCCTGGGAGTCGGAGCAGGGCGGGCGTGTGCCCTGGGCCGTAGCCGATGGCGCCATGACCGTCGTCCCGGGCAGCAAGGGCATCCGCACCAGGCAACGCTTCTGCGACATCCAGCTGCATGTCGAATGGCGCACGCCCACCGATACGAAGGGCTTCGATGGCCAGAACCGGGGCAACAGCGGCATCTTCCTGCAGGAACTGTATGAGCTGCAGGTGCTCGACAGCTACAACAACCCGACCTATGCCAACGGCCAGGCGGGCTCGATCTACAAGCAGGCCATGCCGTTGGTGAACGCCTCGCGTGCACCGGGCGAGTGGCAGGCCTACGACATCCTCTGGAAGGCGCCGCGCTTCTCGCCGGGTGGTGGGCTCACCTCGCCCGCACGTATCACCGTGCTGCACAACGGCGTGCTGGTGCAGGACGATACCGTGCTGGCGGGCAAGACCGAATACATCGGCGCGCCTTCGTACGCGCCACATGCGTGTGCGCCCATCTATCTGCAGGAGCATGATTCCAAGATCAGCTACCGCAACATCTGGGTGCGCGAGTTGTAACGGCTGCCTGCTACTTCGCCAGGAAGCTGGTGATGTCGTCGATCTCCTGTTGTGACAGCTGAGCGAAGGGCGGCATCAATCCGCCGCCCTTCCTGATCTTGTCCTTGATCTGCGCCGGTTGCAGGCGCTTGCTGACGTCGGTGAGCGCGGGGAATGCGCCCGGCATGCCTGCGCGGTCGGCGCCGTGGCAGGCCGTGCAGTTCGCGGTGTAGAGCTTGGCACCGGCGGCAGGGTCGTCCTTGCACCACGCGCTGGTCGCCAGCGTTGCGCCACATGCCATCACAGCCAGTTTCAGCATCGTCTTCAAGAAGGGGCTCCTTTGCGGGCTAGCGCTGCGCGCTGGCGGGCAGGGTGATGGTCAGGTGTTCACGCAGGTAGTCCGCGCCGGTCTGGATGACCTTGGCCGGGTCGCGTGGCTGGTCGTGTTCGACGATGTACCAGTGCACGCCGGCAGCGGCTGCGGCAGGCAGGATGGTCTTCCAGTCCAGCACGCCCTGGCCCACGGCGGCGAAGCCACCCTCGTCTTCGGCTTGGCCCTTGGGTGCATTGTCCTTGGCGTGTACCGCGAACAGTCGACCGCGGAACGTTGCCAGCATCGCCGCCGGATCGAGGCCTGCACGCGCGACCCAAGCCAGGTCCAGCTCGGTCTGCAGGTCGGGTCCGGCGGCTGCGAACAGCAGTTCCAGGCCGGTCCGGCCATTGAAGTCGACCAGCTCGAAATCGTGGTTGTGGTAGGCCAGGCGCATGCCTTTGGCACGTACCTGCTTCGCGATCCTGCCAAGCTCCTGGCCCAGTGCGGTCCAGCCCGCGGCGTCTGTTGGCCGATCCTTCGCATCCAGGTAAGGCACCACCAGCGTGGTGTTGCCGATCGACCGGTTGAAGGCCACCACGCCATCCAGGTCCTTGCGCAGCTCGGCCAATGGCACGTGCGACGAAATCGCCTTGATCGAATACCGGTCCAGCAACTGCTTCAGTTCGGTGGCGCTGACGCCCTGCGTGCCCACCGTTTCCACCGCGTGCACGCCGGCGTCGTGGACGATCTTCAACTGCTGGTCGAGCGGGCCGGCGTTGCGCAGCGTGTACATCTGCACCGCGATCGGCTTCTGCGGGCCCGGAGCTTCGAGTGCCAAGGCAGGCAGGGCAGCGAGCAGCAGCAGTGCGAGGGTCGCAGCTCTACGAACAGGGATGTTCATCAACAGATCCTCCGGGGATTCAACCGATGGCGGTCCAGGCGCGCGTCCTGGCCGATGCAATGACACGATCGACAATCTGCGCCGAGCGAACGCCGTCTTCGAAGGTGGGCAGGCCCTCAGGCCGCTCGCCTTCGATGGCGCGATAGGTATCAGCAACAAATGCTTCGAAACAATGGCCGTAGCCCTGCGCGTGCCCGGCCGGCAACAGCGACAACCGGCGCTGTTCGGCACTACCGGCCCCGGGACCACGCACGAAGACTTCCTCGCGCTGCTCGGGCAGGCCGATCCACAGGCGCTCGGCGTCTTCCTGGTTGAACGCCACGCTGGCCCTGGCGCCATCGATCTCGAACCAGAGGCGGTTGTGGCGTCCGGCCGAGACCTGGCTGACCGTCAACGACGCCAGCGTACCGGCGCCGGTACGGAACATGGCCGCCGCCACGTCCTCGCTCGCCACCACCTGCATCGCGCCGCCGGCCGCCGCTGTGGTGAAGCTCTTCCCGGTATCGGCGCTGCGTTCGGCGATCACCGTATCGAACGCCGCGCTGACCTCGGTGAAACGCTCGCCGCTGACCCATTCCACCAGGTCGCACCAGTGCGAGCCGATGTCGGCGAACACGCGCGATGTACCGCCCAGTGCCGGGTCCACGCGCCAGTTGTTGCTGGCCGGGTCCAGCAGCCAGTCCTGCAGGTAGCTGCCATGGATCAGGTGCAGCGGTCCCAGTTCGCCCTGCGCGATGCGTGCACGCGCCTCGCGGACCACCGGGTGGTAGCGGTAGACGAAGGGCACCGTGGCGATCAGTCCGGTCGCGGCAGCCAGTGCCGCCAGCGTCTGCGCATCCTCCAGCGTGGTCGCCAGCGGCTTCTCGCAGACCACGTGCTTGCCGGCTTCCAGCGCGGCCTGCGCCATCGGCCGGTGCAGGTGGTTGGGCGTGCAGACGTGCACGACCTGGACCTGTGGATCGGCGACCACCTCCTCGATGTCCCGATAGGCACGCGGAACACCCCACGACTGCGCAACATCAAGCGAGCGTTGCGGGGAGGAGGCGGCCACGCCACGGATATCGGCGCCGGCCAGCAGTGCCGCGCGGCGATGCACGGCAGCGATCATGCCCGTGCCGACGATGGCGATTCCAGGTGTGGGCATCGGTCGAGATCCTCAGCGAGTGGAAGGCGCGGCCGCGACCACCGACCGGTCGCGGAACAGCAACAGGAAGGCGACCAGCACGATCAGCGCGACGCCTGCGGGGAACAGCCAGATCCGCTGCCAGTCCGGTCCCGCCGCCGTGGTGTAGTGCTCCACCACCGCGCCGGACAGGAACGTGCCGATCAGCATGCCCACGCCGTACGTTGCCAGGGTGATGAACCCCTGCGCGCTGCTGCGCGCGGCCGGGCCGGCATGCGCATCGGTGTAGATCTGGCCGGTGACGAAGAAGAAGTCGTAGCAGATGCCGTGCAACACGATGCCGATCACCAGCAGCGAGAAGCCGCCGCCTGCATCGCCAAAGGCGAACATGACATAACGCACCACCCACGCGCCCATGCCCACCGCCAGCATCGTCTTCACCCCCAGCCGCACGAACAGGAAGGGCATGGCCAGCATCAGCAGGACTTCGGAGACCTGGCCCAGCGACTGCAGGCCCGCCGCGCCGCGCACGCCGAGGTCATTGAGGTACGGGTTTGTGAAGTTGTAGTAGAACGACAGCGGGATGCAGATGGCGATCGAGGCCAGGAAGAACACCAGATACGAGCGCGACTTCAACAGCCGCAGCGAATCCAGTCCCAGGATCTGCCCCAGCCCGGCATCGCGCTGCTGCGCCAGCGGCGGTGTGTGGGGCAGGGTGAACGCGTACAGACCGAGGGCCAGCGACGCCATCGCCGCCATCCGGAAGGTCAGTTCGAGCCGATGCGCCTGCTCCCAGCCCAGCCAGCCGATCAGCACGCCGGCCACGATCCAGCCGATGCTGCCGGCCACGCGCACCGGGGGGAATTGTTTCTCGGGCGACTGCATGTGCCGCATCGCCACGCTGTTGGCCAATGCCAGCGTCGGCATGAACAGCAGCATGTAGCCCATCACGCAGCCGAAGAACGTGTTGAAGTCCGTCGCCGTGGACGCCAGCCACATCAGCGCCGCGCCGGCCAGGTGAAGTACCGCGAGGATGCGCTGCGCCGCGAAGTAGCGATCAGCGATCAGGCCGACCAGGAAGGGGGCCACGATGGCGCCGATCGATTGGCTGAGGAAGGCCGTCGCCACCTGGCTTGCGCTGGCCTGCAACGGGCCCTGCACCAAATAGGTGCCGAGGGTCACGAACCACGCGCCCCAGATGAAGAACTGCAGAAACATCATCGCGCCCAAGCGCGACATCGCGTGCGTCATGGCTTGCCCTCCCGGGGCGGTAATGGCTCAGATTCCCAGCATGCGGTGCAGTGATTGCGGGTCCGTGCCGCTGTCGGCGAAATCATCAAAGGCGCGCTCGGTCACGCGGATGATGTGGTCGCGGATGAAGGGGGCACCCTCGCGCGCGCCGTCTTCCGGGTGCTTCAGGCAGCACTCCCACTCCAGCACTGCCCAGCCGGGAAAGTCGTACTGCGCGAACTTCGAGAAGATCGCCTTGAAGTCGATCTGGCCATCGCCGAGCGAGCGGAATCGGCCGGGACGATCGATCCAGTCCTGGTAGCCGCCATACACGCCACTGCTGGCACTGGCGTGGTACTCCGCATCCTTGACGTGGAAGATGCCGATGCGGTCGTGGTAGCGGTCGATGAAGCCGAGGTAGTCCATCTGCTGCAGCAGCAGATGGCTGGGGTCGTACAGGATCTTCGCGCGGGGATGGTGGTCCACCACGTCGAGGAAGCGCTCGAAGGTCGCGCCGTCATGCAGGTCCTCGCCCGGGTGGATCTCGAAGCACAGGTCCACGCCGCACGCGTCGAACGCCTCCAGGATGGGGCGCCAGCGGCGGCCAAGTTCGGCGAAGGCTTCTTCCACAAGACCAGGCGGGCGTTGCGGCCAGGGGTAGAAGTAGGGCCAGGCCAGCGCGCCGGAGAACGTGGCATGCGCGGTCAGGCCCAGGCGCTGGCTGGCCTTGGCGGCCAGCAGCAGCTGCTGCACTGCCCAGGCCTGGCGTGCGGCAGGATCACCGCGTTTGTCCGCCGGTGCGAATCCGTCAAACAGCGCGTCATAGGCGGGATGGACGGCGACCAGCTGCCCCTGCAGGTGGGTGGACAGCTCGGTGATCTGCACGCCATGTCCGGCCAGCATGCCGGCAATGTCGTCGCAGTACGCCTGGCTGCGCGCCGCCTCGGCCAGATCGAACAGGTGGGGCGCGCTGGTCGGCACTTGTAGGCCAGAATAGCCCAGCCCCGCGGCCCAACCAGCCAGCGTGTCCAGCCGATCAAAAGGAGCTGTGTCGCCGATGAACTGCGCCAGGAACAGCGCTGGACCCTTGAGCGTCTTCAACGTGATTCGCCCTCGATGCAATCGATTGCATTATCCTAGCAGGGGCTCACGCAGGACCTGTTGTGCACTGCACAGCGGACAGGAGAACTAACGCCATGGCGACCATCTACGACATCGCAAAGCACGTCGGCGTCTCAGCCGGGACGGTCTCGCGGGCACTTTCCCGGCCGGACAAAGTCCTGCCCGCCACGCGTACGCGCATCGAACAGGCTGCTGCGGCGCTGGGCTATGTTCCCAACACGGTGGCGAGGACGCTCAAGACCCAGCGCAGCGGCAAGATCCTGGTCACCGTGCCGGACATCGCCAATCCGTTCTTCGCCCAGATCCTGCAGGGTGCGGAGGACGCGGCGCAGGCCGTCGGCTACGCCGTCCTGCTGGGTGATACCCAGAACCTGCCCGAGCGCGAGGAGCGCTACGCGCAGATGCTCCGGCGCAACGAAGCCGATGGCCTGATCGTGCTGGGGCATCGCCTGCCGCCGACGGCGCGCGATATCGTCGAGCAACGGGGTGTCGCCGCGCCGGTGGTCAACGGCTGCGAGTTCGACCCCGCGCTGGGCATTCCCAGCGTCCACATCGACAACGCCGCCGCCGCGCGCGCGGTGATGGAACACCTGTACGGCCTGGGGCATGAGCGGATCGCCGTGGTAGGCGGGCCGCCCGACAATCCCCTGCACACGCAACGGTTGGAAGGGGTTCGCGCCGCCGGCAGGGCGCGTGGCCGCCTGCGCCACCTCAGCGTCGTGCCGGGTGACTTTTCCGTGGAGTCCGGTCATGCGGCCGCGATGGCACTGTTGGCCGTCGCGCCGGCGCCCACCGCGATCTTCTGCTTCAGCGACCAGATGGCGTTGGGCACCCTGGCAGCCTGCCGCGATCTGGGCGTCCGCGTGCCCGATGACCTGTCTATCGTTGGCTTCGATGACCTGGCGTCATCGCGTTACCTGACGCCTCCGTTGACGACCATCAGGCAGCCGATGCGGGAGATCGGGGAGCGCGCGGTCAACCTGCTGCTCGCCATCATCGAACAGGTCGACGTGCCGCGTCAGCAGACGCTGGGGTTCAGCCTGATGGTGCGGGGCTCGACGGCGTCGCCGAAGAAAGGGTGAGGGCGGCGCAGCGCGGTGTCTGGCACCCCGTCGCGCCGGGTGGTCGAAGCGGCGGGACAACGTGTCCATCGGCGGTGCCAGTGGCACCGCAGTCTCAGCAGCCACGCACCCGAACGCTTCCATTACGCAGGTTCATCTGCAACGGGCTCCTTGCAGACGAAGTACGCGTAGTAGGCAATGACGCATGCCATCGCTGAGATGATCACAACTGAAGCATAGCTCCAGCGGATGGAAACATGGGCGCCGGCTCCGCCGACCAGGCCATACATGGCGAGTATGAGAGCGCTGGAGACCGCGTTGGCTGCGGTCT
Source organism: Stenotrophomonas sp. LMG 10879 (assembly GCF_002750935.1). Taxonomy (NCBI): domain Bacteria; kingdom Pseudomonadati; phylum Pseudomonadota; class Gammaproteobacteria; order Lysobacterales; family Lysobacteraceae; genus Stenotrophomonas; species Stenotrophomonas sp. LMG 10879. Next base: position 349,075 of record NZ_PEJT01000003.1, read on the forward strand.
GTACACGCCCCTGCATGCCCTTCTCGGTAAGGCGCTGTGCGGCAGTGGTCACCACCGGCCAGGCGGCCAGGCAGGTGCCGATTACAAAGTAGAGGAAGAACGCCTTCCAGAACGAACTGGTCAGGGCAAAGATCGTAAAAGAGACGGCCATTACAAGCGTCGCGGCCACCAGTGAAGGACCGTAGCCCCACCGCGTAGCGGCAGCCGGGAGGACAAACGCCCCAACCACAGCACCTACCGACAGCGACGCTTCGATTGCACCAAACTGGCCTGAACTCAGGTCCAGTACCGCCTTGGCGAACGGCGCAAGCAGGATGCTGGTCGTCATCAGAGTGACGTAGACGAGCATCTGTATGCTGTACAGCAGAACCAGCCTATGCTCGCTCAGCAGGTAACGGACGCCGTCCCGGGTGTCCTGCCAGTAGCTGCCCTTGCTGGTTGGATCGCAGCGGAACTCCAGATGTTCCTTGCGCACGAACAGCAGGCAGAGAAACGCGGCTGCGAAAAGGCCTGCAGTTATCAGCAGCACTGTCGCCGGTGAAGCGACCATCATGAGTGCTCCGCTGATGGGCATGCCGACGATGAAACCAACCTCGAACGCGATGTCGACCGTGGAATTGGCATGCAGCAGCCTGCTGTCGTCGACCAGCTCGCGGACCATGGCCAGCAGGGCTGGCGTGTACAGGGCAGCACAGGAACCCATCAGGAACGCCAGTGCCATCAACGCAGCAACGCCCGGGTGCCTGACGTAGAGTGCAGCGGCAGCAACAAGGGCGACCACCCGCAGGATCTTCGTCGCCATGACGATGTGACGTCTGTCCACCCGGTCGACCAGCAGGCCGATTGCAGGGGCAAGAAGCAGGGAGGGCAGCCAGAAACACACCATCAGTCCCGCCAGTGCGGATACGGATGCGTGTTCGTTTACGACCGTCCAAGACATGGTTAGCAGCACCATGCCAGCGCCGACGTTCGCCAACAGGCAGCTGACTATGACCCAGCGTACGGCTGGGATACCCAGAAGCGCCATCCGCGCGGTCAAGTGGTTCAATTGTTGCTCCTGCATGGGGTTCAAGAAGTGGTGTCGGCGACATCCAGGACAAAGCCGTCGAGGATCCGTTGCATGCGCTCCTGCACCTCGGCAGACGTCCGTCCTTCGACCTGTACGTAACCGGCACAGAATCCGGACGTTGTGCCTGGTGTGGTCTCGTTGCGAGACGGTCAATTGGATAGTGCAACGTGCGCATGATCGACATCATGGTGATTCCATCGGGCATCGATACAGCTCCTTGCCCGCTTTTTCGAAACGCTAGCATGGCGATCTGCGGCATGGCGATCTGCGCTGCGGCCAAGTTGGTTGTCTCATCCCTGATCGATGAAGCGAGTTGACTGACAGATTCCATCGCCCCGAAGAGATCGCGCACGGCATGATCCGCAACGTTGAATATGGGCGAAGGCCTTGGCGCGGCAACGGTGCGTGTTCCATGCCCATCCCCAGCGCCAGCTGCGGTGCGGTGGAGAACAGGGTGCGGGCGGCACTGAGCTCTGCACATGGCATTTCCGCAAATGCCAGCGTATTCAACGCGCCGTTGACGACAGGGATGCGGCGGAAACCGAAGTACTTCATCAACCGCGTGGTGAACAGTTTCATGGTCAGGTTGCCGGCGAACATTCAGTACTGTCGCCCGGCAGGAAAGGCATCCATGCCGTAGCCGATCTCGAACATCAGCGGCAACAGGATGAGCACGGCCCCCACCGACATACGCAACAGTGAGCCGCCTCAGGAGCTGACCGCGAAAGCCTGCTGTCGGAACGGGGCCAGCGACAGCATCGGACGCGGATGGTCTGCCCGCCCCAGTGCGTCAGAAAAGACCTGTGCACAGCGGGCAGGGTTCATTGATTGGGGGCCGGTGAGATTGTAGACGCGGCCGATATGGGAAACCGGGTCTTGCAGCACCACGGTCGCCGCATGGGCGACATCCGCCGCGGAGAGTGGTGCGGTGCGGCCTTGGCCGAAAGGGAGGACAAGCGCGTCGTTGTCTCGCACGCTTGCCGCCGCAGTGCGCAGGAAGAGGCCTTCCAAGAGCACGGCCGGGCAAACGGTGCCGGGCGAAAGAAGCTACCTACAGATCAAGGCGGACGTGCGAAGGCTGGTCGATGTGCCCCGACGTCCCTCGTCATCCCGACCGTGCTCAGGCTTCCCGGCGCACGCATCGCCGCTCGGTTGATGATGCTGCTCGGCATGTGGCTGGCACCGAAGCTTGGCCTGGTGGTGAAACTGCTGTCGGGCCTGCTGGTGTTCCAGCTGATCCATGTGTTGGCCTCCACCGTGGAAGACCAGCTGCGCCCCGGCCGGGCTCGGGCGAACGCGTGATCGTGCTGTCGGCGGTGATCAGCAGCGTGCTGGTGCTGGCCGCTCATACCACCCGCGCGACGCATTGACGATGCGCACCACCGACAGCATCACCGGCACTTCGATCAGCACGCCGACCACCGTCGCCAGCGCCGCACCGGAATGCACGCCGAACAGGCCTACGGCGGTAGCCACGGCCAGTTCGAAGAAGTTGCTGGCGCCGATCAGCGCCGAGGGTCCGGCCACGCAGTGGGCGACCCCCAGGCGGCGGTTCAGCAGGTAGGCCAGCCCCGAGTTGAAGTAGACCTGGATCAGGATCGGTACCGCCAGGATGGCGATGACCAGCGGCTGCCGCACGATCTGCTCGCCCTGGAAGCCGAACAGCAGCACCAGCGTCAGCAGCAGCGCCAGCAGCGAAACCGGCCCCAGCGTTCGCAGCGCGGACTGCAGACCAGCCTGTCCGCTGCGGGCCAGCAGCCAGCGCCGCAGCAGTGCGGCCACCAGCACCGGCGCGATGATATACAGCGACACCGACAGCAGCAGCGTGTCCCACGGCACGCTGATCGCCGACAGGCCCAGCAGCAGTGCCACCACCGGTGCATAGGCCACCACCATGATGGCGTCGTTCAACGCCACCTGGCTGAGGGTGAAATTGGCATCGCCGCGGCACAGGTTGCTCCACACGAACACCATGGCGGTGCAGGGCGCCGCCGCCAGCAGGATCAGCCCGGCGATGTAGCTGTCGACCTGTGCGGCGGGCAGCGCATCGGCAAACACGTGGCGCAGGAACAACCAGCCCAGCAGTGCCATCGAGAACGGCTTGACCGCCCAGTTGATGAACAACGTCACGCCGATGCCTTTCCAGTGCTGGCCGAGCTGGCGCATCGCACTGAAATCGACCCGCAGCAGCATCGGGATGATCATCAGCCAGATCAGCACGGCGATGGGCAGGTTGACCTTGGCCACCTCCGCCGACGCCAGCGCAGCAAATGGCTGCGGCAGCGCGTGGCCAAGCAGGGTGCCGGCGACGATGCACAGCGCCACCCACAGCGTCAGGTAGCGCTCGAACAACCCCATCGGTGCCGGCGCGCTCACGCCTGGTCGTCTTCGGGTTGCACGAAACCGATGCGATCCAGCGCGTCTTTCAACTGCCCGCGGTCGGACCAGGTGGCAGCGGGCAATGCCAGCAGGGCCAGCAACCGTGCCTTGACGATGGCATGTGCCTGCGCGAACGCGGCCGCCTTGTCATCCGCGCTGCCCTCGACGGCGGCCGGATCGGGCAAGCCCCAGTGCGCACGCACGAAGTCGCCGAACACCACCGGGCACGCCTCGGCCGCTGCGGCATCGCAGACCGTGATCACCAGGTCCATCGGCGCGCCGTCGGCGAACTCGGCCCACGATTTGCTGCGCAGGCCTGCGGTGGCGATGCCCTCGGCCTGCAGCTGGGCAAGGGCGAATGGATTGACCGCGCCGGCCGGCTGGCTGCCGGCGCTGAACACCTCGAAGCGGTGGCTGGCCCACGCCCGCAGCGTGGCTTCGGCAAGAACACTGCGGGCGGAATTGCCCGTGCACAGGAACAGGACGCGTTGGGTGGTCACGAAGCGGCTCTCCGGTCAGCAGGCGCAATCAGGGGACGTCGGGCTGCAGGCCGGATCGGGCGAGCCTGCGCAGCAGTTGTGGGTGAGGTACTCGATCAGGCCGGTCATGGCACTGAAGTTGGCGCGGTAGCAGACGTTGCGGCCCTGGCTCTCGCTCTCGACCAGCCCGGCCTGCAGCAGCTCCTTCAGGTGGAAGCTGAGCGTGGCCGGCGGTACCTGCAGGGCGCTGCCGATGTCGCCGGCCATGCGGCCAGCCGGGCCGGCCTCCACCAGCAAGCGGAAGGCAGCCAGGCGGGTGGCATGGCCAAGGGCGGTGAGGGCGGCGATTGCAATCTTCGTTTCCATATTTCTAGAATAGTCGAATGAATGAATCCATCGCAAGTCCCGCCCTCCCGCATCTGGCCGAAGCCTCGCTTCCCCAGCCCGACCTGTCCCTGCTGGGCACCGGCCGCACGCACCCGCCGCGGATCCTGCTGCTGTATGGCTCGCTGCGCCCGCAGTCGTTCAGCCGCAAGCTGGCGCTGGAGGCCGAGCACCTGCTGCGCCACCTCGGCTGCGAGACCCGGGTGTTCGATCCGCATGCGTTGCCCATGCTCGACAGCGTCGGCGCCGATCACCCTGAAGTGCAGCGCCTGCGAGCGTGGTCGCAATGGTCCGAAGGCCAGGTCTGGATCAGCCCGGAGCGCCATGGCACGGTCACCGGCGTGTTCAAGAACCAGATCGACTGGCTGCCGCTGGAAGATGGCAGCGTGCGCCCGACGCAGGGCAGGACGCTGGCGGTGATGCAGGTCAGTGGCGGTTCGCAGTCGTTCAACACGGTCAACACGCTGCGCGTGCTGGGGCGTTGGATGCGCATGCTGACCATCCCCAACCAGTCGTCGGTGGCCAAGGCCTGGCAGGAGTTCGACGAGAACGGGCGGATGAAGCCCTCGGCGTACTACGACCGGGTGGTGGATGTGATGGAGGAACTGGTCAAGTTCACCCTGCTCACGCGCGATCGTTCGGACTACCTGGTGGATCGCTACAGCGAGCGCAAGGGTGATCAGCAGGCGGCCGCACTGGCACGTTCGGCAGGGGCGGTGGTCGCACGTTGACGGCAGGCGGCGGCCGCAGGGACGCGCGCGTGCGCAGGCGCATCACCTCAATCCACTACCATGGGCCACCCCTCCAGGATGTGCCCCGATGTCGCTCGTCATCCCGACCCTGCCCAAGCCTCCCGCCGCACGCATCGCCGCCTGGCTGATGATGCTGCTGGGCATGTGGCTGGCACTGAAGCTCGGCCTGGTGGTGACCCTGCTGTCGGGCCTGCTGGTGTTCCAGCTGACCCATGTGCTGGCCTCCACCGTGGAAGGCAAGCTGCGTCCCGGGCGGGCGCGGGCGATCGCAGTGATCGTGCTGTCGGCGGTGATCATCGGCGTGCTGGTGCTGGCCGGTATCGGCGTGGCGGCGTTCTTCCGCAACGAGACCGGTGGCCCTGACGTGCTGCTGGCGCGGTTGATGGACATCCTCAACACCTCCCGGCACCAGGTGCCGGCGCTGCTGCAGCCCTACATCCCTGAAGACCTGACGGCGCTGCGTGCGGCCGTCAACGACTGGGCCGCCGAACACCAGCGGCAGTTGGGTGTGGCCGGCACATCAGTGGTGCAGGTGGGGGTGCGCGTGCTGATCGGCATGGTGCTGGGCGCGATGATCGCGCTGTACGACGAACTGCCGCTGCCGAAGATGGGCCCGCTGGCGCAGGAACTGATCGGCCGCACCAGCCGCCTGGCCACCGCGTTCCGCCAGGTGGTGTTCGCGCAGGTGAAGATCTCGCTGCTCAACACCGTGTTCACCGCCATCTTCCTGCTGGGCGTGCTGCCGCTGTTCGGCGTGCACCTGCCGCTGTCGAAGACGCTGGTGCTGATCACTTTCCTGGCAGGCCTGCTGCCGGTGGTGGGCAACATCATCTCCAACACCATCATCGCCATCGTCGCGCTGTCGGTGTCGTTCTATGTGGCCGTGGCTGCGCTGCTGTACCTGGTGGTGATCCACAAGCTGGAGTACTTCCTCAACGCGCGCATCGTCGGCGGCGAGATCCAGGCGCGCGCCTGGGAACTGCTGCTGGCCATGCTGGTGATGGAAGCGGCGTTCGGCCTGCCCGGGCTGGTGGCTGCGCCGGTGTTCTACGCCTACGTGAAGCGCGAACTGGTGGACCAGCGCTGGATCTGACCCAACTTCACGCGGGTGCGGCGCTACACTGATCCGCACGCCAGGGGGTACATCGATGGGCCGCAGGGCATCGCCAAACGGACTGCAGACCTGGCTCTGGATCCTCGGTGGCCTGTTCGTGCTGTGCACGCTGCCGCTGATGGCCATTGCGCTGGTGCAGGGCACGCAGCGCCACACCGAAGCCGAGGCCAACCTGGTCAGCCTGCAGCAGCTGCGGCTGACCTTCGAGCTGGCCAATCTGGTGTCGGCCGAGCGTGGACCGGCCAACAGCCTGCTCGGCGCCGACAGCGCCGATGCGCAGGAGCAGCGCCGACTGGCCGCACAGCTGGCGGTCGCCCGGCAGCGGGTGGACGCAGCGACGCAGCACCTGCAGAGCGTGTTCCAGACCGATCCGCGGGTGGTGGACGAAACACCGCGCCTGCATGAAGCGCGGCGGCGGCTGCAGACCGCGCGCGCTGCGGTGGACCGGGTTGCCGCGTTGCCCAGAGGTGAGCGCTCGGCAGAGGAGGTGGAGCACGCGATCAGCAGCATGTTCGCGGTGTACGACCGGCTGCAGGCGCTGACGTCGGTGCAGATCAGCGATCTGGTCGCCGCCGATCGCGAAGCCGCGATTCCTGCCATGCAGGGGCAGATCCTGATCGATCTGCGCGAACACGGTGGCCGCTTGGCATCGAACGTGATGGCGCCGCTGGCCGTGCCCGGCGCGTGGCGGGAGCCGCAGGTGCGCGCTGCGCAGCAGACCGAAGGGCGCCTGCTGGAGCTGTGGCGGTTGGCCGCCAGCCACGAGTCGGTGTTCCGCAGCGAGCCGACGCTGTCCTGGCACTGGGACATGGCGCGCCGCCAGTTCTTCGGCCAGTCGCTGCCGATGGTGGAACAGCTGATCGACGATGGTCGGCGCGGCGTATCGCCCCCCTGGACGGCGGCCGAGTTCACCGCGCGCTACGTGCCCACCCTGCAATCGCTGGAAGCGCTGCGCGATGGTTACCTTGGCGTTTCGATCGCGCGCTTCGAGCACACCCGCAGCAAGGAGGCAGTACGCCTGGCTGTGCTGGCCGCCACTGCATTGGGGACGTTGCTGCTGCTTGCGCTGGCGCTGCGCATTGCCCACGTACAGATCCTGCGGCCGTTGCTGCAGGCGCAGGCGCAGGTGATCCAGATCGCCTCGGATACGCCGGGTGCGGAGCAGCACGCCACTCATCCGATGGCGGAAATGCAGCGCCTGTTCGATGCCATCGAGGTGCTGCGGGCGAAGTCGCACCAGCGCTCGGCATTGACCCGTGAGCTGCGCGAGCTGGCCGATACCGATCAGCTGACCGGCCTGTTGAACCGACGCTCGCTGGAGGAACGGGTGCGACGGCGGCATGCCGATGGGAGCACGCAGGCGGTGGTGATTCTGCTGGACGTGGATCATTTCAAATCGATCAATGATGGGCAGGGCCATGCGGCCGGTGACGATGTGCTGGTGCAGGTGGCGCAGCTGCTGCGCAGCCACCTGCGCCGCAACGACAGCGTCGCCCGCTACGGCGGCGAGGAGTTCCTGGTGCTGCTGGCCGACGGTGATCTGGCCAGTGGACGGCAGCTGGCCGAGTCGCTGCGGGTGGCACTGCGCGGCAAGGACATCGTGCTGGGCAGTGGCGAGATCCTGCGGGTCACTGCCAGCTTCGGCGTTGCCCAGGGCACGCTTGACCCGATCGGCTGGCATGCGCTGGTACGTGCCGCCGACACGGCCATGTACGCGGCCAAATCACTTGGCCGCGACCGTGTGCAGGTGGCCACAGGTGGGCGTGCGCCGCGCTGAGGAAGGCCTTGTTCATCGCCAGCGCACGCGTTCCTGCCTAGACTGGCCGCTCGTCTGCCGGAGGAGTACGCCATGACCCTGCGTTCCGTTGTGACTGCCACGCTGGTGGCGGGCCTGTTCGCTGGCTGCGCCAGCAGCGCACCGCAACGCGATGCTGGCGCCGATGCGCCGCGTCATCCTTCGATCGCCGCCGATGCCAGCCCGGTGCCAGCCTTTACCGGTGGTGGCGAAGGCTGGTCCATCGAGATCGCCTCCACCGGCAAGGGCAATCACGATGCCACGCTCACCGTTGCTGGCCGCAGCAGCGCAGGCACGCTGCGCTACCTCGGCCAACCGGCCGGTGCGCACGGTTCGTTGACGGTGCTCAACGGTGAGTTGGGCAAGCAGCCGACCATTGTTGAGATCAAGCGCGAGCCCTGCCGCAACGCCGAAGGCGTGGATACATCGGCCAGCGTGCAGGTGACGGTTGCAGGCCAACCGCAGCGCCGGGGCTGCGGCTTCCTGGCCGTGTACTGACCGACGCACGCATGATCGACATCCCGTTGCTGGAAACACCGCGCCTGCGCCTGCGCGCGCAATGCCTGGACGACTTCTCGGTGTATGCCGCGTTCCTGGCCTCGCCGCGCGCGCGCGGCATGGGCGGGCCGTTCGGTGAGGTCGCCGCGTGGGGACAGTTCTGTCACGACCTCGCCAGCTGGCATCTGTTCGGCCACGGCGCCTTGATGATCGAGCGCCGCGACACGGGCGAGTGCATCGGCCAGGTGGGCATCAACCACGGCCCGCTGTTCCCGGAACAGGAACTGGGCTGGCTGCTGTACGCCGGGCAGGAAGGGCAGGGGTTCGCCAGCGAAGCGGCGGCGGCGCTGCGTGATTGGGCATTCGTGGTGCGCGGATTGCCGACGCTGGTGAGCTACATGGCAGCGGACAACCACGCTTCGCAGGCCGTGGCGGTTCGCCTTGGTGGGGTGCTGGACGGGGCGGCCGTGCGCAGCGATCCGGACGATCTGGTGTTCCGCTATCCGCGCTGATGAGTGACGGTCACCGCGGCGCGGCTGCGTTGCGCGCAGGCATGCCAGCTGCGGCCACTGCGTGAAGAAACCGACAGCAGCCATCCACGCCTCGGTCACCGCGCTGGGCAGACGCTGGACACCCATCTGTTGAAGGAACTGTCCATGACCACGCTCACCCTTCCCGAACTGGCCAAGAAGATGGCCGGCATCGATTTCACCATGCTGCAGACCCACGCCGGCGGCCAGATCGCTGGCCGCCCGATGAGCAACAACGGCGATGTGGACTACGACGGCGACAGCTGGTTCTTCACCATGGAAAACACCGACATGGTGCGCGAGATCAGCGCCGACCCGAACGTGGCGCTGGGCCTGACCGGCAACAAGTCGCTGCTGGGCAAGCCGCCGCTGTTCGTGCACGTGCAGGGCAGGGCAGCGTTGATCCGCGATCGCGCCACGATGGCCCAGCATTGGGTGAAGGACCTGGAGCGGTGGTTCGAACAGGGCGTGGATACGCCGGGTCTGGTGCTGATCCACGTACACGCCAGCCGCATCCATTACTGGGATGGCGAGGACGAGGGCGAAATCGTGGTCTGATCGCGGGGGCCGCACAGGGCCCCTGCACATTGCTGCCCCAGCTCAGGAGTGTGCAGGCGCGCCGGACCACGCGGCCAGTTCCGGTGCCAGCGCATGTTCCACTGCGCGGCGCAGCAGGGCCGGGGCCACGTAATGCCGATGCGCGCTGTCGATCATCGCCATGTAGAAGCGGCCAAATGCATTGAGCGTCTGCACGCGCGAGCCCAGACTGATCTCGACCTGGCCGTCATCGTTGAACTGCACGCGCACGCTGCTGCGGAAGCAAAGATGGCGGTCGTCTGCGCCGAGCAACACTTCGGCACACCGGTCTTCCGCATCGACCTGCGCATCCAGCACCGGGAAACGCCCGCCGAAGACGCGGCTGCGGTCGGTGGACAGCAATGACGACACCGGGCAACCCAGCGGCGAGGTGCGCAGACGCAGCGGCGCGACCAGACGATTGCGCAGGGCCATCAAGCGGCCGACGCCCGCTGGCGGATTGCGCAGGAAACCATCCAGTACGTCGGCGAGGAGGGCGGAGGCGGAGCGGTGACTGATCTGCCCGCCGTGCAGCGCCAGCACGGTCGTGTCGTTGTAGTGACTGTGCGGCAGTGCGCTGGCGAGCATCCCCTGCGTGGGCGCCGCGCTGCTGCAGACCGGGTACGCCGGCGTTGCCCGTTCCACGAATCCGCGCAGTGGCTCCAGGCTGAAGCGGCGTAGCGGCCCGAGCAACGTGCGTGTCTGCACGCACAGGCGCGCGCGCAGGCTGGGTGCTGCTGCCTGCAGTGACAGCTGCAGCAACGGCGTGGCCGCCAGTGTGGTTGCGGTAGGCCAGTGCGCAGCAGGCAGCACCTCGGTCAGGCTGGGAATGTCTGCGGCGTTGGCCTGTGCTTGTACGCGTGCCTGCTCGCTCATGGCCCCGGCCAGCTCATTGCTGTGGCAGGAAAGCGCGAACAGGGCAGGGTGAGCAGGACTGTTCGAGGCGAACTGGTGCCAGGCGCCGCCGCCGAAGCGCACGGTGAACAGGCAATCGGGCGGGATGCGGACACGACGCAGTGACCGCAGGAAATGCGCGGGATCGTCCGCCAGCTGCCGATCGGATGCGCTGGCAAACCGCAGTTCGGCACCTGCACTGCCGGCGATGGCGGTGAACATGCGCGGCCCGGCATGGCGATGGAAGGGATGGCCGCCGGCACCCACCACGAAGCTGTACAGCGATGACGCATCGCCGTGCTGCAGGTGCATGCCGCCCAGCCGCGCCGAGGGCTCGTCCAGCGCATCGATGAAGGCCGGGTGGTGGCGCTGGCGCTGGCTGGCATCGCTCACCAGCGCATCGCCGGCACCGATGCCGAGCTGCGCGATCAGGGTGACTTCCACCGGGCCACCGCCATCCTGTGCCGGAAGCTGGATACTCGGGAACGAACGGCTGGTGCGGGTCGAACCGGGCATCGCAGTGCTCCTCAGCGGGCGGGTGTCTTGCGGCGTGCGCGCGCTTCGCGCTTCAGCGGCCCGCCGACTGGACAGACTTCGGCGGCCCAGGAAAACAGCGTGTTGGCCAAGCGGTCGGGCACCTGCCGGAAGTACACGAACTGGCCGCGCTTCTCGCGTTCGATCAGGCCGGCGTCTTCCAGGATGCGCAGGTGGCTGGACAGTGCCGGCTTGCTGAAATCGAAGCGCTCGGCCAGCTCGCCCGCGCTGAGCTCGCCGGCGCTGAGGTAGGCCAGGATCTGCCGGCGTGCGGTGGAGGCCAAGGCTTCGAAGATGCGGTCCATGGGGCCAGTTAACTAATTCGTTAACTGATGTTCTCCCTGGGGCTGGGTGATGTCAAGCGCGGGCGTGCCCGTTGCGTTCTGCCACCCGGCTTTGCCATCCTCCCCGCTGTTTTCCGTTCCCTGGAGTTCCGATGCGCCCTGCGCCCTGGCTGATGGCTGGCCTGCTGCTGCCGATCGTGGTGATGGCCCAGCCCGCGCGTGCGCCGAAAACACCCGCGCAGGATCCCTTCAGCGAACTGTTCGACACCGCCTGCATGCAGCACATCGGTGCACCGGCGCGCCTGCAGTCGCTGATGGAGGCCAACGGCCTGACGCCGTTGCAGCCGGCCGAGGCCGCTACGCTGCTGCAGGGCCAGCCGGGCATGGCGTGGATGGTGCCGTTGGCCAGTGGCCGCTATGCGGTCAGCTGGGCCGACGATGGCACCTGCACCGTGTATGCCGAGAAGGCCGACCCGGCGGTGGTGCAGAAGGGCTTCGCACGGCTGATGCAGGCTGCACCGAAGCCACTGCAGATCCGCTCGCTGCCCTCGCGCGGTCCATTGTCCGGCGACCAGGTGGCGATCCAGTACGGCTGGGCAACGCCGGGCGAAAGCAAGCTGCGCGTGCGCTTCCGGCTGGTCACCCGGCAGGCCGCCGAGGCGGGAGTGCAGGCAATGGCCTCGGCCACGCCAGGCGAGGCGATGCGCGAACAGGCCGCGCCGCCGGCATCCGCACCCGCCCGGTAACGGCGCCGGAGCGGAAGCGATTCAGCCAACAGCCTGCGGATGTGATATATCGTTTATCGATAAATACACCCCGGGGCGGCAGGGCCGCTCCACATCGGAGGCTGCTTGACCGCTCGTCCTGCCCGCGCCCTTCCTGCGCGCGGCTTGTTCACCCTGGCCCAGACCGCCGTGCAGGCGGTGCGCGCGATGTGCTGGCTGGGCATCCTGGCCGCGCTGCTGGCAGTCCCGCTGGTGGCCTACGACCGCAGCTGGCTGCTGGACAGCGTGCACGATGCGCAGGCGGCGGCCATGCACGGTTCGCATCTGTTCCTGCATTTCTGCGTAGGCCTGGCCGCCATCGTCGCGCTGTTGGTGCTGTGCCTGGTGTTCCTGCGCCACCTGGCGCGGCTGCTGCGGTCTGCGGCCAACGAACGCCCCTTCACCCATGCCAACGCCGTACGCCTGCAACGCATGGCCTGGCTGATGCTGGCGATGGAGGTGCTGTCGATCGTGATCGGTCTGTACGCCAGCTGGATGGGACCGGACTTCGCCTGGATGGAGGTGGGCGGCGGCATGTCGATCACCGGCCTGGTCGCGGTGCTGATGCTGTTCGTGCTGGCGCGGGTGTTCACCGTCGGCGCAGCGATGCGCGACGATCTGGACGGTGTGATCTGATGGCGATCGTCATCACTCTGGACCGCATGCTGCAGCAACGTGGCATGACCCTGTCCGAGCTGGCCGGGCGCATCGACATCACCCTGGCCAACCTGTCGATCCTGAAGACCGGCAAGGCGCGTGCGATCCGCTTTTCCACGCTCGATGCAATCTGCCGCGAACTGCAATGCAGCCCCGGCGACCTGCTCGGGCATGACCCGACGCAGGCGCAGGATGCGGATTGACCTTCGCCTCGCCGCACACCTGCACTGCACCACTTTCCCCTTACTGACGAAACGGACCTGAAATGGAATGGTTGGCTGACCCCTCGATATGGATGGGCCTTGCAACCCTGGTCGTGCTGGAGATCGTTCTCGGCATCGACAACCTGGTGTTCATCGCGATCCTGGCCGACAAGCTACCGCCGCACCAGCGTGACCGCGCGCGGGTGATCGGCCTGGCACTGGCGCTGCTGATGCGGCTGGTGCTGCTGGCCGCGCTGGCCTGGATCATGAAACTGACCGAACCGCTGGTCACGCTGTTCGAGCACAGCTTCTCCGGGCGTGATCTGATCCTGCTGGGCGGCGGCCTGTTCCTGCTGTTCAAGGGCACGATGGAACTGCACGAGCGTCTGGAAGGCCGCGAGCATCACGAAGATGGCAAGAAGGTCTATGCCAGCTTCGCAATGGTGGTGGCGCAGATCGTGGTGCTCGATGCGGTGTTCTCGCTGGACTCGGTGATCACCGCCGTCGGCATGGTCGACAACCTTGGCGTGATGTATGCGGCGGTGACCATCGCGATGGCGCTGATGCTGCTGGCCAGCAAGCCGCTGACCCGCTTCGTCAACAAGCATCCGACCGTGGTGGTGCTGTGCCTGGGCTTCCTGCTGATGATCGGTTTCAGCCTGGTGGCCGAGGGCCTGGGCTACAGGATTCCGAAGGGGTACCTGTATGCGGCCATCGCGTTCTCGATCCTGGTGGAAGCGTTCAACCAGTGGATACGTTTCAACCGCGAGCGCAATGAGCAGCGCCAGCCGTTCCGCCAGCGTACCGCCGATGCAGTGCTGCGCCTGCTGGGCGCGCGCCAGGCCAATGGCCACGATGAAGAAGACGCCGATGAACGCGGCAGTACCGAAGAACGCCTGCAGCCGGCCGAGCACGAGATGATCCGCAGCGTGCTGGGACTGGCTGATCGCCCGGTATCGAGCGTGATGACCGTGCGGGCCGACGTGCAGTGGATCGACATGGCGCGTGGTCACGATGATGTGGTCGCCCGCCTGGTGGCGTCGCCGCATACGCGGATGCTGGTCGGCGAAGGTGACCTGGACAGTCTGCGGGGCGTGGTGCAGAGCCGCGACCTGCTGGCCGACCTGCTGCAGGGCAAGCCACTGCAGCTGGAAGGCAACCTGCGCGAGCCGCAGTACGTGCTGTCCAGCGCCAGTGCGTTGCAGGCCCTGGAGCTGATCCGCCAGCATCCGGTGCCGCTGGCGGTGGCGGTGGACGAGTACGGCAGCGTGGAAGGCCTGGTGACCGCCAACGACCTGCTGGCGGCCATCGCCGGTGACCTGGCCGATACCCAGGACGAGCGCTATGGCGTGGTCGCGCAGGGCGAGGACTGCTGGGATGCCGACGGCGCGCTGACCCTGGACGACCTGCAGCGGCTGGCCGGCGTGTCACTGCCGCGCAGTGCGGACTACATGACCATCTCCGGGTTGGTGCTGGAACAGCTGGGGCGCCTGCCCGACATCGGTGACACGTTGGAGGTGGCCGGTATCCGCATCACCGTGCTGGCGATGGAGAAGCGCCGCATCACGCGGCTGCGGGTGGAGCGCTTGCCCGAAGCGTGATGGCGCCGGGGCCGGGCCTGAGCCTGGCTCTATCCATTGCCATCTTCTGCCGTCACCATGGCGGGCCTGTTTGCCGTTCTGGATTGTCGTAGTGCTGAGTACGATTGGTTTTTTGATGGGCCTGTATGTGGCCTGGCGCCTGTTCTGGCCACTGCGCCTGCCCGTCTGGCTGAAGGTGGTGCTGTCCGTGCTGCTGGTCGGCATTGCCGTACAGCTGCGCATCGTCGCCAGCTTCTGGGGCACGATGGCCTCGCCGGAGATTCCGAAGATGGCCATCGCCACGCTGGCCACCGGCTCCACCGCGGTGCTGCTGCTGGCCCTGGCGCTGCTGGTGCTGGATGCCGGCCTGTTGGCTGCCTGCCTGTTGCGCGCACCGCGTGCCCTCTCTGCACTGCGCAACAGGGCGTTGCGCCCGTCTGCCGCGGTGCTGGCGCTGCTGCTCAGTGCCTTCGGTGTCAGCCAGGGCATGGCCGTACCCAAACCGCGGCAGGTCGAGGTGGCCATAGTCGGCCTGCCGCAGGCCTTCGATGGCTACCGCGTGCTGCAGCTCACCGACATCCACGCAAGCCGCCTGCTCACCGGCGACTGGGTGCGCCAGGTCGTGGCGGAAAGCAATGCACTGCAACCGGATCTGGTGGTGATCACCGGCGACCTCATTGATGGCAGCGTGCAGGCGCGCCGCAACGATTACACCCCACTGGCGGACCTGCGAGCGCCGGACGGGGTGATCGCCATCACCGGCAACCACGAGTACTACGCGCAATACAGCGAATGGATGCAGGCGTTCCGCGCGCTGCACATGCAGGTGCTGGAAAACAGCCACACCCAGGTGCGTCGTGGTGATGCCGCGCTGACCATTGCCGGGGTGACCGATCCGGTGGCCTCGCGTTATGGCCTGCCACTGCCCGACCTGGACGCCGCGCTGGCGGGTGCCGATCCTGCCGCGCCGGTGATCCTGCTCGACCATCGGCCACGCAACGCACGCGAAGCGGCTGCACGCGGGGTGAAGCTGCAGCTTTCCGGACACACCCATGGCGGCCAGATCATCGGCATGAACCAGCTGGTGAAGCGCGCCAACGGCGGCTTCGTTTCCGGCCGCTATACGGTGGATGGCATGACGCTGTACGTGAGCAACGGTGCCGGCCTGTGGGCGGGATTCCCGGCCCGCATCGGCGTGCCGTCGGAGATCACGTTGATCACCCTGCGCCGGGCGCGGTAACAGAGTGGGGTCGGATCCCTTTGCGAATAGCAAAGGGCTCCGACCCCGTTTGCCAGGGAGGGCGAGCATCCACGCATGGCGTGGATCTACTGCTTCGTCACTGCCGCCATGACACCCTTTGGCCATGAAGGAAAACACGCGATGACGGCGGGGCGGCAGCGCTCGATGTGGGTGGCCGGCCTCTCCACGGTAGTGGAGTGGTACGACTTCACCCTGTACCTGTACTTCGCCACGGTGCTGTCGCGGGTGTTCTTTGGCGGCGGGCAGGAGGCGATGCTGGTCACTCTGGCCGGCTTCGCGGTGTCCTACCTGATGCGTCCGCTCGGTGCGCTGTGCTTCGGCCACCTGGGCGACCGGCTCGGCCGGCGCTGGATGCTGCTGGCCTCGATGGCGCTGATGGCGGCGGCCATGCTGGCCACCGCGTTGCTGCCGACCGCCGCGACCGCCGGTGCGACGGCGGGCGTGCTGCTGTTGGTCCTGCGCTGCGTGATGGCGTTCTCGGTGGGTGGCGAATACACCGGCGTGGTCGCCTATCTGCTGGAAAGCGCACCGGTACGACGACGTGGCCTGGTCACGTCGTTGGCTTCGGCAGCCAGTGAAGTAGGTGCGTTGCTGGCAGTGGCGATCTCCGCGCTCACGGTGGCGCTGTTGCCTGCGCCGCAGCTGGACAGCTGGGGCTGGCGGATCCCGTTCTTCTTCGGCGCGGCGCTGGCACTGGTGATCCTGATCGCGCGTTCGGGCATGCACGAATCGCCGGAGTTCGAACGGCAGCGGCGCGAGGGCAGCATTCCGGCCACGCCGCTGCGGCATGTCCTGCGCAACCACCCGGGTGCGGTGGCGCGCACGTTTGCGATTTCCGCGCTGGGGTCGATCACCTACTACGTGGGCATCACCTATGTGCCGGCGTTCCTGCATGCGCAGGGACACGAGGAAGGCGATGCGCTGTGGCTGTCGACCATTGCAGCGGTGGCGGTGATCGCGATCACTCCGCTGTGCGGCGCGTTGTCCGACCGCTTCGGGCGGCGTCCGCTGCTGCTGTGGCTGACGGTACTGGCGGCGCTGCTGCCGTTGTCGATGTTCGGCTGGATGGCGTCTGCCGCGCCGCTGGGCATCGTGCTCGCAGCGGTGGTGCTGGCCTGCGTGGCCGGCGGCATCAGTGCCGTGGCGGCACCGGCCACGGCAGAACAGTTCCCGGGCGAGGGCCGGGTCAGTGGACTGGCGTTGGGGGTCACCATGGCCACCGCAGTGTTCGGCGGGGCGACGCCGTGGCTGGCGCAATGGTGGGTCGAGCGCAGCGGTTGGGCGGCGGCGCCGGGGGCGATGATCGCGCTGGTGGCGGTGCTGGTGCTGCCGGTGCTGTGGACGCTGCCGGAGACCGTGCCGAAGACCCGCCCCGTGTCCCGGGGCGGGCAGTGAGCGCTTAGACCTTCAGGGTCTGCTCGATGTCGGCCAGCACCGCAGCCGCATCAACGCCAATGGCAATCGACTGCAGCACGTGGCCGTCCCACACACTGGGGCCGAAGCCCATGCCTTCCGGCTTGGGAATGGTCATGCCACGGGCGACGCCGTCGGTGGCCACGCGCACGCTGGCGCGCTCGAACTGGAACAGCTCCGGACGGGTCAGGGCGATGCAGGCGCAGCAGTCGTGCACGACCATGCCCTTGTGGCCGGCCTGCAGATAGAAGTCGACGTAGTCCTGCGACAGGGCGCGGACCAGTTCGGCATCGGCGCCACCGATCGCGGCCAGCCTGTCCAGACCGTCGCGGTTCATCTCCACGCGGGTGGTCACGTCCAGGCCGATGGCGGTGACCGGCCAATGGGCAGTGAAGACGAGGTCAGCCGCTTCGGCGTCGCCCCAGATGTTGGCTTCGGCCGCCGGAGTGATGTTGCCGTTGACGTGGAACGCACCGCCCATCAGCACCACGCCACGCACCAGGCCGGCGATGTCCGGGGCCTGCTGCAGGGCCAGCGCCAGGTTGGTCATGCGGCCGACCGCCACCAGGGTCACTTCGCCCGGATGGGCGCGCACCAGGTCGATGATCAGCTGGTGGGCCGGGCGCGCATCAGCGGCCACATCCAGAGCGTCCGGTACCGGGTGGTTGCCCAGGCCGTTGTGACCATGGATGTGCACCGGCCAGGCTTCCGGGGTGGCTTCGGGCTGCAGCGGGCCTTCAGCGCCGCGCGCGACCGGCGCGGACAGGCCCCAGGCCTGCTTCAGGTACAGCGCATTGTGCGTGGTCGACGCCACCGAGGCATTGCCGAAGGTGGTGGTGACGCCGATCAGGTCGATCTGCGGGTGCTTGTGCAGGTACAGCAGCGCCAGCGCGTCGTCGACGCCCGGGTCGGTATCGAAAATGACTTTCAGCATGTTGTTGTTCTTCTTCTTCCGTGTGGTGCAGGGGGGCCGGCGGCCCCGAGGGCAGGCCGGCGCGCCCTACATTGTCCCATCTTCATGACAGGCAGGGCGAACTGGCGGCGGTGGTATCGTCTGCGGGCCCGAACCCGTCGCAAGGAGCTGCGCCATGCTGGCTGTGACCCTCGTCCTGATTGCCCTGGTGCTGGGGCTGAACCTGGTGGCCAGCTTCGTGGTGCTGGGGCGCGACGACCTTCCCGTCAGCAGCCGCGCCGGGCAGCTGCTGGTGGTGTGGCTGCTGCCGCTGGTCGGCGCGATCGTATGCATGGCAATGGCTACTGCCGATGGCTCACCCGCACGGGGCGATGGCAGTGGCAGTGGGCCCGCCGATTTCTCCGGCGGCTATTCCGGCGACAGCAACAGCCACCACAGCTACAGCAGCTCGGACTGCGGCAGCGGCGACAGCGGTGGCGGTGGTGATGGAGGCAGTTGCGGCGGCGGTGATTGACGCGAGGTTCCAGGTTGCCGGCCAGCGGCCGGCAACCCCATGAACTCAGCTCCCGCCTTCGGTCGGCAACGGCGCAGGCACGTTCAACAATCCCCCGCTCGCCACATACGCGGCCAAGGCCTGGCCCTGGCTGAGCAGGTGCCGTTCCATCGTGCGTTCGGCGGCCGCGGCATCGCGCTGGCGGAAGCACTCCATCAGTTCGCGGTGTTCGGCCAGCGACTGCGCGGTGCGCCCCGGTGCCAGCAGCTGGCGCCCGCGATGCATCTTCAGGATGCGGTGCAGGTCGTGGGTGATGCGGATCAGCCACGGATTGCCGGCGTAATGCTGCACCGTTTCGTGGATGAGGTAGTTGTTGCGGTAGTACTCGGCGATGTTGCCGTCTGCGGCGGCCGTTTCCATCGCCGCGTGCAGTTCTTCCAGCTGTTGCACGCCGGCGTCGTCGATGTGCTTGACCGCTTCATGCGCACAGCGTCCTTCCAGCATCGCCATCACCGGGAACAGCTGGTTGAGGTCTTCCAGTGTCAGCCGGGTCACCCGCGCGCCTCGTCCGGCATCGATCTGCACGAGGCCTTCGGCGGCGAGCAGTTTCAGCGCTTCACGCAGCGGCGTGCGGCTGATACCCAGTTCCTCGCACAACGCCGGCTCGTCGATCCACTCGCCCGGGGGCAGGCGGTAGTCGTAGATCCGCTCGCGCACGTGCTCGGCCACCTCTTCGTACAGAGGGGCGCGCTTCTTCGGAGTACGCGGAGCGGGAGCAATGGCCATGCACAAAGTGTAACGCCAGGTAGTGCCGGCCAGCGACCGGCACTACCGCAGGCATTTACATCCAGCCCGGCACCACGAACACCAGCCAGGCCAGCAGCGGACCGAATGCCACCACCAGGCCGCTGTAGACAAGGAAGCGGCGGAACAGCGTTTCGCGTTCTTCCTTCGCGGCCGAGGCCACTACCAATGCGCCGTTGGTCGAGAACGGACTGACATCGACGATGGTGGAGGACACGGCCAGCGCACAGATCACGCCAGCGGCGCTGAGATGGCCCTGCATCAGGAACGGCACGGCCAGCGGAATGGTGGCACCCAGCACCGCTGCCGACGAGGCGAATGCGGAGACGATGCCCCCCACGTAGCAGACCAGCAGCGCGCCCAGCAGCGGGATGCCGATGCTGGAAACCCCGTGGCCGATGAAGTCGACGGCACCGGCATGTTCGAGTACGCCGATGTAGGTGACCACGCCGCAGATCAGCAGCACGGTGGACCAGCTGATGCCATCCACCGCACCCTTCTGGCTCTGCGGCGACAGCAGTGCCAGCACCACCGCCACGGTGATCGAGACCAGGCCGACGTTGAGGTTGTAAATCAGTGCGGCCACGCCCAGGCCGAGCAGGCCGATCAGGGTGAACAACCGCTCGCGGGTCAGGCCCACCGCATCCAGTGCCACCGGATCGTTGGACAGGGTGCCACCACCGGCCGCGACCAGCGCACCGTGACCTTCGATGGCGAACTGCCGCGACGAGGCCTGCGGACCACCGGCCATCGCCAGTTCCGCGGTGCCGACCTTGCCCGCCGCAGTGATCGAACCGCGGCGCAGCAGCGCGATGCCGCCGAAGGCGAAGAAGCAGATCGTGGCCATCATGAAGTTGAAGCCGAGACTGGTCAGGAACACCGCCATCTCGGTGACTTCCAGCCCGGCCTTCTGCACCACGCCATTGGTGATGCTGCCGTACACGCTGATCGGCGAGAAGCCACCCGCCTGCGCACCATGAATCACCAGCAGGCCCATCATCAGCGGGTTGATGTTGTACTGCTTGGCAAAGCGCAGTGCGACCGGGCCGATGATCGCCACCGCCGCCGGGCCGAGCGCACCGAAGGCGGTCAGCACCGCGGTGATCACGAACATCACCCACGGGATGGCGACGATATGGCCGCGTACCGCTTTCACCGCCCAGTGCACCAGCAGGTCGATGGTGCCGTTCTTCTGCGCGATGGCGAACAGGTAGGTGATGCCGACCAGGGTCAGGAACAGGTCGCCCGGGAAGCCGGCGAGGACCTCCTTGCCCCCCATGTCGACCCACAGCCCGCCGATGATGAAGGCCAGCGCGAAGGCGACGGCACCCATGTTGATCGGCATCGCAGTGGCGACGATGAACATGATCACCAGACCGATGATCGTTGCAATTTGTGGAGTCATGCGCCCTCCCAGACACCTGATTCGCGTACTGCACGGATGGAAGCCCGCCATCCCCGGGTATGGCCTGTTACGTACTGCGCGTTACGTACTGCTCAAACCCGTTACTGCAGCCGCTGCAGCGCGCTGCGGACCCACGCCGCCACGCCGTCCAGGCTCTGGAATTCCTCGATCGCGCGCACCTCGCAGCACGGATAGGCCGGCGCGATCATGCGTGCCAGTGCGTTGCCCGGGCCCAGCTGCAGGAACACCCGCGCGCCGCGCTCGAAGGCCTGGCGCATCACCTGTGCCCATTCGATGGTCTGTGCAAGCTGCGCAGACAGCGTGTGCACCACCGCTGCGGTGTCGCGCACCGGCCGTGCGTCGATGCCGGCCAGCAGCGGCACGCGCGGCGCGCGCAACGTGGTGGCCTGCAGCGCTGTGGCAAACGGTTCGACTGCCGCCGACAGCAGTGGCGTGTGGGCGGGCACATGCACCGGCAGCAAGCGGAGCTCCGCGCCCTGCGCGTGCGCGGCAGCGGCCAGCGCCTGCAGTGCCTGCTGCGTGCCGCCAACGATGAAATGATCTGCGCCGTTGGCGATGGCCACATACGTGCCGTGCGTGTCGCACAGCGGCTGCAGCGTCTGTCGATCCAGGCCGAGGACCGCCTGCATGCCCGCACCGGCGGGACTGGCAGCATCCATCAGGCGCGCGCGCTGGGCCGACAGTGAAAGGCAGGTGCTGGCATCGAAACTGCCAGCAATGGCGTGCGCCGCCAGTTCGCCGATGCTGTACCCGGCCAGCACGATCGGGCTCGGCAGGGCGTCGCGCAGGACATGCCATTGCGCGATGCTGGCGGCGCACAACAGCGGTTGCGCCTGTGTGTTGTCGAAGCGGTCGTCGGCGGCTGCGGCAGCGAACACGTCGCGTCCCAGCACGTCGCCCGCCGCGTCCAGTACCGCGCGTGCAGCGGCGAGGCCACGCACGCGGTCGAACATCGCCGGATGCTGCGCACCTTGTCCGGGGCAGAGCAGGGCCAGGCTCATGCGCCCTCCTGCTGCAGCAGGAACCAGGCGCAGGCCAGCAGATCGGCACTGCCACCCGGGCTCAGCCGACGCATCACGAACGCATCGCCCATGGACTGCAGGCGCATGCGCCAGTCCGGCGCGAAGGCCCCGCCCGAGGAAAGGAAGGTGGTTGCCTGTTGTTGCGCCCAACGCAGGCCCTCGGCGCCACCACGGTGCAGCAGGTTCAGATCGTCCACCTGCGCCATCAGCTGCATCAGCGTGTGGCACAGCGCGGCGTCGCGCGGCAGGCCGCTGTGCAGCGCGTGGCGCAGGGTCGGCAGGGCCAGCTCGCGCAACACCGGGTAACCAGCGGCGGCCTGCTCGCGTACGCCTCTGACCCCATGGCGTGCGCGCGCGCGTTGTCCCGGGCTGTGCGGGTCCAGTGGCGCCGCGATGAGCGCGTCGTTCCACTGCTGGACTGCCAGACACACCTGTGCGCCGGATACAGCATGGCCATGCACGCGCCTGCGCTCAGCAGCGGCGGCCACCAGCAGGCCAAGGCTGAAGATCGCGCCGCGATGGGTGTTGATACCGGCGGTGGCGGCCAGCATGGCCGTTTCGGCGGCAATGCCGTGATCGCGCAGCACTGTGAAGGGGGCACCCGCGGCACCGGCCCTGGCCACCGCAGTGAAGTAGTGGCGCAGGGCGAACAGGCTGCGCAGGAAGGTGCTGGCATCCATGTCGTCATGGCTGCCACTGTTGAACGGCGTGACCAGGCCCGGTTTCGGGGCGCAGGCCAGCTCGGTGTGCAGGCTGGCAATGGCCAGCCGTCCCAGGCGTGCGCTGTCGACCACCGCGCCGCATGCAGGCAACGGCTGCCGGGCGGCGATCATGCGTTTACCTCGCGCGTGGCGAACAGCGTATCGCGCGCTTCCAATGCGGCTCCGTCCAAGCGCTTCACCAGCACCTGCCGACTGCGGCCGGCAAGTTCGCGCCAGTTCACCGCGCCGCCATCGGGCAGGCACAGCTCGCCATCGAGGCGATGCGGATAGCGCGTCTCCCATGCCAGCAACTGCGCGATCAGCGCCTCGGCCTGCGCGGCATCGGTCACCTGCCACAGCAGGTCGATGTCCGAACGCTCATGCACGTAGGGCAGGGCGGTCAGCCATTGCCAGGCGAAGGCGCCGAACACACGGGCCGGGGCCAGTGCCTGCAGGTCGTGAAGCGATTGCTGCCACGCCTGCGGAACCACGGCGTCGCCTGCCGCCAGCAGCTCACTCAATGCCGGCGCTGCGCGCATGCGAGCGACGTCGTGCAGCGGTACGCGCAACGACAGGCGCTGCTTGCCTTCGGCCGGTGGCAGTGGAACGCCCAGTCGCAGGCGCGGATCGGGATCATCGGCCGCACGACGTGCCACTACGGCAGGGAAGCCGTGCGCCAGCCATGCGGCAAGGCGCGGCTCGTGCGTGGGCAGGTCTGCGCGCCAATCAGCGTCGGCCGACAGCCAGACCAGCGTGTGCCGGGCAGGCCGCTCAGGCATTGCCCTGGCTCACGGCGGCGGCCACCTGCGCAGCCAATGTGCGGCCACCGCGTTCGGCACCCAGTGCAGCGCGATGGTCACCGTCGGCGGGTGCGCGCAGTGCTTCCAGCAGGTGATGGGCCAGGTCGCCCTCCCACAGCGATTGCACCGCGCCCATCGCCACATAGTTCTCCACGCCCGGCGCGAACACCGGCGAGGTCAGGCTCAGCGCCTGCAGTTTTTCCAGCGGCTGCTTGGTCACCCGTGCCATCGCGCGCAGGTCCATCACTCGCACCTGCGCATCGGGCAGGGCATGGATGTGGTCGGCCATCAACCCGAACGACAGGAAGCCACCGCTGACCGATTCACCGTAGACCAGCGTGACCAGGCGCGCACCACGACGGCGGGCCAGGTCCAGGGTCTGTGCGAGGTGGGCGAAGTAGCCGTTGATGCCCAGCAGTTCATCGCGGCGCGCCAGGCGCTGGCCGGCGGTATCGACCAGCATCACGATCGGACGCTGCGGATGTGCAGCGGTGCTGGCCAGCACTGTGTCGGCCAGCACCAGCGCATGGTCAACGCCCACTTCGATCTTGTCGGTGGTGCCGATCACGGTCACCTCGCCGTCGTCGGTGGTCGCTGTTCCGGTCAGTACTGAGTCGTTCACCGTGATTGCGTGGCCACGCGGAAACAGCGCGTCCAGCAGCGTATTCAATGGCAGGCTCATGGCAGGCTCCGGTGCGCGGTGGCGGCAAGGAAGGCATCGGTTTCCAGCAGTGCCAGGCGTTCTGGATCCGCAATGCCCTGGCGTGCCCAGATCTGCAGGCCATCGTTGCAGTCGCCCCATGCCGCCACGCGCGCTTTCAATGCGGCGTGGCGTGCCTGCAACGCGGCCAGCGCCGCGTCGGGGTCGGCACTGGCGGTGTCTGGCTGCAGTGCATCAAAGGCTGCCTGCGCAAACGCGCTGATCGCATCGGGCACCAGTACCTGCGCCTGGTCGATCAGGTAGCGGTGCTTGCCACCGGTCACCCGCCACACCAGTGCGCGGTCGCGCGAATCGAATTCCTCCACGCCGCGCACGGTCTCGATCACCTCCGGGCCAGACAGCGACAGCCGTCCCTCCTCGGACATGATCACTGTGCTGCAGCAGCGGGCGACGATGCCCATGCCACCGAAGGCGCCGTTGCCACTGCCGATCAGCGCCACGACCGGGACGCCAGCGGCCCGCGCACCCAGGGCGGCACGCATGATTTCGGAAATGGCGATCAGGCCGGCGTTGGCTTCGTGCAGGCGCACACCACCGGTATCGAGCAGCAGCAGCACGCCATCGGGATGGGTGGCTGCCGCACGGCGCAGCAGGCCGGTCAGCTTGGCGCCATGCACCTCGCCCACGCCGCCGCCCATGAATTCCCCCTGCTGCGCGGCCACCAGGACGCGCTTGCCGCGCAGGCGTCCTTCGCCGACGACGATGCCATCGTCGAAGGCGGCCGGTTGGTCCAGCTGCGCGAGGTGCGGACTTATGGCGCGTCGGGCAGGGCCGAGAAATTCGTGGAACGATCCTGCATCGAGCAGCCCGGCGATGCGCGCGCGGGCATCGGCTTCGTAGTAGCTGCTGCGCTGTGCGAGCGTCATGGCTGGCCTCCGGCATGCAGGGTCTCAACCGCCTGGTCCAGGCGCAGGCTGACCACCGCCGGTGTGGCGCCGGCATCGTTGATCGACACGCGTACATCGCGCAGGGGGTGACGCTGCGCGAAGTCGGCGATCACCGCCTGCCATACCGTGCCGAAGCCACGCGCGGCGGTGATGATGCGCACCGTCATCGCACCGTCCAGGTCGGCCGGTTCCAGCAGGATTTCCAGGTTGCCCGAGGCCAGTACGCCCACCAGCACGGCATCGGTGGGGAAGCGCACAGGCGTCGTGCCGTCGAATCGATAGTCGAGGGTTTCCATGGCGTGCCCCTTACCAGTTGCGGAAGCGCTTGGGCGGGTCGTACAGACCGCCGGACCAGCGCACCAGGTCTTTCACCGAACGCGCGGCAAGAAGATCGCGGCTGGCATCGCGCACGTTGATGCCGAGATCGCCCGGGCGCCGGATCACTCCACGGTCGCGCAGGTTTTCCACCATCGCGCGATCGCGGCCCCTGCCCACGGCGGTGTAGCCGGCCACGCCGCGGATCGCCTGCTCGCGCTCTTCCGGGCTGCGGCACAGCAGCAGGTTGGCGATGCCTTCCTCGGTCAGCACATGGCTGACGTCGTCGCCGTAGATCATCACCGGCGGCAGCGGCATGGTCGCGCGTTCGGCCAGCTCCCAGGCATCGAGGCGGTCGACGAAGGCCGGCGCCATGTGCTCGCGGAAGGTTTCCACCATCTGCACCACCAGCTTGCGCCCACGCGGCATTTCGCCCGGCCGCGCGGCCTGCTGGCCGGCCTTGAGCCAGGCGTCGCTGGCGTGGCGGCGGCCGCGTGCGTCCGAGCCCATGTTGGGCGCGCCACCGAAGCCGGCGATACGGTCGCGGGTGGCGGTGGAACTGTTGCCCTGCAGGTCGATCTGCAACGTGGAGCCGATGAACATGTCGCAGGCATAGAGTCCTGCAGTCTGCGAGAACGCGCGGTTGGAGCGCATCGAACCGTCGGCGCCGGTGAAGAACACATCCCCGCGCGCGGCGATGTACTTCTCCATGCCCAGTTCCGAGCCGAACGAGTGCACCGATTTGACGAAGCCCGATTCGATGGCCGGAATCAGCGCCGGGTGCGGATTGAGCGCCCAGTGCTGGCAGATCTTTCCCTTCAGCCCCAACGATTCGGCATAGGTCGGCAGCAGCAGTTCGATCGCCGCGGTATCGAAACCGATGCCGTGGTTGAGCCGGTTCACCCCGTACTCGGCGTAGATGCCCTTGATCGCCATCATCGCCATCAGCACCTGGATCTCGGAGATCTGTGCCGGGTCGCGGGTGAACAGCGGTTCGATATGGTTCGGGCGCGGCGCCTTCACCACGAAGTTGACCCAGTCCGCAGGAATATCGACGCGGGGGAGGGTGTCGACGATCTCGTTGACCTGGGCGATGACGATGCCGCCACCGAATGCAGTGGCCTCGACGATCACCGGCGTGTCTTCGGTATTCGGGCCGGTGTAGAGATTGCCGTGGCGGTCGGCGGCCTGCGCCGCGACCAGCGCCACGCGCGGGGTGAGGTCGATGAAGTAGCGGCCGAACAGTTCCAGGTAGGTGTGTATGGCACCGATCTGGATGCGTCCCTCGGCCACCAGGTTGGCCAGCCGCACCGACTGGGGTCCGGAGAAGGAGAAGTCCAGCCTGGAGGCGATGCCGCGCTCGAACACATCCAGGTGCGAGGGCAGCGACAGCACCGACTGCACCATGTGCAGGTCGTGCACGCGTGCCGGATCGAGGTCGGCCAACGCCTGGGCGAGGAAGTCGGCCTGCTTCTGGTTGTTGCCTTCCAGGCAGATCTTGTCGCCCGGCTCCAGCAGCGCGTGCAGCAGCTCGGCGACATCGCCGGCCGCCACCTCGTGGCCCCTGGCCCATGGCGCGGCGCGTTCCAGCCGCGCCTGGCGGCCCCGCTCCAGCGTGTCCCAGCTCGGGTTCATCGACGGACTTCCGAATGGCGTTGGAATAATTACGCCATAATTACGGAGGGGTGTGCAACCCGCAGCGCAGCAAATCTTACGGCTTGGCGTGCCGACCAACGGTCGGCACCCACCAAATGGCACCCCCAAAAAAGAGGGGCCCGCGCGTAGGCGGGCCCATCCAGGTAGGCCACGACCGTTGGTCGTGGCGGGGCGAGAGCGTGCCGACCAACGGTCGGCACCCACCCAACGGTCAGCACCCACCCAACGGTCGGCACCCACCGGGTTTCCGCCTGCCTCAGAACTTCCAGCGCAGGCTGGCTGCCACGAAGCGCGGTTCGCCGTAGTTGTTGTAGTCCAGGTTGGCCCAGTAGGTCTTGTCCAGGGCGTTGCGCACGCTCAGCGTCGCCGTCCAGTTGTCGCTGATGCGGTAGTTGGCGTTGAACTGCACCAGCGCATAGGACGGCTGGTTCACCGTCACCGTGGTGCCCACCCCCACCGGGTAGGGGATGTTGTAGCCCTGCACCTTGCTCTGCCACTGCACGCCACCGCCGATGCTCAGGCGCTCCAGCGCGCCGCGCAGCTGCAGCTGGGTATTGAGCTGCAGCAGGTCTTCGGCCGGGTTGGCGTACAGCAGGTCGGTGGCCGCGCGGGTCACCTTGACGTGGGTATAGCCGGCATTGACCGTCCAGCCCGGCAGGATCTCGCCGTTGACGTCCACTTCCCAGCCACGCGCCTTGGTGCCGTTGACGCCGATGTAGGCCGAGCTGCCATCGCTCAGCGAGCCTTCCGGCACGCCCATGTCACGCACCGCGTAGTTGTCCTGCTTGGCTTCGAAGATCGCCGCGTTGGCGGTCAAACGGCCATCAAACCACTGCGTTTTCAGGCCCGCTTCCAGGTTGGAGCCCTGCACTGGCGCCAGCAGGTTCTCGTTGCGGTCCTTGTAGTTTTGCGGGTTGAAGATCTCGGTGTAGCTGGCATAGGCCGCCACGTTCGGGGTGATGTCGTACACCAGGCCCACGTACGGGGTGACTTCATCGCTCACCTTGTACGCGCCGCTGGTGGCGGTGTAGGCACCGGCGGCGTTGTAGGCGCGGGTCTGGGTCTGCCAGCGGCTCAGGCGTGCGCCGGCGATCAGCGCCAGCGGGTCGGCCAGGCGCAGGCGGGTGGC
The DNA here is from genome assembly GCF_002750935.1 of Stenotrophomonas sp. LMG 10879. Taxonomy (NCBI): domain Bacteria; kingdom Pseudomonadati; phylum Pseudomonadota; class Gammaproteobacteria; order Lysobacterales; family Lysobacteraceae; genus Stenotrophomonas; species Stenotrophomonas sp. LMG 10879. Next base: position 377,108 of record NZ_PEJT01000003.1, read on the forward strand.
CAGGTAGAAACCGCTCTGCGTGGTCTTGGCCACGCGGCGTGCGCCGGTGAGGGTGTAGGTCACTTCGGAGATGTCGCCATCCCAGGTGTGCACGTTGGGGATGTAGTAGCAGCGCTCACGGCCACAGGTCGCCCAATCGCGCGGGTAGTTCAGCGCCAGGGTATTGGTGGTGCCTTCCAGGTCGGCCCACTGTGCGCCCACGGTCACGTCGTGCTCCTGGCCCCACAGGTTGAAGGTGCCGGTCAGGTAGGCGTCGACGTTGCGGCGGGTGTCTTCCGAATCGCCGGCGGCAGTGCGCAGGTAGATGCCCGCGCCGGTCACCGGGTCGGGATTGCCGGTGCCGTACAGGCGCATGTTCTGCACGTTGCCACGGGTGTAGGCGGTGTTGATCTTCAGCAGCCAGTTCTCACCGAAGCGCTGTTCCAGGTTGGCGAATACCGTGCTGGTCTCGCGCTGCCAGTAACTCCACTTCGGTGCCAGGTTGGTCGAGCGCGGCAGATGCGCGAAGTTTCCCTTGCTGTCGAAGAACGGCACGGTGCCCCAGGTCGAACCCACCGGGTTGTTGTCCTGGGTCTGGTAGCCGACGGTGACCGTGGTCCTGTCGGTCACGTCGCCTTCCAGCACGGCCATGCCGGCCATCTTGTTCTCTTTGTAGCGGTCGTAATAGAAATCGCGGTCGGTGTAGGCGGCGACCACGCGGCTGCGGAAGCGGCCATCGGCGGTCAGCGGCGCGGTCACGTCCGCTTCCATGCGGCGGTAGTCCCAGCTGCCGGCACTGACCGAGAACGAGGCGTCGAACTCCTTGCCCGGGCGCTTGCGCAGCAGGTTCACCGTGGCCGACGGCACGCCTGCGCCGCTGAGCAGGCCGTTGGCGCCGCGGATCACTTCCACCCGGTCGTAGAAGGCGGTGTCGTATTCCTGGTTGGTCGAGCCGCTGTAGGTGGGAATGCCGTCCACCTGGAAATCGGTGATGGCAAAGCCGCGCGCGTAGTACAGCGGGCGCTGGGTGTCATAGAAGGACACGCTGACGCCGGTGACATTACGCATCACGTCGTTGAGGCTGAACAGCGATTCGTCCTGCAGGCGCTGCAGGCCGATCACCGTGGACGACTGCGGCGTTTCCTGCAGGGTGATCGGCAGGCGCGTGGTGCTGGACGGCGGCGCGGACTGCTCGGCGCGCACGCTCACCCGGTCCAGGGTCTTGGCGTCGGACGCATCGGCAGCGACATCGGCAAACGCCGACGGTGCAGCCACGGCGAGGGAGGACAACAGGGCAGCCGGCAGCAGCGCACGGCGGGGCAGGCGGGTACGGAGAGTCAGGGACATGGCGGGCTCGAAGCGTGAAGGCGGGGAAGGGGCGGCAACAGTTGTCCAGCACCCGGGCGGCGGCTTCGGGCACATCAGGTCCATCTGGGATGGGCGCGGTCACTGCGCAGGACGCAAATGTAAATAATTCTTAACAACATTACAATTCGCGTCATTGCGCATGGGCTTGTCGGCGCCCGGCAGGGGTTTCTGTAGAGCCGAGCCCATGCTCGGCTGTCGGCAACCGCGAGGAGCAGCCGAGCGCAGGCTCGGCTCTACAGGTGGGTGCGACACAAACGCAGACGGCCACCCGAAGGTGGCCGTCCGTTTCCGTCCAATGGCAAGCGCAGGCTTACAGCGCCTGCAGTTCCTCGTTGGCGTTGCGCTTTTCCTTGGCCGGCGCCGGGGCTGGGGCGGCCGTCGGTGCCAGGGCCGGCGTCGCGCCCGCTTCCACCGGAACGTCCAGGTAGGGCAGGTGCAGGGTCTGGCTGGTCAGCGTGCGGATCTCGTTGGTCAGCGCGGCGCTCTCGTTGAGCTTGCGGCCGTACGACGGCACGATCTCGCGCAGGCGGGCTTCCCAACCGGCCTTCATCTGTTCCGGGAAGGCCTTGGCCATCAGGTCGAGCATGATCGGCGGCGAGGTCGAGGCGCCCGGCGAAGCACCCAGCAGCGCGGCAAGGGTGTGGTCCTTGTCGGTCACGATCTCGGTACCGAACTGCAGCACCGCGCCCTTCAGCGGATCACGCTTGATGATCTGCACGCGCTGGCCAGCGGTGACCAGCTTCCAGTCACCCGGCTTGGCGTTGGGGAAGTACTTGACCAGTTCGGCCTGGCGATCGGCGTCGTTGAGGCGTGCCTGGCCCATCAGGTACTGCACCAGGTCCAGGTTGTCCTTGCCCACTTCCAGCATCGGGCCGACGTTGTTGTGGTTGACCGACGAATACAGGTCCCACCACGAGCCGTGCTTGAGGAACTTGGTGCTGTACAGCGCGAACGGCCCGAACAGGACCACCGGCTTGCCATCCAGCTTGCGCGCATCCAGGTGCGGCACCGACATCGGCGGCGAGCCGGTTTCGGCCATGCCGTAGGCCTTCACGCCATGGCGCGAGGTCACGTCCTGGCCCTGGAAGGCGAGGAACTGGCCGCCCACCGGGAAGCCGGCGTAGTCCTTCGATTCCGGGATGCCCGACATCTGCAGCAGCTTCAGCGCGGCGCCACCGGCACCGATGAACACGAAGCGGGCGTGGGTGGTGGACTCGGTGCCGGCCTTGAGGTCCTTCACCGTCACGTTCCAGCTCTTGTCCGCGTTCTGCCGCAGCGCGCTGACCTCATGGTTGAGGTGCAGGCCGAAGTTCGGGCTGTGCTGCAGGCCGGCGGTCAGCTGGCGGGTGATGACGCCGAAGTTGACGTCGGTGCCCAGCGGCATCCAGGTGGCGGCGACCTTCTGCTTCGGGTCGCGGCCTTCCATCAGCAGCGGTGCCCACTGCTTGATCTGCGCCGGGTCTTCGGAGTACTGCATGCCGTAGAACAGCGGGTTCTTCACCAGCGCCTGCTGGCGCTTGTGCAGGTAGGCGATGTTGTCATCACCCCAGACGAAGCTCATGTGCGGGGTGGGGTTGATGAAGTCGCTGGGCTGGCTCAGCCGGCCTTCCTTCACCTGGTGCGACCAGAACTGGCGCGAGACCTCGAACGATTCGGCGATGCCGACCGCACGCTTGGTCTCGATGCTGCCATCGGGCAGTTCCGGGGTGTAGTTCAGTTCGGCGAATGCCGAGTGGCCGGTGCCGGCGTTGTTCCAGCCGTCCGAGCTTTCACCGGCGACGCTGTCGAGGCGCTCGTAGACCTGGATGTTCCAGTCCGGCTGCAGTTCCTGCAGGTAGGTGGCCAGAGTGATGCTCATGATGCCGGCGCCGACCAGCACGACATCGACGGGCTTGTCGTTGCTCGCGGCGGGCACCGAGCGCTGGGTCAGCGGCCAGTACAGGAACAGTGCGGCGACCAGCAACAGCAGCACGAGCAGGGCGAGCAGGGCCTTGCCAAATTTCTTCATGGGGGCGGAATCGTTGGCGGGGGGAAGGGGTCAGGATGCGCAAGAAGCAGGGAAAGAGCGTGAAGAAACAACGCCTTGCAGCATTCCAGGGGCAATTTTAACCGCTTCTGGTCCGATTTTGATGCAACGCAGCATCCGACGGTTCGCGGCACCCTCACCCGCTAGCGCCGGGCCATGCCCGGCGATGCACTCAATCACGCCAACTCAAGGATCTCGTCACCTGCCTCGTCGATCTCGCCGGTCGCCTTCCAGCCCAGATGCCGATAGAAGCCATACGAGCGCGAACGCGGGTCTGCCGAGCAGGCCAGGAACAGGCGGGTGTGTCCGGCATCGCGGGTCAGGCTGACCACGTCCTGCAGCAGCTGCCGGCCGATGCCGCGGTTCTCGAATTCCGGCAGCAGGGCCAGCACCAGCACCTCGCCGCTTTCGCGGTCGGCAAAGCAGTAGCCGGCCATCCGCTCGCCCTCGCAGGCGATGCGGCCGATGGAATCGCCCTCGGCGATGCCCGCTGCCCAGCTGTCCTCGGTGATGCCCAGTTCGGCCAGCTGCGCGGCACTGAAGGCGTTTTCGCGGGTGCGCCCGCGCAGGTCGATGCAGGCAGCGGCATCATCGGGGAGGGCATCGCGGTAGTGGATCGTCATATGGGAAACCTGGGGTCGAATGGAACCACATGAGTGTGGACGACCCGGATGGAGATTGGATGGAGACGGCGGCGGTCTTCAATCACTGCCGATGGTGAAGTATTCCGCCGCGAAGTAGGCCAGTTGATAGGCCAGTGTCGCTGCGGCCAGCACCAGTTGCATGCGCGCGCTGCGCAGATGCCATCCCAGCGCCGCAACGATGAGCATCAGCGCCGTGTGCAACGGGTAGGCATCCCCCAGCAGCCGCCATCGGCTTCCTCCCTTGATCGCGGTGTCCACAAGGTCCAGTAGCGTCAATATCGCGATCACCCCGAAGATCCAGCGCCGCCGCTGCATCAGGTAGTGGCCGTAACTGCCGTAGTCGCGCAGATCGTCGGGAAACAGCAGCGCGCACAGCAGGAACCAGGTCGCGCTGTAGGTGATCACGAACAGATAGGTTTCAAACGTCCAGCGGTGCACTTCGACGAGACGGAATTCCCACCACCAGAAGGTGACCAGCGACACCAGCGTCCACATCACCCAGCACAGGTGCAGCGCCGAACAGCCACGCCGCTGCGGGTGCTCGATGATCTGCGCCAACCCCTTCAGCAGGGTGGTGATGGACAGGCCGAGGATGATCCCCATCACCACGCGGATATGCAGGAATACCGGTTCGGTTTCCATCTGCCAGCCCCCTCGTCGGTTGCGCCGATGCTTGCACAAAAAGGGGACGTAGGGATCAAGTCGTTTGTGGCAAGAAGGACTTGATCCCCTCGGTGCCCTCTTTTCAGCGCCTGCGCTGCACCAGCGCCGAGGCGGCGTCCAGCACCGCCCGGGTCAGCAGGGCCATCGTCTGCACGTCGCCCTTCCAGTGCTGCCAGTACAGCGGCACGTCTTCCCACGCGCGCTGCCGCACGTAGACCAGCCGTCCTGCATCCAGATGGCGCTTCACCAGCGGCAACGGGTTCATCGTCCAGCCGAGCCCGCCCAGATTGGCCTGCACGAAGGCACGGGTGGAGGGAATCCACCAGGTCGGCGCGGTGCTGGGCAGGTCGGCGCCGGCCATGCGCCGGGCAAAGCGTGACTGCATGTCGTCCTTGCGGTTGAACACCAGCACCGGTGCCTGCGCCAGCGCCTGTGCGGTCACGCCCTTGGCGAAGTGCTGCTCGCGGAACGCCGGCGTACAGGTGGCGGCGTAGCGGATGCTGCCCAGCGCGTGGATCTGGCAGCCCTGCACCGGCTCGTCCAGGGTGGTCACTGCCCCCAGCACGGTGCCCTGGCGCAGCAGCTCGACCGTGTGGTCCTGGTCTTCCACGCGCAGGTCCAGGGTGGTGCCGGTGCCCTGCGCGAACTGCTGCGCGGCCTGCGGGAACCAGGTCTCCAGGCTGTCGTGGTTCACCGCCACGGGGATGCTCGCCTGCGGCAGGTCCTCGTCGGCCAGGCCCATGCGGTGTAGGGCATCGTGCTCCAGCAGGGCGGTCTGCTCGGCCAGCTGCACCAGCAGCTGGCCTTCGGCCGTGGCGGTCGCAGGCGTGCCACGTTTGACCAGCAGGCGACCGATGCGGTCCTCCAGTGCCTTGACCCGCTGCGAGATGGCCGAGGGGGTGACGTTGAGCGACTGCGCGGCACGATCGAAGCTGCCTTCGCGGATCACCGCAGCCAGGGCCCGCAGCTGGGCATGGTCGATGCGCATGGCAATTAAGCTCCGCTAATGTTGGTTTAGTAAGTTTAGCTCGTCTTTTCTATGTTGCGGCGCGACAATGGCGCCCGTTCCGGTGCTGTCCGCCTTCGCGAGGCACCGCTCCCCCAAGCAAGACAAGGTAGTGAATCCCATGTTCTCGGTCATCTCCGCCAGCACCGGCCTCGGTGCCTGGTTCAGTGGTGCGGCTACCGGCATCGGCCTGTTTGCCGTGGTCGGCGCCCAGAGCGCCTTCATCCTGCGCCAGGGCATCCTGCGCAAGCACATCGTGCCGGTGGTGGCCACCTGCGCGGCCATCGATGCGATCTTCATCTTCGCCAGCGTGGCCGGCCTGCGCACGCTCACCACGGCGCTGCCGTGGCTGACCACCGCCGTGCTCTGGACCGGCGTGGCCTTCCTGGCCTGGTATGCGATGAAGTCCGCACGCCGGGCGATCGCCGGCGGCGGTGGCATGGGTGAAGCCGACAGCGATGACGGCAGCCGCCGTGCGGTGCTGATGGCGGCGGTCGGCTTCTCGCTGATCAACCCGCACTTCTGGCTGGACATGATGGTCATCGGCTCCATTGCCGAGAACTTCGGCAATGCGCGCATGGCCTTCGCCGCCGGCGTGGTCACCGCCAGCTGCCTGTGGCTGACCGCGCAGGGCCTGGGCGCGCGCCTGCTGGCGCCGCTGTTCACCAAGCCCAGCACCTGGCGCGTGCTGGACGGCACCATCGCGGTGATCCTCAGCATCCTGGCTCTCACCCTGGCGGTGCGCGGGGTCCATTGACCCGGCGCACGCCCCCCGAACCCACGTCCTGACTCTCTCTCCAAGGTAGTGGTAACAACGGCACCGGCAACGGTGCCGTTGTTTTTTCTGCCCACTGGCGGCGCGGCCGCTGGCCTGCCTAGAATCGGCCAGCCGGGACAAGGCGTCCAGACGCAAGGGGGGGAAGGATGCGCAGGTATGGATTGGCCGCCATCATCGTGGCAGGGATGGTCGTGGCAGGGATGGCGTGGGGGACCGCCGCTGCGGTTGATCTGGACGCCTATGTGCGGGCGGACAAGTTCGAGGATGTGATCCTGTCGCCCAGCGGCGACTTCCTGGCCGCGACCGTGCCGGGTGATGGCTTCACCGCGTTGATCATCCTGCGTACGGACGACAACACGCCGGTGGGTAGCCTGCGGCCGCCACGCAATTCCCATGTCTTCGATATGCACTGGGTCAACGACGATCAGGTGATGTTCGGCCTGGCCCAGAAGTTCGGCACCCGTGATGCTCCTTGGGCCACCGGCGAGCTGCTGGCGCTCGACGCGCGTACCGGGCGTACGGACGTGCTGGTCGGCTACCGCAACCTGGGACTGCGCCTGCGGCCCAGGTACCACAGCGAGGCGGCGGCATTCCTCAGCGACACCCTGCCGGGTGACGATGGCCAGGTGGTCATTGCAATGGGCGCGTCGCGCCTGGACGCCAATGGCTATGCGGCCCGGCTCGACCTCGCTACGGGCAAGCAGCGCATCCTGGCCCGCGCGCCGGTACCGGCGTCTTCCTACACGATCGATCCCAAGGGTGACGTGCGCTTCGTGCGTGGCACCGGCAGCGACAACGGCAGCCGTCTCTACCACCGCAACGGCGGCGAATGGGCGCTGGTGAATGATGAAACGGCCAGTGGCCGCATCGAGGCGGCACTCGGCTTTTCCGCCGATGGCCAGCTGGCCTACCTGCAGAGCGAGCAGGCCACGGGGCCCGATGCCATCGTCAGCTGGAACCCGGCCACGCAGGAACGCAGGGTTGTCCTGCGTGACGATGTGGTCGATCCGGCACGGGTGATCCGCCGCCCCGGCAGCAGGGTGCCGGTCGGCGCGCTGTTCCTGGGCGATACCCCGCGCACCCGCTTCTTCGATGAAGCATCGGCCGAAGCGCGGCTGTACCGCAGCCTGGAGGCGGCATTTCCCCGGCGGGCGGTGTTCATCACCTCCAGCACCCGTGATGGACGAAAGCTGCTTCTGGAAACCTGGTCCGGCGCCAATCCGGGCGAGTTCTACCTTTATGACGTCGACCGCAGACAGGCGCGCTTCCTGCTGGCGCGCAGCGAATGGATCGACCCGGCTGCGACCGCATCGGTGCGGTCCATCAGAGTGAAGGCACGCGACGGACTGGACCTGCATGGGTTCCTGACCGTGCCGCACGGCAGTACCGGCCGCGACCTGCCGATGGTAGTGCTGCCGCATGGCGGTCCCATCGGCGAGTACGATGACGGCCGTTTCGCGCACGAGACGCAGTTGCTGGCAGCGGCCGGCTATGCCGTGCTGCAGGTGAATTTCCGCGGATCCGGCAACTTCGGCCGTGCCCACATGCGTGCGGCTATGCGGCAATGGGGCCGCGCCATGCAGGATGACGTGACCGATGCAACGCGCTGGGCCATCGCCGAGGGCATCGCCGACAGCAAACGCATCTGCATCTACGGTGCCAGCTACGGCGCCTACGCGGCGATGATGGGACCGGTGCGCGAGCCGGGGCTGTACCAGTGCGCGGCAGGCTACGTGGGCGTTTACGACCTGCCGTTGATGTACACCCGGGGCGATGTGGGCGACAGCCGTTCCGGTGTCGCCTATCTGCAGCAGTGGCTGGGCGATCCGGCCTCGCTGGATGAGGTGTCGCCGGTTGCGTTGGCAGATCGCATCAGGGTGCCGGTATTCCTGGCCGCTGGTGGTGAGGATGCGCGTGCGCCCATCCAGCACAGCAAGCGCCTGCAGGCCGCGCTGGAACGGGCCGGCACGCCGGTGGAAACCCTGTATTTCCGCACCGAGGGCCACGGCTTCTACACCCAGGCGCATCGCAGCGAGTACTACGGTCACCTGCTGGCGTTCCTGTCGCGCAGCCTGGGAGGAGCCACCGCACAGACGCAGGCCAGCGGTGATGCGCAGAAGGCGCCCTGAGTCTGGCGATGGCGCGCTCGTCACTGGCGCAGCCGTCGTCGGCCTGCCTAGAATCGGCAAATCTGGACAGGGTGTCCGGCAGGGAGGGGGAAGGATGCGCAGGACTGTATTTGCCGCGCTGCTGTGCGCGGTGGTGGGCGGGACGTCGGCGGGTACCGGCGGGGTGGACCTGGAGAAGTACCTGAAGCCGGAGTCGTTCTCGGACGTCAAACTCTCGCCGGGCGGCGAATACGTCGCCGGCACCGTACCGCTGGACGATTCCACCGCGCTGATCATCCTGCGCACGTCCGACCGCAAACCCGCGGGTGTGTTCCGGCCACAGGACAAGAACCACGCAAACACCTTCGAATGGGTGAGCAATGACCGCCTGCTGGTCGGCCTGGCCGAGAAGCTTGGCGCGCTGGATACCCCGCAACCGACCGGTGAACTCTACGGCGTCAATGTCGATGGCAAGGGCGGCGAACTGCTGGTCGGCTACCGCGTGCAGGGCCGTGGGCTGGGCACGCGCATCCAGCCGAAGAAGGTGGAGGACGTCGCGGCTTTCCTCACCGACGAGCTGCCCGGCGATGACCGCAATGTACTGATTGCGGTGTGGCCCTTTGCCGATGATCCCTATACTCGGGTGGAGCGGCTGGATGTGGTCAGCGGGCGTCGCGTGCGCGTTTCCGGCTCGCCGGTGCAGCGCGCCAGCTTCACCACCGATCATCAGGGCGAAGTGCGCTTTGCTCACGGCGCTACCTCGGACAACGTCAACAAGCTCTACTACCGCGCTGGGACCAATGCGCAGTGGTCACTGGTCAATGACGAATCGCTGAGCCACCGGGTGGAAGGGGCCATCGGCTTCTCCGAAGATGGTGCACTGGCCTATCTGCAGGTCGAGCAGCCCACCGGGCCCGATGCCATCGTCAGCTGGAACCCGCAGACCGGCGAACGGCGCGAGGTGCTGCGCGATGGCGTGGTCGATCCTTACGCGATCATCTTCCGCCCGGGCACCCGCGTGCCGGTGGGCGCGCTGTATGTCGGCGATGCACCGCGCACCCGGTTCTTCGATGAGAAGGGGGCCGATGCCCGTCAGTACCGCAGCCTTGAGGCTGCGTTCGGCGGCCCGGTGCTCATCACCTCCAGTACCCGCGATGGCGGCAAGGTGGTGGTGCAGACGTGGTCGGGCAGCAATCCCGGTGATTTCTACCTGTTCGACACCCGCGCGAAGGCGGCCGAGCATCTGCTCAGCCGCAGTGAATGGATCGACCCGAAACTGGCCGCCACGGTTCGCCCGTTTGCATTGAAGGCCCGCGACGGCGTGGCGCTGCATGGATTCCTGACATTGCCGCAGGGCAGTGATGGCCGCAATCTGCCAATGGTCGTGTTGCCGCACGGCGGCCCCTTCGGCGTGTTCGATGAAGGCAGCTACAGCAGCGAGCCACAGATGCTGGCCGCCGCAGGGTATGCGGTGCTGCAGGTCAACTTCCGTGGTTCGTCCAATTATGGGCGCGCCTTCGCCCAGGCGGGTGCCAAGCAGTGGGGCGCGGCGATGCAGGACGATGTGACCGACGCCACGCGCTGGGCCATCGCCGAGGGCATCGCCGACAGCAAGCGCATCTGCATCTATGGCGCCAGTTACGGTGCGTACGCGGCGATGATGGGGCCGGTACGCGAGCCGGGGCTGTACCAGTGCGCGGCCGGCTATGTCGGCGTGTATGACCTGCCGCTGATGTTCACTGGGGAGGCGCAGTTGAGCGATTCGGCCATGCTTTGGCAGCGCGATTGGGTGGGTGATCCGAAGACGCTGGGTACCCGTTCGCCGGTGAATCTGGCCGCGCAACTGAAGGTGCCTGTATTCCTGGCCGCCGGAGGCGAAGACCGGCGTGCGCCGATCAAGCACACCGAGCGCATGGAGGCCGCACTGAAGGCGGCCGGCTCGCCGGTGGAGAGCCTGTATTACCGCACCGAAGGCCATGGCTTCTACCGGCCAGAGCATCAGCGCGAGTACTACACCAGGCTGCTGGCATTCCTGTCGCGCAGCCTGGGCGGCAGCACCGCCAGCACCAGCACAACCGCGGGTGCTGACAAGGCGCCCTGAGGCAAACCCGCCGCGGCCAGCGGACCCGGTGCCGGGCAGGGGGATGCCCGGCTTCAAGGAGGACGTCATGAAGCATGCAAGGGTGCTGGCCGCGTTGATCGCCATCTGTGGCGCGGTTGGGGTAGAGGCGGCGGAGGTTTCGCTGGACGGCTATGTGCGTCGCGCGGAGTTCAATGACATCCAGCTCTCGCCCACCGGCGAATACCTGGCCATGACCTTGCCGCTGGAGGGCGCGACCGCCGTAGCGGTCCTGCGTACCGACACGATGGAGCTGGTCGGCAATTTCCGACCGCCCCGCAACAATCATGCCGCCGAGGTCGACTGGGTCAGTGATACCCGCCTGCTGATCGGTCTGGCCGAGAAATGGGGGCCGCTGGACCAGCCACGGCCGACCGGCGAACTGTATGCCATCGATGCCAATGGCAAGCGTGGTGATCTGCTGGTCGGCTATCGCGCCCGCCCGGATGAGCCCGGCTTCGTGACCGGACGCGTGGTCGAGCCGGTTGCCGCCTTCCTGACCGATCCGTTGCCTGCCGACGAACGCAACGTGTTGATCTCGCTGTGGCCATTTGCCAATGACACCAATGCGCGGCTGGAGCGGATGGACGTCATCACCGGGCGCCGCATTCCCGTTTCGCGTTCACCGGTGCAGCGCGCGACGTTCACCACCGATAGTCAAGGTGAGCTGCGCTTCGCCCACGGCGCCGCTGCCGACAACGTCAACAAGCTCTACTACCGCGAAGGGCCCGATCGCTGGACGCTGATCAACGACGAAGGCAACAGTCACCGCATCGAGCGCCCGATCGGCTTCTCCGCCGACAACCGCCTGGCCTACCTGGTGGTGGAGCAGGCCCGCGGCCCCGATGCGGTGGTCAGCTGGGACCCGATCAGCGGAGAGCGGCGTACGCTGCTGCAGGACGATACCGTTGACCCTACCCGCGTGGTCTACCAGCCCGGCACGCGCGTGCCGGTGGGCATCCAGTTCGTCGGCGCTGTTACGCGCACGGCCTTCTTCGATGAGCAGTCGCCGACCGCCAGCATCCAGCGCAAGCTGGAAAAGGCGTTCCCAGGGCAGGCGGTGAGCCTGCTCTCCGGCACCCGCGACAACGCTCGCCTGTTGGTGAAGGTGAGCTCGGCGACCAATCCCGGTGATTACTTCATGTACACCACCGCCACCCGCAACGCCGCTTTTCTCACCAGTCGCCATCGCTGGTTCGATCGCGAGGGCGGTGCCAGCGTGCGCCCGGTCACCCTGGCTGCGCGCGATGGCCTGCCGCTGCACGGCTTCCTGACCCTGCCCAAGGGCAGTCATGGGCACAATCTGCCGATGGTGGTGGTCCCGCACGGTGGCCCGATCGGTGTGTTCGATGACGGTGGTTTCGAGCGCGAGAACCAGTTGCTGGCCGAGGCCGGCTACGCGGTGCTGCAGGTCAACTTCCGTGGCTCGGGCAACTACGGCCGCGCCCACACCCAGGCCGCTGCCCGGCAATGGGGCCGCGCGATGCAGGACGATGTGACCGACGCCACCCGTTGGGCGATCAGCCAGGGCATCGCTGACGGCGGACGCATCTGCATCTACGGCGCCAGCTACGGTGCCTACTCGGCGATGATGGGCGTCGTGCGCGAGCCCGGGCTGTACCGGTGCGCGGCAGGTTATGTCGGCGTGTACGACCTGCCGTTGATGTTCAAGCGTGGCGACATCCAGGATCGGGCTTCAGGCGTGACCTACCTGCAGCAGTGGCTGGGCGAGCCGGCCACGCTGGATACGGTGTCGCCGGTCAACCTGGCGGCAAGCATCAAGGTGCCGGTGCTGCTGGCCGCCGGTCGCGAAGACCTGCGCGCGCCCGTGCAGCACACCGAGCGCATGGAGGCTGCGTTGAAGCAGGCCGGGGTACCGGTGGAAGCGGTGTACTACCCACGCGAGGGGCATGGCCTGTACAGCGAAGCGAACCAGCGCGATTACTACACCCGGCTGCTTGCCTTCCTCTCACGCAGCCTGGGGGGTGGTACGGCTGCCGCCGTGACGGCTCCCAGCAAGGCCAAGGCACCCTGAAACAGACGCGGCGGCAACCATCATGGTTACCGCCGCTGCGACCTGCCGATGGCTGTTACTTCACCCCGTGCATCATCCGCTTCAACAGCGGCGCAGCGATGAAGGCCAGCAACGCGCAGCCCAGGCCGATCCACATCAGCAGCCAGAACAGGTGCGCATAGGCGCCGGCGGCCGCGGCCATGTCCAGCGTCTCGCCTTCGGGCACGTCGATCGCCGCCAGCTTGCCGAACAGCGCGGCCAGCGTTTCCGAGAAGGCTGTCGCCAGGAACCAGGTGCCCATCATCAGGCTCATCACCCGCGGTACCGCCAGCTGGGTCACCGCCGACAGGCCCACCGGCGACAGGCACATCTCGCCGCTGGCCAGCAGGAAGTAGGCCAGTACCAGCCACCACACGCTGGCCATCTCGCCGGTGGCACCGACGTGCTGCGCGGCCAGCGCCAGCGGCACGAACGACAACGCACCGATCACCAGGCCCCAGGCTGATTTCACCGGCTTGCCCGGTTCCCAGCCGCGGCGGTCCATCCACGTCCACAGCGCAGCGAAGGCTGGCGCCAGCAACACCAGGAACAGGCCGCCCAGATAGGTCAGCGAACCGGCGGTCTGCGGAATCACCAGGCAGTCACGCACCAGCAGCACCAGCATCAGCGCAACGATGCCGATGAAGAACGTACGCGGCGCGGCCGAACCAGGACGGCGTTCGGACAAGCGCGCGCTGACCACGAAGCCCAGCGGCGCCAGCAGCAGCGACACGATCGACCACGGCAGCGGCGAGCCTTCGCGGATCACCAGCGCCGGCACGATGTCCTTGGTCAGCAGGCGATCAGTAAAGGTCACCCACGAGCCGTACGACTGCTCGTACATCGTGAAGAACACCAGCGCCATGAAGATCAGCACCATCAGCGCGATCATCTGCTGGCGCTGCACCGGCGTGCACTTCGTGCCGGTGAACCACGCGAACCAGACCAGCACGCCGCCCAGCACCACCAGCATCAGCATCAGCGCCAGGCTGATTTCACCGCCAAGCGCGAAGGCACCGTTGCCGGCCGCCCACATCAGCCAGGCCACCGGCAGCACGCCGATCACCGCGCACAGGTAGATCAGCCATTCGCGCGGCAGGCCCAGCACCTTCTGCTTCAACGTGGCCGGCTGCGGCGGTTCGGCGTGGCCCTGCAGGTACTTCTGGCCCCACAGGAACATCGCCAGGCCGGCGATCATGCCGACGCCGGCAGCACCGAAACCATACTTCCAGCCGTAGACCTCGCCGAGGAAACCGCACACCAGCGAGGAGAACAGGGCGCCCAGGTTGATGCCGGCATAGAACAGCGAGAAGCCCGAATCGCGGCGCGGATCGTCCTGTGGGTAGAGCTTGCCGACGATGGTGGAGATGTTCGGCTTGAGGAAGCCGACGCCCATGATGATCAGCGCCAGCGACAGGTAGGTCACGGCCAGTGCCGAGGTGTCGCGCACCACTTCACCATTGACCCGGTACGCCGCGTGGCCTTCGAAGGCCATGCCCAGGTGGCCGAGCACCAGCAGGATGCCGCCGAACAGCACCGCCCGGCGCATGCCCAGCCAGCGGTCGGCCAGCATGCCGCCGAACACCGGGATGCAGTACACCAGGCCGCCGTAGGCACCGAGCAGGTCCAACCCGGCCTTGTCGCCGAACAGGTGGTATTTGGTGAGATACAGCAGCAGCAGCGCCTTCATGCCGTAGAAGGAGAAGCGCTCCCACATTTCGGTGAAGAAGCAGACGTAGACGCCCTTGGGATGGCCCAGGAAGTCGTCGGAAGCGATAGCAGTGGAATTCATCGCGGAATTATAGGCGCGTGCCCGCTTTCAGTAGATCCACGCCATGCGTGGATGGCCGCCCCGGTACATGGCCTACAGATACCGCAACCAGGCCAGGTCGCGTCGCCGGGCCTTGAACCGCGCGAACGCCCGCGTCGGTGGATACAGCACCACCGCCAGCGCGCAGGCCACCAGCAGCAGGCCGGCCACCGAGTCCAGTGCATACAGGCAACCGTGGGTCGGGCCCCAGGCCTTCAGCGCGGCCAGGTACAGCAGCTTCAGCACGTACAGGTGCAGCAGGTAGAAGAACATCGGCGCTGCACCGATATCGGCCAGCGGCCGCAGCGCACGCGCCAGCGGCGGCCACTCGTACAGCCGCAACAGCAGCAGGCCCGCGCCAAGGGTCAGCAGCAGGAACTGCAGCGAGGGCGGGTACTTGGTGATGTTGAACACGCTCATCCACGTGCGCAGCGTGGTCTGCTGGTACTGCCAGGGCGCGTCGCCATAGTCGTTGGCGAAGCGCAGCAGGGCGAAGGCGGCCAGCGCGCCCAGCCCGGCCCACAGCAATCGCTGTCGGCGCTGTTCCGGATCGCTGCTGGCAGCGAACCACGGCGCCATCAGGTAGCCCAGCGCGATCACCCCGATCCACGGCAGCACCGGGTAGGAGGTACGCAGGCTCAACGGCCCCGCCTCGATCCAGTCACGCTGGTGCAGCACCTTCCACAGCACCGCCAGGGCGCCGTCGCCCTGCACGCGTACGCCATCCAGCAGGTTGTGGCCAACCACCAGCGCCACCGCCAGCATCGCCAGCAGCGGCCGCGGCAGCCACAGCAGGCCAGCCAGCGCGATCATGCTCAGGCCGATCGCCCAGATTACCTGCAGGTACACCGTGTCCGGCGGGAACTGGAAGGTCCAGGCGAAGTTGACCAGGGTCAGTTCCAGCACCACCAGGAACAGGCCGCGCTTGAACAGGAAGGCGGCGATGGCGCGGCGCGGGTCGGCCTGGCGTTGACCATACAGCCACGCCGACAGGCCGGTCAGCAGCACGAACACCGGTGCGCACAGGTGCGCCAGCAGGCGGCAGGCGAACAGGGCAGGGGACACGGTCGCCGCGTCCATCGGGTCGCTCACCTGGTACTGCAGGAAGAACGTCTCGCGGACGTGGTCGAGCAGCATCAGCAGCATCACGGTGCCGCGCAGCTGGTCGATGGAGGCCAGCCGGGGGGAGGCAGAGGAGGGCATGCGGTGGGGGCGTATGGGGCGACGGAAAGTTATAACATAGCGTTTGTGGCATGCCCACTCGGGCTTTGCCGTATCGGCTCGCTGGCCGTGCCGCTGCGGGTCTGTGCCTGTTCCATGCTCGGCCCCCATCCTTTGGCACGCTGGACTTGCCGCCCCCTGAACGCTAGCGTGCAAGGGATTTTTTGCCAGCAGGGGCTTTCATGAACCATGACGCTGCGCCCAAGCAGCTCACTTTCCGCGCGGTGGTCCTTGCCATCGTGCTGGCGGTGGTGCTGTCGGCCGCAAACGCCTACCTCGGTCTGTTCGCAGGCCTGACCATCGCCACCGCGATTCCCGCCGCGGTCATCTCCATGGGCGTGCTGCGCCTGCTGGGTGGCGGTTCCATCCTTGAGAACAACATCGTGCAGACCGGCGCCTCGGCCGGTTCGTCGATCGCCGCCGGTGTGATCTTCACCATCCCCGCGCTGGTGATCATGGGCTACTGGCCGGACTTCAAGTACTGGTGGGTGCTGGGCATCGCCGGTCTCGGTGGCCTGCTGGGCGTGCTGTTCTCGGTGCCGCTGCGGCGTTCGATGATCGTCGAAGACCCGCTTCCGTTCCCGGAAGGCAAGGCGGCGGCCGAAGTGCTCAAGGCCGGTGAAAACCCCGGCCCGGGCCTGAAGATCCTCGGCCTGTCGGCGGTGATCGGTGCCTTCGTGAAGCTGGCCGCGGAAAGCGGCATGCGCCTGATCCCCGATGCCTGGGCCACCTCGGCCTATGTCGGCAGTTCCAAGATCACCGCGTTCATCGGTACCAACCTGTCGCCGGCGCTGCTGGGCGTGGGCTACATCGTCGGCCTCAACGTCGGCATCGTGGTGGTGTCCGGCTCGATCCTGACCTGGCACATCGCCATTCCGATCTACCAGGCGTTCTTCATGAACACCGATCCGGCGCTGGCCGCCTCGATCGCCACCGCCTCGTCCACCGAAGCGGCGTTCGCCATCTGGGGCGCGAAGATGCGCTACCTGGGTGTCGGCGCGATGCTGATCGGTGGCATCTGGACCCTGATCTCGCTGCGCAAGTCGCTGCTCAACGGCGTCAAGAGCGGCTTTGCGGCCGCGCGCAAGAGCGGTGGCCCGGTACTGGCGCACACCGAGCGCGACCTGCCGATGAAGTGGATGCTGGTGGCCCTGGTGGTGTTCACCCTGCCGCTGCTGGCGCTGTACCAGGCCATCGTCGGCCAGTGGCACGTGTCGATCCCGATGACCCTCATCATGATCGTCGCCGGCTTCCTGTTCGTTTCGGTATCGGCCTACCTGGCCGGTCTGATCGGCTCGTCCAACAACCCGGTCTCGGGCATCACCATCTCCACCATCCTGTTCGCTTCGGCAGTGCTGGTGCTGCTGCTGGGCAAGGATGGCCTGCAACCGGTCGGTGCCTTCGGTGCGCCGCTGGGCGCGGTGGCCGCGATCATGATCGGCGCGGTGGTGTGCTGTGCCGCCGCCGTAGGTGGCGACAACCTGCAGGACCTCAAGGCCGGCTACATCGTCGGTGCCACCCCGTGGAAGCAGCAGCTGATGCTGGGCATCGGCGCGTTCTCGTGCGCGCTGATCATGGCCCCAGTGCTGAACCTGCTGGCCACCGCCTACGGCATCGGCGTCAAGTCGGAGCTGCATCCGAATGCGCTGGCCGCACCGCAGGCGAACCTGATGGCGTCGGTGGCCAAGGGCCTGTTCGGCGGCGAGCTGCCGTGGACCTTCATCGGCATCGGTGCCGTGGTCGGTGCCGCCATCATCGCGTTCGACAGCTGGCTGAAGTCGCGCAACTCGCGCTTCCGCGTGCCGGTACTGGCCGCGGCGATCGGCATCTACCTGCCGCTGGAACTGATGGTGCCGATCTTCCTCGGTGGCCTGATCTCCTACCTCGTCGAGCGCTTCCACAAGGTGCGTGCCGATGACGAAGAGGGCCGCGACCGCGTGCACAAGCCGGGCGTGCTGTTCGCTGCCGGCCTGATCACCGGTGAGGCGCTGATGGGTATCGCCATCGCCGTGCCGATCGTGGTCAGCAGCCGCGCCGACGTGCTCGCCGTGCCGTTCCACCTGCCGGCCGCGCAGTGGATCGGCCTGGCCGTGCTGTTCCTGGTCGGCTGGTTGATCTACCGCACCGGCAAGCGCGCCGTGGCATGACGCCCACGGGGGTCGGATCCCTTCCCGCAGGGAAGGGCTCTGACCCCATGCTGGCAGCGTCTGGGGTCAGAGCCGATTTCCATGGAATCGGATCCGACCCCGACCTCCGACAAACCGCGCTTCGGCGCGGTTTGCTTTTTCTGGCGGCAGCTCGGCCCCGGCCATGACCGATGGCCTTGGCAGGCCCGGCCGCGCAGGCCTACCATCGGTTTTTTGCCGTCCTGCGGAGACCCCGATGAAACTGCGTCATGCCCTGCTGCCACTGAGCCTGCTGGCTGCCCTGCCCAGCGTCGCCGCTGCCCGTGGCCTGGAGATCCGCGACATGGTGGCCATGGACCGCGTCTCCGCGCCGGTACTGACCGCTGACGGCGGCACCGTGGTGTTCGCCAAGCGCAGCACCGATGCCAACCTCAAGGCCAGCACCGCACTGTTCGCGCGCAACCTGCGCACCCGCGATGCGGCGCCGCCGAAGCAGATCACCCCGGCCGGCTGGAACGTCAACTCGGCCTCGCTGTCGGCCGATGGCCAGACCGTGTATTTCCTCAGCGCCAAGAACGGCAGCCAGCAGCTGTACGCACAGCCGATCAGTGGCGGCGCCCCGCGCCAGCTGACCGATTTCCCGGTGGACGTGGACAGCTACCACGTGTCGCCGCAGGACGACCGCGTGCTGTTCAGCGCCGGCGTGTTCCAGGCCTGCGCCTCGGACCTGGCCTGCACCGAAAAGAAGCTGAAGGACATGGAAGGCGCCAAGGCCAGCGGCAAGGTCTTCGATTCGCTGTTCGTGCGCCACTGGGATACCTGGAACGACGGCCGCCGAAACACCTTGTTCGTCGCCCCGTTGCCGGCAGCCAAGTCCGGTGCGGTCAAGGGCGCTTCGGCGCTGAGCGCGACCATCGATGGCGATGCTCCGTCCAAGCCGTTCGGTGGCAATGATGATTTCGCGTGGTCGCCGGATGGCAGCAGCGTGGTCGCCAGCATCCGCGTGGCCGGCAAGCAGGAGTCGTGGTCGACCAACTTCGACCTGTACCGCTTCGATGCCGCCGGCAAGCAGGCGCCGGTCAACCTGACCGCGTCCAACCCGGCCTGGGATGCCGGCCCGGTGTTCAGCGCCGACGGCAAGACCCTGTTCTACCGCGCGATGAAGCGCCCGGGCTTCGAAGCCGATCGTTTCGGCCTGATGGCGATGGACCTGGCCAGCGGCAAGACGCGCGAGATCGCTCCGCAGTGGGACCGTTCGGCCGGTGGCATCACCCTGTCCGCCGACGGCGGCAGCATCTACACCACTGCCGACGACCTCGGCGAACATCCGCTGTTCCAGATCGACGTGGCCAGCGGCAAGGCCACCAAGCTGATCGGCGACGGCAGCGTCACTGCTGTGGACGTGGCCGGCAACAGCGTGGCCATCACCCGCAACAGCCTGAAGAGCAACGACCAGGTGCTGGTCGGCCTGCTGCCTGCTGCTGGTGAGCCGATTGGCGCGCTGCGCGCGCTGACCCCCGCCGCTGGCGAGGTGCTGAAGGACGTGTCCTTCGGTGACTACGAGCAGTTCGAGTTCAAGGGCTGGAACAACGACACCGTGCATGGCTATGTGGTCAAGCCGCACAACTACCAGGAAGGCAAGTCGTACCCGGTCGCGTTCCTGATCCACGGCGGCCCGCAGGGCAGCTTCGGCAATGGCTGGAGCTACCGCTGGAACCCGCAGACCTATGCGGGCCAGGGCTACGCCGTGGTGATGATCGACTTCCATGGCTCCACCGGTTACGGCCAGGCCTTCACCGATGCGATCAGCCAGCACTGGGGCGACCGTCCGCTGGAAGACCTGCAGAAGGGCTGGAGCGCGGCGCTGAAGAAGTACGACTTCCTCAACGGTGACAAGGCCTGCGCGCTGGGCGCCAGCTACGGCGGCTTCATGGTCAACTGGATCGCCGGCAACTGGAACAGCCCGTTCAAGTGCCTGGTCAACCATGATGGCGTGTTCGACCAGCGCATGATGGGTTACGCCACCGAAGAACTGTGGTTCACCGAGTGGGAGCAGGGCGGTACCCCGTACCAGAAGGCGGCGAACTATGAGAAGTTCAATCCGGTCAACCACGTGGCTGACTGGAAGAAGCCGATCCTGGTGATCCACGGCCAGCAGGACTTCCGCATTCCGGTCGAGCAGGGCCTGGCCGCGTTCACCGCTGCCCAGCGCCAGGGCATCGAGTCGAAGTTCCTGTACTTCCCGGATGAAAACCACTGGGTGCTGAAGCCGAACAACAGCATCCTGTGGCATGACACCGTCAACGCCTGGCTGAAGCAGCACATCGGCAACTGATGTAGCGCCGAGGGATCGGATCCCTTCCGCACGGCGGAAGGGCTCTGGCCCCGCCATCGACCGTCCCTGGGGTCAGAGCCCTTTCGCATGGCGAAAGGGATCCGACCCCGAACAAGAGCGCCTGCATGCCTTCGACTGCCCTGATCCAGAACGACATCGTCGTCTTCGGCCTGATCGCCGCCACCCTCGGCGCCGTGTTCTGGACCGCTTCGCGCGAGCAGGGCCTGTGGAAGCGCTTCTATACCTTCGTGCCGGCGCTGCTGCTGTGTTACCTGCTGCCGGGCATCTACAACACGTTCGGCCTGATCGACGGGCAGAACACCAAGCTGTACAACCCGGTCGCGCGTGACATCCTGCTGCCGGCGGCGCTGATCCTGTTGACCCTGGCGGTCGACATCAAGGGCATCCTGCGGCTGGGGCCGAAGCTGGTGCTGATGTACCTGGGCGCCTCGGCCAGCATCATGCTGGGTGCGGTCGTGGCGTTCCTGGTGATGCGTGCGATCCATCCCGATACCGTCGCCGGCGATACCTGGGCCGGCATGGCCGCACTGGCCGGCAGCTGGATCGGCGGTGGTGCCAACATGCTGGCGATGCGCGAAGTGTTCGACGTCAATGCGACCACCTTCGGCCAGTTCGCGGTGGTCGATGTGGGGGTTGGCTACGTGTGGATGGCGGCGCTGATCTTCCTCGCCGGGCGCGCGGCGAAGATCGATGCGCGCAGTGGCGCCGATACCTCGGCCATCGATGAACTGAAGGAGCGCATCGCGCGCTTCCAGGCCGAGCACGAGCGCATTCCCAGCCTCACCGACCTGATGCTTATCCTGGCCGTGGCCTTCGGTGGCGTTGGTCTTGCCCACGCCATCGGCGCGCCGCTGGCGGCCTGGTTCAAGGTCAATGTCAGCTGGGCATCGCAGTTCAGCCTGGATGCGCCATTCGTGTGGGTGGTGGTGCTGTCGACCACGCTCGGCCTGGGCCTGAGCTTCACCCGTGCACGCACCCTGGAAGGCGCGGGCGCCTCGCGACTGGGCTCGCTGCTGCTGTATTTCCTGATCGCCTGTATCGGCATGCAGATGGATCTGCTGGCGCTGCTGGATCGCCCGTGGCTGTTCCTGCTCGGCATCATCTGGATCAGCGTGCACATCGTGCTGCTGTGGTGCCTGGGCAAGCTGCTGAAGGTGCCGTTCTTCTACTTCGCGATCGGTTCGCAGTCGAACATCGGTGGTCCGGCCTCGGCGCCGGTGGTGGCCGCCGCGTTCCATCCGGCGCTGGCGCCGGTGGGCGTGCTGCTGGGCACGATGGGGTATGCCACCGGCACCTATCTGGCATATGTGGTGGGCATCACCCTGCGCGCGCTGGCAGGGCAGGGTTGATCATTCAACGGTCGGGGCGATGGGGTCAGATCCCTTTTGCTGTGCAAAAGGGATCTGACCCCGGTTCACGGGGGATCACGCCACCGGCAAACCGCGTTCGATCAACCACGCTTTTGCGTCTTCCGCATCCTGCTCGAACCACGCCTTCGTCGACCCCAGCCGATACGTATACCCCCACGCATCCATGTCGGCCATCAACCGCGCACTGCCAACCCCCGGCAGGTGCCCGGCCAGCACGATCTGCAGGTAGCAGGTGGCGTCTTCTTCCGGCACCGAATCGGTGGCGTCGGTATGCACCTGCGCGCGCCGCTCCGGCGGCAGCACGATCAGGTGGCAGGCCTCATGCAGCATCGAATGCACCGGTGTGTCATCGCGCACGTACACGTCGCTGGCGATGATGCCGGCCTCGGGCTCGCCCCAGTAACTGCCCGGGATCGGTTCGCCGGCCGCAACGTGGTGCAGGCGCAGCTCATGGGCAGCGAGCAGGCGCTGTGCATCGGCGAAGGCGATGTCGCCGACGCGGGTAACGTTCGGTTCGGGCGTGGTATCAGTCATGCGGGTCAGGCAGCCCCGCCCATGCAGGCACGGGCGGGGCAGGGGGTCAGGGTTTGTCCGGGCCTTCAGGCAGCGCCACGGAGATGTCCAGCACGTCGTGCTGGCCATCCTTGACCAGGTCCACCTTCACTGCATCGACGTCGATGTTGACGTACTTCTTGATCACTTCCAGCAGCTCGCGCTGCAGCAGTGGCAGGTAGTCGGGACCGCCACGGTGGCTGCGCTCCTGCGCGATGATGATCTGCAGGCGGTTCTTGGCGGTTTCGGCGGTGGTCTTCTTCGCTTTGAGGAAATCAAACAGGCCCATGCTTACCCTCCGAACAGCTTGCTGAAGAAGCCCTTCTTCTCGACGTTGGTGAAGCGCATCGGGCGTTCTTCGCCGAGGATGCGTGCGACGGCGTCGTCATAGGCCTGGCCGGCAGCGGATTCGCCGTCCAGGATGACCGGCTCGCCCTTGTTGGAGGCATTGAGCACGTCGCCCGATTCGGGGATCACGCCGATCGCCTTCAGGCCAAGGACCTCCTCGACGTCGGCGATGCTGAGCATCTCGCCGCTTTCCACGCGCACCGGGGTGTAGCGGGTCAGCAGCAGGAAGGCCGGCACGTCCTGGCCGGATTCGGCCTTGTGGGTCTTCGAGTCGAGCAGGCCGATGATGCGGTCCGAGTCGCGTACCGAGGACACTTCCGGGTTCACCACCACCACCGCGCGGTCGGCGAAGTACATCGCCAGGAAGGCGCCCTTCTCGATGCCGGCCGGGGAGTCGCAGATGATGTAGTCGAAGCCGTCGGCGGCCAGGTCCTTCAGGACCTTGCCCACGCCTTCCTGGGTCAGCGCATCCTTGTCGCGGGTCTGCGAGGCAGCCAGCACGAACAGGTTGTCGAAGCGCTTGTCCTTGATCAGGGCCTGCTTGAGGGTGGCTTCGCCGTGCACGACATTGACGAAGTCGTACACCACGCGGCGTTCGCAGCCCATGATCAGGTCGAGGTTGCGCAGGCCGACGTCGAAGTCGATCACCGCCACCTTCTTGCCACGCTTTGCCAGGCCGCAGGCAAGGCTGGCGCTGGAAGTGGTCTTGCCGACGCCGCCTTTGCCGGAGGTGACTACGATGATTTCAGCCAAAGGACTTCTCCTGATGATTCTGTTTGAGGTGCTGCGTCAGTCCAGCGCAGCGATCTTGATCTGGTCCTGTTCCAGCCACACCTGCACGGCCTTGCCGCGCAGGGTTTCCGGTACATCGTCCAGCACCTTGTAATGGCCTGCAATGGCGACCAGTTCCGCATGGAAATCACGGCAGAAAATGCGTGCCGCGGTGTTGCCCTGGGCCCCTGCCAGCGCACGGCCGCGCAGGGTTCCGTAGATATGGATGCTGCCATCGGCGATGACCTCGGCGCCGGCGCCGACGGTGGCCATCACGGTCAGGTCGCAGTTTTCCGCATACAGCTGCTGGCCCGAACGCACGTTGCCCAGCTGCATGCGCCCCGGCTGTGGCGCGGCGGCATCGGCCGCCTTGCCCATCGGCGTGGCCGGAGCCGCTGCCGGTGCGGCCTTCGCCTCGGCCCGTGCGGCACGCCGCGGTTCCGGTGCGGGTGCCGGCGGCGGGGCAGGCTCTGCCTCGGCGCGCTCGTACTGGGCGCGGAACTTGGCCAGCAGCGGCAGGCCGAGCTGCTGCGACAGCAGGTCGACCGCGCTGGTGCCATAGGCCAGTGCCACCGGCAGTACGCCGGCACTGCGCAGGCCATCCACCAGCGCCTGTGCCGTCGCTACGTCGGGCACCTGGCTGAGGCCGCCGAAGTCGAGGATCACCGCCGCCCGGCCGAACAGCTTCGGCGCACGGCTCACCCGCTCCTGCATTTCCTGCACGAGGCGTTCAACATCGAGGGTGCGGATGCGCAGGTTGGCGATGCCCACCTGGCCGATCTTCAGTTCACCGGCCTGTTCGTAATCGAAATTCACCGCCACGCTCAAGTCCCCGTCGACCGCTGTGCCTGCGCCGGCAGCTGCCGGTCGCGTGCCCACGCCACATCGGGCAGCTTGCCGCCGTAGGTTTCGTTCACCCACGGGAAGCTGCACAGTTCCTTGGCCAGCATGCTGGCCCGCACGTCCACCTGCGGCATGGTGTTCTGGCCCAGCTCGCGGAAGCCGAAGCTGCCGTGGAAGAGCAGGGCGGCATCAGCGCCGTGGTCGAGAAACACTTCGCAGGTCATCTGCGGGTAGCGCAGCTCGGCGAAGCTCTGCGCATCGGCGTAGAACGCACGGCCGACACCACCACCGCGGCGGCGGCTGGCGACCACGATGCGGTCGATATAGAAGAAGGGGGTGTCCAGGTGTTGCTTGAACCAGGCGAAATTGCTGCTGTCGTGCTGGCTGTCGCTGCCGAAGCCGATCAGGAAGCCGGCCAGGTTGCCGTCGCGCTCGGCGACGCGGAAATACTCAGCGGTTGCATAGAACAGGCGCAGGCGCTCGGCATCCAGGGGAAGGATGGCCAGGCCAGCATTGTTGTTCAAAGCCAGGACGGAATCGAGCTCGTGCTCGCGCACGTCGCGGATGACAATCGACATTGTGACTCCGTGGGGTAACGCGGTTGGTCCCATGTACGGACCCTGAGCATGATTATTGCATGCCCGGGGTGGGCTGCGGCATGAACAGGGGACCGCGCCGAACATGACTTTATGCCCTTGGGCCCTGACGCGCACAGGCTACGATGGGCCATGCTGGCCCGACTCAACCACAATGCGATGCTGCGCTACTCCGGGTTGTTCACCTGGGGCACCGTCGGCCTTTGGCTTGCGATCTACCTGATCGACCCGGTGTCGCTGACGCTGGAGAGCCTGGACGGCGAGGCCGGCTTCCGGATCATTCCCTGGGCCTCGGCCTACCTGGCCTTCGGCTTCGTGTACTGGGTGCTGACCCGCTCGCTGGGCGAAAGCCGGCCCGGCTTCTTCGACCATGCCGCGCTGATCCTGCTGACGGCCTGCGCGATCGGCGTGAGCTATTTCTCCGGCACCGCGCTGGGCAGCATCCTGCTGATGGTGGTGGCCGGCCTGCTGCCTTGGCTGCTGGGCCCGCGCATCGGCGTGGTGTGGCTGGTGGCCAGCAACCTGGCCGTGCTGCCGGTCTACATCCAGCCTCTGGGCTTCCCGCCGGTCATCGCCGTGCTGCAGGCCGTCGGTTACATGGGCTTCTCCAGCTTCGTGTTCGTGATCGCGCTGGTGGCCCGCCGTCAGGCCGAGGCGCGCGAGGAGCAGCGCCGGCTCAATGCCGAACTGCGCGCCACCCGTGCGCTGCTGGCCGAAAGCGCACGGGTGAACGAGCGCACCCGCATTTCGCGCGAACTGCATGACCTGCTGGGCCATCAGCTGACCGCGCTGACCCTGAACCTGGAAGTGGCTGGCCACCTGGCCGAGGGCCAGGCGCTGGAGCACGTGAAGCGCTCGCATGCCCTGGCCAAGCTGCTGCTGGGCAACGTGCGCGAGGTGGTCAGCCAGCTGCGCGAGACCGGCGCCATCGACCTGGCCGCTGCCCTGCGTCCGCTGACCGAGCACGTGCCTTCGCTGGACATCCAGCTGGAGATCGAGGAGCCGCTGAACGTGGAAGACCCGCAGCGGGCCCACGTGCTGCTGCGCTGCACCCAGGAGATCATCACCAACACGGTGCGCCATGCCGGCGCCCGCCACCTGTGGCTGCGGGTGTACCGTGAGGTCCCGGACCTGGTGGTGGTGGAGGCCCGCGACGACGGTGTCGGGGCGGAAACGGTCAATGTGGGCAATGGTTTGCGCGGCATGCGCGAACGCCTGCAACAATGTGGAGGCCAGCTGCAGGTGGAGACCCGCCCCGGCGAAGGCTTCCGGCTGCGGGCGACGGTACCGGCAACGGTGCTGGCGGCCCTTACCCAGGTTCCTGAAGGAGTGCGTTGATGATTCGCGTCTGCCTGGTCGACGACCAAACCCTGGTGCGGCAGGGGATCCGCTCGCTGCTGGCGCTCGACGACGGCATCGAAGTGGTGGCCGAGGCCGCCGATGGCCGCCAGGCGGTCGAGCTGATCCCGCAGATCCGTCCGGACGTGGTCCTGATGGACATGCGCATGCCGGTGATGTCCGGGCTGGAGGCGCTGCAGGTGCTGTCACGGCAGGAACAGCTGCCGCCGACCATCATCCTGACCACCTTCGACGATGACCAGCTGGTGCTGGCCGGGCTGAAGGCCGGTGCCAAGGGCTACCTGCTCAAGGATGTGACCCTGGCGCAGCTGGTCGGGGCGATCCGCACGGTGGCCGATGGCGGTTCGCTGGTGCAGCCGGCGGTGACCCAGCGCCTGCTGTCCGGGCTGGAGCACATGCGCAACGACTTCGTCAGCCTGGACCGTCCCGACCCGCTGACCGACCGTGAGACCGAGATCCTGCGGCTGATGGCCAGCGGTTTCTCCAACAAGGAGATCGCCAATTCGCTGGGGGTCGCCGAGGGCACGATCAAGAACCATGTGTCCAACATCCTCTCCAAACTGGGCGTGCGCGACCGTACGCGTGCGGTCCTGAAAGCGTTTGAACTCCAGTTGGTGTGAGGAAAATCCTTTAGCGACAACGACTTGGCATGCAGGCCGGGGCCGGATTCAGGGTTGACCCCTGTTTGCCCCCTACTTGCCGGGTACGCGGATGCGTTACCCTTCGAATTCTTTGTGCATACAAATGCGCCGCCGGCACGGAAACCGGTGCGCCAATCCCGATAACCAATGCCCGCGAAGCCTGCTAGGATTGGCGCTTCGCTTCAATCAACCCGGCCGTGGGATCGGCCCCGGAGACTCTCTGAATGACCCGTATTATCGAGTTCCTGATCGCCTTGGGGATCGTGGCTGGCCTGTTCGTCATCATTGGCGTCTGTCTGCCGGGCGAGCGTCACATCACCGAAAGCATCGAGACCAACCGCAAGATGACGATCGTGTACGACACGGTCAGCAGTCTGCGCCGCTTCAAGGACTGGAACCCGCTGGTACTGCGCGATCCCGCCGTTGAACTGAAGCTGTCCGGCCCGGCCTCCGGCGTCGGTGCCACTCTCGACTTCACCTCCAAGGACCTGGGCACCGGTTCCTGGAAGGTGACCGAAGCCGAAGAGAACAAGCGTGTTGTGATCGCCGTCGACGATGCCTCCAAGGGTCACGACAAGGTCACCACCTTCACCCTGGAGCCGACCGGCAAGGGCGGTCGCAACGTCAAGATCACCCAGGACTACTCGGTGAAGTACGGCTTCGACCTGTTCGGCCGCTACGCAGGCCTGTATGTCAGCCGCCAGATCGGCGATGACATCAAGATGGGTCTGTCGCGCATGGCGAACATGCTGGCCACCGTGCCGAATGTCGACTACCGCACTTCCGAAGCGCCGCTGACCGATCTGGGCATCGTCGATGTCCCGGCCGAGGACCTGCTGGTCGTCACCGCCGGCAACGTCGACCGCGGCCAGGACTCCATCACCAAGTCCATCAAGGACAACCAGGAGTGGATCAAGCGCGTGATCGAGGCCAATGGCCTGGAAGCCGCAGGTCCGCTGCGTATCATCACCACCGATTTCGGTGCTGAGAAGTACGCCTTCGACATCGCCCAGCCGGTGAAGAAGAAGGGTGCCGAAGGCGTGCCGGCCGAACAGCTGACCGTCAAGATCGACGGTGGCGCTCCGGTCAAGTACGTCCGCGTTGCTCCGCACCGTTCGGCGCATGCGGCCTACACCGGCCACATGGCAGGTCTGGACGTTGCCCGCAGCGCCCTGCGCGCCTGGGCCGTGACCTCGGGCAACGAAGTCATCGACCGTCCGTACGAAACCTGGAAGGACGGCGTGGACAAGTCGTTCACCCCGGAAGCGACGTACGACATCTACTGGGCCGTCAAGTAAGCCTCGGCTGACCCATGTAGTGTTGGACACGAAAACGCGCCGCTTCCTGCGGCGCGTTTTTTTTCATCCCGAGCCCGGTGTCGGGCATTGCGCAAGGAGCTGTCATGTTCAATTCCGAACGACGCGCGCGTAAACCGTCGTTGCTGGCCTGCCTGGGGGCGCTGCTGGCGGCCGCCTCGATCGGTCTGTCCGCCTATGCCGCGCATGGCGTGTCCGATCCGCTGGCGCAGCAGCACCTGAACATGGCGGCGTTGTACGCGTTTGCCCACGGTGCGGTACTGGTGGCTCTCGGCCCGCGCGCGCAGGGCGCGATCGCGCATCTGGCGTTGTATGTGTTGCTGCTGGGCGTGCTGCTGTTCTCCGGCAGCCTGCTGGGCGGTGCGCTGTGGCAGTGGCCGACGCGGCTGGCGCCGGTAGGCGGCACCACGCTGATGGCCGGATGGGTACTGCTGGCTATCAACGCGTTGAGACGCTGACCGCAGCGCCCACGCATCGGTAGCGCCGGCCCATGCCCGGCTTCAAGCGCAGCGACCCGCCTTTGTTTTTTTTGTTTGTTCAATTCCGTGGTGAACGCACGCGGAAAAATTCCGGGACGCGGGCGGGGTGAGCTTGCGGGGGTGTAAGCCGCATGGATGCGGCGCCCAAGCCTCCAGGGATGGATTTACGGCGGCCCCCGCAAGTTCATCCCGCCCGCGGCCATGCACGGACTGCTCCAGGCCTTCGCCACGAGGGGCTCAGCCGTTGGCCGGTTTCCAGCACCAGTGCCACGGCTCGTAGACGATCCCATGCGGGTTGTCGCGCGGATAGCTCAGATGGAACCTGTGCGTTCCCGCATTGGCCTGCAGCCACGCAAACGCGGCCGTCGCCTCGAAGGTCTCTTCTGCCGGCGCGTCCCCCGGTGTGCCGATATCCAGCGCGTGACCACTGTGGTGTTCGCTGAAACCGGGCGCGGCATTGACCTGCAGGATCTGCGGCACGCTCTGCCCGCGCGCCAGCTTGCGCTCGAAAATGCCGAGCTGATACGCATGGCTGCGGAAGCCGGAGATCGCGTCCAGTGCAATGCCGTCCCGCGCAGCGTGCAGGCGCATCCGCCGCCAGCCCTGCGCTGCGCCGCGGCGCAGCCACAGCGGGCGCGCGAAGCGGTCACGTCCTGCGAAGTGCAGCAGGCAGGGCTCGGCCTCCAGCGCCAGCCCACTGTCCTGCGCATAGCGCTGCGCATCCAGGCCCAACTGTTGCAGGCGCTGCTGCAGGCCGGCCAGTGGCAGCCACTGCTCGTCCAGTGCAGCGCCAAACGGCCGTGACCGCGCGCCGTCCAGCAACGCCAGCGCTTCCTCCACGCCCGGTTCGCGCGGCAGACGCGGCACCAGCGAGTGCACGCCGTGCGCCAGTACCGCCGCCAGGTAGCGGCCATCCTGCTTGCGCCGCAGTACCCATTGCGCGCGCGCCAGCAGCCGGGCGTCGAGATTGCTGCGCGCGCGCAGCAGTGCGGCCGGCCACAATTCAACGGCCTCGGTATTGATCAACAGCGGAGTGGTGCGGTGCATCGATCCAGCTTACTGCCGTGGCGCCGTGGCGGCCACCTTGCGCAGCGCCTCCAGCAGCGCCTGCGGGCGCTCCAGGCTGAGCAGCAGGGTGCTGCCGCCGCGCACCGGAATCACCAGTGTGCGTGCGCGGTCGGTGACCAGGGCAAAGCCCTTGCCGCCGCCCTGCAGGCGGAAGTGTCCGGAGTAGAAGCCGGGCATGCTGTAGCCGTTGGTCTTGAAGCGGATGCCATAGCGGCGATCACGGCCCAGGTCGACCACCTCCGCCTGATCCAGCAGCAGGTCGGCCACCGGCGTGCGGCGACGGTACAGCGTCGAACGCACGTCCAGTACGTTATCTGCCAGCTCCACCCGGCGGCGGAAAAACGCCCAGCCCAGGCCGACGCCCATCAGCACGATCACCGCCAGGCTCCATGCCGCGCTGCCACCCATCAGGAAAAACGGGGGCGACAGCGTGACCTCCATCCAGGGAGCGTCGGTGCGGCTGTCGTGCAGCTGCGACCAGATGCCGACGCCCAGTACCGCCAGCAGGGGCAGCAGCACCCACAGCACTCGCAGCGAGGAGCTCTCGGCGACGTCGAACGGACGTGCATCACTGCCGCTCATCGTTGCGACTCCACCCAATGCGCGACGTCATCGATCAGCTGCCCATCGACGTGGCCCGGCCGCGCATATTCCTTCAATGAACTGGAGCCGCTGCCGGCGATGCCAATGTGGTTGAGGGCAGGGTAGGCCTTCCATTGCACGTCCGTGCGATCAGCCAAGGCTGTTTTCCACAGTGCCCAATCCGTTTGCGGTACCTGGAAGTCGCGGCCGCCGTGCAGCATCAGCAGTGGTTTTTTCAGCGCCACCGCATCGCCACGTGCGTTCACTGCTTCGATGCTTTTCCAGAACGTCTGCGGCACGCCCAGTGGCAGTTCGCTGGCGGCTGCAGGCGTGTCGCTGCGGGCGGCGGCGATCTGCGCCGCCAGCTTGTCCAGGAACGCCTGCTCAGGCGCACTGATCGAGCCGTCCAGCGACAGCAGATAGCGGTTCTGCTCGGGCAGCAGTTCAAGCAACGTGCGTGCCGGTGCGGCCCACAGGATCGCACCGCGCGCCTGTGGCCAGCGGCTGGCGATGCGCGGGGCGAGCATGCCGCCCTGGCTGTGGCCGAGCACGAAGATCCGCTTGCCGTCGATGCGTGGGTCCGCCGCCAACGCGCTCAGTGCCGCAACGGCGTCGTCGGTGGTCTCGTCATCCACGTTGAAGCTGCCGCTCTGGAAATCCTGCGGGCGGGCATGGGTGCGCTTGTCGTAGCGCAGCACTGCGATGCCGTGCGCGGCCAGGCCGCGCGCGATGTCCAGGAACGGGCGGTTGCCACCGATGGTTTCGTCGCGATCCTGCGGGCCGGAGCCGTGCACCAGCACTACGGCCGGGAACGGCCCTTTGCCCTTGGGCAGGGCCAGTGTGCCGGGCAGCGCACCGCGCGCCTGCGGCACGCTGAAATCGGCTTCGCTGTAGTTCGCGTCGGCCGGCGGCGGCGGTGCCTTGGCGGCCGGGGCAGGGCGCAGCAGCAGACCTGCTACTTTGTCCTGCGCGTTCACCGCCACCTGCGCGATCACCGCACCACTGGCGAACTGCAGCGGTACTTCCACCAGGTGCAGGCCCTGCTGCTCGCTGCTGTGCGCCGGCCCGCGCTGCTTCAGTTCACCCAGTGATTGCCACAGGCCCTGCAGCTTGTCGGCAGGCACGGCCGCGGCCATCTGCGGGGTCAGCATGGCTTCGGCATCGGCGATCCGCCCGGCCTGCAGGTGATCGAGCAGGCGTGCTGCGACCTGCTGCGGTTCACCCGCGGCTGCACTGGCGGACAACAGGGCGAGGGCCACAGCAAGCAACGAACGGCGTGCGCTCATGGTCACAGCTCCTTCTTGAAGACCAGCAGGGCCGGGCGCATCGGCGCCGGGATGATGATGTTGACCAGTTCCCAGCCCAGCTGGCCCTGGCGGCTGAGTTCGGCCTGGATGTCGTCGGTTTTCTGCAGGCCCATCATGGTGGTCTTGACCTCGACGGTCAGGTAGCTCCAGCGCTTGCTCATTCCTTGTCCTCCGGCGATGGCTTGGGTTTCGGCAGGCGTCCTGCCTTGCGCAGTGCGTCGCGCAGCACGTATTCGATCTGCGCGTTGAGGCTGCGCAGTTCATCGTCCGCCCAGCGCTGTGCGGCCGCCAGGACCTCGGCGTTGATGCGCAGCGGGTAGGCTTTTTTCTCGCTCATGCAGACTCCTGGCGGGGCGGTGGGGCGCCCCGTTGCGAGGGTGGCTCAGTACAGCGAGCCGGTGTTGACGACCGGCTGCGTGCCGCGGTCCGAGCACAGCACGGTCAACAGGTTGCTGACCATGTGCGCCTTGCGCTCCTCGTCCAGCTGCACCACGCCGTTCTTCTGCAGTTCGGCCAGCGCCATCTCGACCATGCCGACCGCACCGGCAACGATGCGCGTGCGAGCGGCGATGACCGCATTGGCCTGCTGCCGCTGCAGCATTGCCTGGGCGATTTCAGCGGCGTAGGCGAGGTGGCTGATGCGCGCATCGATCACCTGCACGCCGGCATCGGCCAGGCGCTCGGCCAGTTCGTTCTTCAGGTGCTGGGAGATCTCGCTGGCGTGGCTGCGCAGTGCCAGCTGGCCGTCCTCGTGCTGGTCGTAGGGGTAGCTGGTGGCCATCGCGCGCAGCGCCGATTCGGACTGGATGTGCACGAAGCTCTCGTAGTCGTCCACGTTGTAGACCGCTTCGGAGGCGTCGACCACCTGCCAGACGATCACCGCGGCGATCTCGATCGGACTGCCGTCCAGCTCGTTGACCTTCAGCTTGCCGCTCTCGAAATTGCGCACGCGCTGGCTCACGCGGCGCTTGCTGAAGAAGGGATTGTTCCAGCGCAGGCCGTTGTCCTTGACGGTGCCTACGTACTTGCCGAACAGGCTGACCACCGCCGCCTGGTTGGGCTGCACGGTGTACAGGCCGGCCAGTGCGACCAGGGCCAGCGCGCCGATCAGCAGTCCGGCCAGGAGCAGCAGCACGTTGGGCGAGCCGGTGCTGGCCTTCGCCGCAACCCCGGCCACGAACAGGGCGCCACCGGCGAGGGCCACGACCAGGGACCCGGCGAGCGCGCCGAGGCCGTTGAGGGAGGACAGCGACTTCTCTTTCATGGCGGTACGTCCTTGAGGGTTCGAAATGAAGATATCAAAGTGATATCACATGCGGGTTACCGTTCGTCGGCTGGGCTTCCTCAAGGGCTGCGGCTGGACCGGATAGAATGCCCACCCGCCTTCACATTGCTGCTGGAACCCCGCCATGGCCAAGCTTGGAACCCCGCTGTCCCCCTCCGCCACCCGCGTGCTGCTGCTGGGCTCGGGCGAACTTGGCAAGGAGGTGGCCATCGAGCTGCAGCGGCTGGGCGTGGAAGTGATTGCCGCCGATCGTTACGCCGATGCCCCGGCCATGCAGGTGGCACACCGCTCGCACGTGATCGACATGCTGGATGCGATGGCCCTGCGCCAGTTGATCGCGCAGGAGCAGCCGCACCTGGTGGTGCCGGAGATCGAGGCGATCCATACCGAGACCCTGGTGCAGCTGGAACAGGAGCAGGGCCTGCGGGTGATTCCGACTGCGCGTGCGGCGCGCCTGACCATGGACCGTGAGGGCATCCGCCGCCTGGCCGCCGAGACGCTGGGCCTGCCGACCTCGCCGTACCGCTTTGTCGATACCGAGGCCGAGTACCGCGACGCCGTGGCTGCGATCGGCCTGCCGTGCGTGGTCAAGCCGGTGATGTCGTCCTCGGGCAAGGGCCAGAGCACGCTGCGCAGCGAGGCGGACATCGCCCCGGCCTGGGAGTACGCGCAGACCGGCGGCCGTGCCGGTGCCGGCCGCTGCATCGTCGAGGGTTTCATCGACTTCGATTACGAGATCACCCTGCTGACCGTGCGCCATGCCGGTGGCACCTCGTTCTGCGCGCCGATCGGGCACCTGCAGAAGGATGGCGACTATCGCGAAAGCTGGCAGCCGCAGCCGATGTCGGACAAGGCACTGGCGCGTGCCGAGGAGATCTCGCGCGCGATCACCGACGACCTCGGTGGCTGGGGCCTGTTCGGTGTCGAGCTGTTCGTTAAGGGCGACGAGGTCTGGTTCAGCGAAGTATCGCCGCGTCCGCATGACACAGGCCTGGTGACGCTGGTATCGCAGGAACTCAGCGAGTTCGCGCTGCATGCGCGGGCCATCCTCGGCCTGCCGATTCCGGTGATCCGCCAGAGTGGCGCGTCGGCCTCGTGCGCGCTGCTGGCACATGGCGAGGGCGTGCCGTACTTCAACAACGTGGCCGCCGCGCTGCAGGTGCCGGACACCGCCGTGCGCCTGTTCGGCAAGCCCAGCGTGCATGGCCATCGCCGCGTTGGTGTGACTCTGGCGCGCGCGGACACGATTGAAAAAGCGCGCGCCATCGCCCGCGATGCGGCCGAGGCCATCGGCGTCGAACTGCGCCCGTAAATCGGTAGCGCCGGGCCATGCCCGGCGGCCGCATTCCAGTGGGTACCGACCGTTGGTCGGTACAGATTTCCGGTGGGTACCGACCGTTGGTCGGTATCCCATCAACACCGGTATCCCATCAACACCGACTTACGGCTTCACGTCCACCCACACCAGGTGGTGGTCGCTGCCGTCGGCGATCTTCGCTTCGGCACTTTCATTGGCCGGCCAGAACACCCCGCTGCCGAGGTACTCGAAACCGATCGAGGGCAGCACGTAGTCCAGGCGCATGGTGCCGGACTTCGGGCCGAAGTCGCCGGTGGCATGGAACGGTGCGCCCTTGCGGGTGATGCCCTTGGCCGCATAGGCCAGGCTGGTCTGCTCGGCGCCGACGCTGCGCGGGGTGGGGTAGCGCAGCACGCGGGCGTTCTCGATCAGTTCGACGATCGCCTCGTGGCGGCCATCACCATCGACCGGATCGTTGTTGAGGTCGCCAAGAATGACAAAGCGTGCATCCTGGGCCAGGCCGCCGCACTGGCCCTTGTCGTCGCACAACCACGGCTTGTCACCCTTGGACAGGTATTCCTGCCACAGGCGCAGTTCGTCGTGGTTGCGCGCGGCGTTGCGCTTTTCCGGGCCGTCGAACACCGGCGGGGTCGGGTGCGAGACCAGCGCGTGCACCACGCCGGCCGGGGTCTTTACAGGCACATCCCAATGCGACTTCGACGACAGTCGCAGCTGCGACCAGACGGTGTCGTTGTAGAAGCTCTTGCCGGTACGCGGATCGATCGGGCGGATCGCGCCGGGCATCGCACTCCACTTCAGCAGCTGGAAGCTGCGCACCTTGGCTTCGTCGATCGGGTATCGCGACAGCACCAGCATGCCGTACTGCCCCGGGTGCAGGCCGTAGCCCCAAGCGTCGTTGCCGCGACCGCGGCCTTCGCCACCGACCACGCCGTTGTTGTCCAGGTCCAGGCCGCTGGGCACGCCGGTGTTCACCGGTGCCAGGTAGCGGTAGGCGAAGTGCAGCGGCTTGCCGCCACCGGGCTGGGCCACTTCCAGGTAGCGCTTCTGGAACAGGTCGGCGGCGCGATGGGCGTCGTCGAAGTCGAACTCGTTCAGCAGCACCAGGTCAGGGCGCGCCTGCTGCAGTACCGCGGCGATCTTGCGCGCGTGTTCGCTGTCGCCTTCCAGCTCCGCGATCAGGCCGCCGGCTTCGTCCGAATACAGCGAGGTGTTGTAGGTAGCCAGGCGCAGCGCTGCAGACGGTTTTTCGGTCATCGCGGGGGACGTGGCGAAAGCGGGAGCGGTGGCGCCACAGAGCAGGGCCAGGCCGAGGATCAGGGGTTTGGCGTTCATGGCCGTATTGTGCACCCGGCCCGGTGTCAGTGGTTTGTCAGCGTCCGTCCAGATCGTCATCGAAATCATGCCAGCGGCGGCCGTCGTAGGCCTCCAGCGGGCGGTAGCGTCGCTTGTAATCCATCTTCTGGTGCTCACGTATCCAGTAGCCCAGGTACAGGTGTGGCAGGCCCTCGCGGCGGGCCCACTCCAGTTGCTGCAGGATCGCGAAGGTACCCAGCCCGCGCGCGGCATGGGCGGGGTCGAAGAAGGTATAGACCGCCGACAGCCCGTGCTCGGTCACATCGGTCACCGCCACACCCAGCAGCTGGCTGGGCTGGCCGTCGTGGCCGGGCAGGCGCATTTCCATGAAGCGCGTGTGCGACCAGCTGCCGATCAGGAACTGCTCGAACTCGTGCGGGCCGTGGTCGTCCATGCCGCCCTTGGCATGACGATGCACCAGGTAGCGGTGGTACAGCTCGAACAGATCCTCACGCGGCATGGCTGCGGTGATGCGCACTTCCAGGTCGGCATTGCGGGCGGCGCAGCGGCGCTGGCTGCGGTCCGGCGCGAAGCGGGCCACCGGGATGCGCACGGCGACGCAGGCGTGGCAGTTCGCACAGTGCGGGCGATAGACCAGATCACCGCTGCGGCGGAAGCCCCAGCTCAGGGCCAGCGGATACAGCCCGCCAAGGCGACGGTCCTGCGGGTCCAGCACCAGATCGCGCGCGACCCGGTCTGGCCAGTACCCGCAGGGGTGCTCACCGGTCTGGAACAGTCGCAGTTCGTCGTCTCTGTCGCCGTGTCTCGCCATGGGCACAGCATAGCTCCAGCCTGTCGCAATGGCGGCGACTGTCCGCCGGATGAATGGAACCGGCGGCTACGTCAACCGAGGTCGTGGTCAGGCGTTGTTGTCCTCCGAGGGTGAGGTGTTCACCCCGACGCCAATCCCATTCCCAGGAGTGACCCCATGATCCGTACCCCCCTGCTGCTGGCCCTGCTGCTCGGCACCTCCGCGACCGGTATCGCCTTGGCCGCCGACGCCCCGACCGCTCCGGCACCGCGCCCGGCCAAGCTGGATGCCAATGGCGATGGCGTCATCGACCGCAGCGAAGCGGCGGCCAACCCGCGCCTGGCCGCGAAGTTCGATGAGCTGGACAAGAACAAGGACGGCAAGCTCTCGCGTGATGAGCTGCCGCGCTGGAAGCACGGCCGTCATGGTGGTCGCGGCGGCGAGCGCTGGGCCAAGCTGGACGCGAACAAGGATGGCCGCATCAGCCGTGAGGAAGCCAAGGCCGATCCGCGCCTGGCCGAGCGTTTCGACCAGCTCGATCTCAACAAGGACGGTTACCTGGACAAGGCCGACCGCGAGCTGCGCATGAAGCAGCATCGTGACGCCTGGTTCGCCGCCGCCGATACCAACAAGGATGGGCAGCTGAGCAAGGCCGAGTTCGACGCCGCCAAGGGCCCGATGCACGGTGGCCCGCGCCACGGCGGCCCGCGTGACGGCGCCGCGCCGAAGCCGCAGCGCTGATTTTCACTGCAGTGATCGACGACAACGCCGGCGTGATGCCGGCGTTGTCCGTTACAGGCGGCCGCTGCGCGTCATCGTGTAGGCCAGGGCACCGATGACCATCAGGTTCACCGCCATCATGCCGGTCAGGCCGTACATGGACTCGTACTTCCAGTTGATCCCGTGACGCCCACGCCGGGCTGCATCACGCGCGAGCAGCGGCGCCATGATGCGCCGCAGTGTCACCAGGCACTGGTAGTTGACCACGACCAGGCCCAGTGCCAGCACCAGCAGCTGCGCCCACATCGGCGCCTGCAGCAGCACGGTAAACAGGATGGCCAGGCACCAGCCCAGGCTCGTGCCCGTGCTGACATTGACGAAGCGGCGAACCTGCACCTGCTCGGCGCCGGTCTCGGCGTACGACAGCAGGAAACGGCCGCCGAGATAGCTGCCGAGCGCACCACCGACGACGCCGCCGATGATCGCGGCCCAGCTTGACGCAGGCAGCATCTGCAGCTGGCCCAGCGTAGCGGTCAACGTGCCCATCGCGGTACCGCCGGCGGCGCTGGCGCCACCGAGTCCGAGCTTGCTGCCGCCGATGCCGACGCCGGTTCCCAGCAGGATCGCTGCGCTGGCGGTGCCGGGCGCGGCGATCATCAGCATCGACACCACCGCCGTTGCGAACGCTGCACTGGGTGCACTGCTGCGTGCGAATTCGCCGAAGCGCTGCAGCAGGCCCTCGCGCACCTGCGCACGGGCGCGTGACAGGCGCTTGCGTACCGCCGCGTCACTGAGCCCGAGCAGGTCAGCGACCTGCTGCGAATGCTGGCCCTCGCGGTAATACAGCAGCAGTACTTCGCGGCTATCGGCGGGCAGGGCGGAGATGATGTCTTCGGCAGCGATTTCCTCTTCCAGCCGTTGCAGGCGATCGGCCGCGCCGGGGGCCGGATCCGCTGCCATGGTCAATGCCACTTCGGCAGCCTCGCCGCTCAGCGGTCGGCCACGTTGCGCGCGCAGCCAGTCACGGGCGAGGTTGCGGGTGATCTGCCGCAGCCAGGGCAGGAAGCTGCTCGCGCTGCGCAGCTGGTGCAGCTGCTGCCAGCCCTTCACGAACGCTTCCTGGGCGATGTCCTCGCTGGCCTGGCGGTCGCCGGTGATGGCCAGGGCAATGGCGGTGACCGTGTTCTGGCAGGCCAGCACGATGCGCCCATAGGCATGCTGGCAGCCGCCGCTGGCGGCCGGCAGTTCGCGGTGCAGTGTGTCGTCGATGCTTGCGGCGAAGGTCGTCATGGCGGCGGGCTCCTGCAGGGATTGTGTCCCATGACGGAGGCGCATGCGGAATGTGACCTGCCCTTTTCCGGTAGCGCCGGGCCGCGCCCGGCGCCTGTCTTGTCAGGCATTGTGGCCGCTGATGCAGGCCGCTGCGCTCGCCGGGCATGGCCCGGCGCTACCTGCGGTTGCCGGCCAGCGGCTGGCACTACTTCGCCGGCTGGATGCGGACCCGCACTTCCTCTTCTTCCGGCGGTGCCGGCGCGGCCGGTTGGGCTTGCTGCGGTTGCGGCTGGGCCTGCGGGGCGGGCACCGGGGCCGCGGGGGCAGGGGCGCCGCGATGGCGCAGGCCGATCACCAGCGCCACGCCGGCGATCACCACCAGCAGGGCGATGCGGATGCGCCAGGCCCAGCTGCGACCACCGGTGCTTTCCTGCACGTCATCGCGGAAGGCGAATTCGGCGGTCGGATGGTCACGGCGGGTGGTGTCGAGCAGGCGGGCGTCGCGCAGGATTTCGCGCGCACGCGGCTGGTCGTCGGCACGCACGACCCAGACCGCCGGGTAGGCACCGGCATTGCCCAGGTCGGTATAGCTGAACTGGCCGCGGCGGCGCGTCTTGTACGAACGCCCGTTGGTGACCTTCACCTGGATGTCGTGACTGCGCAGGAGCTCGGCCACGCCTTCCACGGTTTCCACGCGCTGGCTGCTGAAAATCTGACGCATCGGATCAATCCTTGGCCGGCACGGCGGCCGCTGCTGCCTGGTCCGGAACCACGCGGATCAAGCCTTCCTGGGCGGTGCTGGCAACCAGCACGCCATCACGGGTGAAGAACTGGCCGCGGGCCAGCCCGCGCGAGTCCTGCGCGCTGGGGCTGTCCAGCGAGTACAGCAGCCAGTCGTCGGCGCGGAATGGGCGGTGGAACCAGATTGCGTGGTCCAGCGAGGCCATCTGCACGTGCGGATGGTAGTAGCTGATGCCGTGCGGGAAGGTCGCCGTGCCCAGCAGGTGGAAGTCCGACGCGTAGGCCAGCAGCGCCTGGTGCAGCTCGGGAGCATCGCCAACACGCTCGCTCAGGCGCAGCCAGACCTGGTGGTAGGGCGGGCGCTTGGGCGGGTTCAGTTCATCGCGCGGATAGACATGGCGGAACTCGAACGGACCACCGCGCGACAACCAGCGCTGCACCTTGATCGGCAGGCGTTCAAGCACTTCCGCCGGCAGCGGGCGGTTCGGTTCGATGTCTTCCGGCTGCGGCACTTCGGGCATCTTGTGCTGGTGCTCGGCACCGGATTCGGCCTGCTGGAACGAGGCCGCGCAGAAGAAGATCACCTTGCCGTGCTGGATCGCGGTCACCCGGCGTACCGAGAAGCTGCCGCCGTCGCGGGTACGGTCGACGTCGTAGACGATCGGATGGTCGATGTTGCCGGCGCGCAGGAAATAGGCGTGCAGCGAGTGCACATGGCGACCGTTGTCGACCGTGGCCTGGGCGGCCGCCAGGGCCTGGCCCAGCACCTGCCCGCCGAACACGTACTTGGTGCCGATGTCGCGGCTCTGGCCGCGGAACAGGTTGTCCTCCAGCCGCTCCAGGGTGAGCAGGTCGATCAGCTCGGAGACGACGGGTTCGGGCGTGTCGTTCAAGGGGGCGGCCACAGCGATGAAAGAGGGCTCGATTATACCGGTGCGCATGGCCCCCTCCTTAGCGTTTTCCACATACCGCCAACCCTTCAGCCGAGCATGGCTCGGCTTTACGGAGGGCATGCGACCAACTGTCCGAGGCGGGGAGGCCGGGACAGGCGGGGCCGCAGGCGCCATGGATGGCGCCTACGAGCCCCCAAGGTGAAGTGACCCCCGAGAGTTGGACGGTGGGCTCAAACGGCCGCTTGGGCCTGTTCCCGGTACTGTACCGGGCTCAGGCCCTTCAATTTCAATCTGATGCGCTCTTGGTTGTAGTACTTGATGTACTCCACGAGCCCAGCCTCCAGACTCTCGATGCTGTCAAAGCTGTTCAGGT